>JBKJIV010000059.1:0-50278 GCA_046598365.1 Polaromonas sp. | reverse complement strand
TGAGAACGCCCAGTTGATCTTTTGATTGACTGGGCTTTTTCTTTTCTGAATCCAATTTTTCCGATCCAATTTTCTCTTTGATGCGTAAGTGACCCTATAACTTTGATCGTCTTAAAGGCTTTAATTAGCCTGAAGTCTGTCACGGTTGTTATGCCAAGTTGACGCATTCAAAAGACGCACCTTTAGCGCTAAACAAGTGAGGTGCGCGTTACTAAATAAAAGCTGATTTGCTCTATGAATTCGATGGATTGTTCTTTGGACAATCTGTCAAACAGTTATGCCTGATGACCATAGCAATTTGGTACCACTCCTTCCCATCCCGAACAGGACAGTGAAACGACTTAGCGCCGATGATAGTGCGGATTCCCGTGTGAAAGTAGGACATTGTCAGGCTCTTACAGCAAGAAACGCCCAGTTGATGATTCAACTGGGCGTTTTCTTTTGGGCGATGCGTTTGTTTCCTGGTGTCATGGGGCAGGTCAACTCGAGAAAATCTACGCGTTGGAAACCATGCCATTTTTTCTCGAAGCAACAGCGGAGTGAATGAGCTCCTGGGTCAATTGTTCGATCCACAATGCGAGAGAAATGGAATGAAAAAATTTCTCGTGAATGAGTTTGAAGTAGCTTGTGCCGCCCGCCCAGTTCACGAAGTCCGTGAAAGGCATTTGCTGCTGCTCAAGCAATTTGAACTTCAACAAAACTTTTCCTGCATGCCGAGCATGCCTTTCTGGATGGGTAACGAAAGCATCTAGCCGTTGGCGAGATCTGGCCAACACATCTTCGTTATAGGCAAACACCCGACCATGGCCCGGTATCACCCAAGACGGAGAAAGTTTTTCAATCAGATCAAGAGTCGCGCCCACCTCGGAAAATGCAGTTTCCCCTTCCAGCTCTGGAAACACAACGCCAAAACCGTATTCCCACAACGCGTCCGCAGAAATCAAAGTCCGTGAAGCGGGTTCAAAAAAAATAAGCGAATGAGGGTCGTGGCCAGGAGCTGCATGAATTTGCCATTCTGTGTCGCCTAGTCTCATCTCCGTTCCCGCCAAAAGTACGGCATCGAACTTGAAACGCGGACATTGTTGCCCAGTCGGCGTGTAGGTCAGGGAAGCTGCATCCCAAGATGAGACAAACGATGCGTGCCCTGGCGGAATGAGGGTCTGCATGTTCGGATATCTACTCTGCAGTGATGAATTGCCCCCGCAATGATCACTGTGCAAGTGAGTGTTGAGCAGGAAATCCAGGGGCCGCCCCTGCAAAGCAGTGTCCACCAAGGCGACCGTCTGCTCGGAATGTGTGCTGTAACCGCTGTCGATCAGCGCGCAGGAGTGCAAACCCGACAGCAAAATGTTGTTCGATGACAACCAACCACGCTCAAAAACATGGGTGCCTGACGGCAATTCGGAAGGAAGTGTCACTGGCCGCAGTCCGGTGAATCGCTAGGGAGTGGCACGCAACTCCCGCCGCAAAATTTTGCCAACGTTTGTTTTGGGCAAATCATCCCGAAACTCAATGTATTTTGGTCGCTTGTACCCGGTCAAATTTTGTTTGCAGTACTCGTTGAGGTAATCCTCAGTGAGCGTTGGATTGTTTTTGACGACAAAAACCTTGATCGCCTCGCCCTGTTTCTCGTCCGCGATACCAACCGCCGCGCATTCGACGACTCCGGGACAGAGCGAAATCACATTTTCAAGTTCGTTGGGAAAGACGTTGAAGCCGGAAACAATGATCATGTCCTTTTTGCGGTCAACAATCTTCGTGTACCCGTCGCCATCCATGATGCCGATGTCACCGGTGCGCATAAAGCCATCGGATGTAAACGCTTTTTCATTTTCTTCTGGCTGCTGATAGTAGCCCGTCATGACCTGCGGCCCTTTGATGCAGATTTCGCCAGACTCGCCAACTGGAAGTGAATTGCCGTCATCGTCTTTGATCGACAGCTCTATTCCCGGCAAAGGTAGGCCGATTGTTCCCGTGAAGTTGGTATTCATGACCGGGTTATTGGTTCCGATGGCGCAGGTTTCACTCATGCCCCAGCCTTCAATCATCGGACACCCGGTGACCTCCAGCCAGTGCTTCGCGGTGCCCGCAGAGGCAGCCATGCCGCCGGCCTGCGAAACACAAAGGCTGGAAAAATCGACGGACTTGATTTGAGGGTGTTGCAGCAATGCGTTGTAAAGAGTGTTCACAGCCGGAAGCATGTGAAACGGACGTTTCTTTAATACCTCAATGAACTTGCCAAAATCACGCGGGTTTGGAATCAGCGTGAGATGGGAGCCCCACCGAATGGCAAGCAGGGACAGCGTCAGCGCAAAAATATGATAGAGCGGCAAAGCCGCAATGCCGTTGGTTTTACTGACGTCGCCAAGGCGGCGCAACGCGGGTGTAAACCAGGCTTCGGCTTGCAAAATGGCCGCAACAATATTGCGGTGTGTCAGCACGGCGCCCTTGGACAGACCGGTGGTACCGCCGGTGTATTGCAAAAATGCGATGGAATCCAGCGTGGTTTGGGCAGGCTTGAGCGGCGCGCCCGTTCCATCTGCAATGGCGCGGTTAAATGCGGTGACGGTCCGCGCATCGCTCAGAGGCAGCTTGTAGGCGGGCACCATTTTCGCCAGGTGGCGGACGGCAAAAGTAATCCAGTTTCCATACCAGAAGCCCAGTAAATCACCCATCGATGCGACCACCACGTGTTTGATAGGCGTCTTGTCGATGACTTCTTCAAGTACATGCGCAAAATTCTCAAGAATCACGATGGTGGTGGCACCGGAGTCCTTCAGTTGATGCTCGAGCTCACGCGGGGTGTAAAGGGGGTTGACGTTCACGCACGTGAAGCCGGCGCGCAAGATGCCGGCCATGGTCACCGCAAACTGGGGAATATTGGGCAGCATGATCGCAACCCGAGCCCCCGGCTCAAGCCCGAGCTGCTGCAGCCAGGCGCCAAGAGCAGAGGAAAGCTCATCGAGTTGTCCGTACGACATCCACCTTTCCATGCACACAGAAAAGGGGCGCGAAGCATTTTTCCTGAAAGAGTCTTCGAGCAGTTGATTCAGCGACCGAAACTGATCCGGGTCTATGGTGTGTGGAACACCCTCGGGGTAACTCTTGAGCCAAATCTTGTCCATCGAAAACTCCTTCTGCGCCATTGTGAAACCCAGGGGCTTGCAAGCGTATGGGGCTTGTCCTAATGCATCGGCGCGTTGGCGAGAAGTTGACTCAATTGCGTCTCGCAGGCGACAGCGTCATCGTCGAAGAGCGATGTGATCCACATCGTTTCGCGGGTTTCGATCAAACCCAAAAATTCGCTTGCGCCGCGCATCGCTGCGAAAGCGTCAAAACCCGCCTCCAGAAAATTCTGCAAGGCGCTCAGTCCCCCGGCCTGCGCCGGTGCTCGCATCATCCGCAACAAGGTGCGCAGGCCGAGCGTACGGGTCAAACGATCGAGTTGCTGGCCCAGTTGCAACACGACCCGCAGTTGCTGCATGCGCGCTGAGCGGTCCGCCACCGCGCGCCAGCAAGTGATGTAGCGTGCGGAGGGGTTTAGCTGCGAAGCCGCCAGCCATTGCCTGGCAGCGAGGTCGTCTAGCTTTTCTGTCAGAGCGTGAATCTCCGCAAGCGAAGCGGCCGTTTCAACCACCGCAGCTGGAAAGATCCGCGCGATGGTGTTTGCAATACGCGCAAACTGCTGGTCCCGCTGCGCATAGTCATGGTCGCCGTAAAGTTCGTTCAAAAAGAAAAGCGCCGCACCTTGATAACGCGGACTGCGAAGTAAATCCGCGTACGTCGCCCTGAACCGCTGTGCTTGAAATCGTTTGACCTCGAGGCAGGCGTTGTCCAACTGCGGGTTGGCCGCGCGAAGTTGTCGCAACTGCGACACGGCCTGCATGGCTTCGCGAATCCGGTTTGCTGGTGAGTCCATATAAACACCGAGTTTATCTAGGGAACGCGCCCTATTGAAATGCCCAAGTCACATGCGAAACTCCGTCGATGCAAAGAAGATCCCTACTCAAGCTGGGCGCCGCTTCGGCTGCGCTGCTGGCCGTCGCTGGTGGCGCAGCTGCGCTGCTGCAGGCTGGCCTGCATGAAGGCAAACTCAGCCTCGCTGGCCGCGAAGTCTTCAGGGCCATTGGGCGGGGCGTGCTTGATGGCAGTTTGCCCACCGCCGATGCTGCAAGGCAGGCTGCCTTGAACGGACTGCTGGACCGCGTCGACGGGCTGACCATCGCTTTGCCGCCTCACGCCCAGGATGAGTTGTCGCAGTTGCTGGCTTTGCTGGCGGCTGCGCCAGGGCGCTTGGCGCTTGCGGGCCTGGGCCAGCCGTGGGCATCGGCTGCTGAAACCGACATTCAACAGGCTTTGCAAGGCATGCGAACTTCCAGCTTGGCGTTGCGCCAGCAGGCTTATGCTGCCTTGCATGACATCACCGCAGCCGCGTATTTCTCCGACGCGTCGACCTGGGCGCAGATCGGCTATGGCGGCCCGCCCAAAATCTGAAAGTAATACCCAGCATGAGTCAATTGCCCGACCCCATCCGTGATGGCCTCAAACGCGGCTGGAAAGTCCTCGGTGGCGCCTTGGGCCCAGCACCGGAAAAAATTGTCTGTGACGTCGCCATTGTCGGTAGCGGTGCTGGCGCGGGCATTACCGCCGAGCTCCTTGCCAAGGCTGGCTTGCAGGTCGTGATGATTGAAGAGGGTCCCCTCAAAAGCAGCTCGGACTTCAATCAAAAGGAGTCAGAGGCCTATCCACAGCTCTATCAGGAAAGCGCGGCGCGCAAGACCCAGGACAAGGCCATCAACATTCTGCAGGGGCGCTGCGTGGGCGGCTCTACTACCGTCAACTGGACCAGTTCTTTCAGGACGCCTAGCGCCACCTTGAAGTATTGGCAGGATCAATTTGGCTTGACGGATTACAACGTCGATGCACTGGCGCCTTACTTTACCCAAGCCGAGCAACGCCTGAACATACTTCCCTGGCTTACACCTCCCAACGAGAACAACGACTTGTTGCGACGGGGTGCTGCCAAGCTGGGTATTCCGGCGGCGGCGATATCGCGTAATGTCAAAGGTTGTTGGAACATCGGTTCCTGCGGGCTCGGTTGCCCCACGAATGCCAAGCAGTCCATGCTGGTGACCACTATTCCCGCTGCACTCGATCGCGGGGCGCAGCTGCTGACCGAGATGCGCGTTGAAAAATTTGAACTCACCAACGGCAAGGTCACAGCGCTGTATTGCCGAAACGTCATGCCAAATGGCGCGTTGGTCCAGGCAGGGCAGGGAAGTGTCGCTACAAAAATAGTTGCAAAACACTATGTGCTTGCGGCGGGTGCCATCAATTCACCGGCGGTTCTGCTCAGGTCTGGTGCTCCGGATCCGCACGGCTTGTTGGGCGCGCGCACTTTCCTGCATCCGGTGGTCATGAGCTCGGCAGTGTTTGAGCAAAAAGTCGAAGCATGGAACGGCGCGCCGCAAACCATTTACACCGACCATTTTCTGGACACGCAGGCCATCGACGGCCCGATGGGCTACAAGCTGGAAGCGCCACCCTTGCATCCGGTTATCTTCGCCTCCACGGTTCCGGGTTACGGTACGGGCCAGCGCGACCTGCTCAATTCGTTCCCGCACAACCACACCCTGTTGGCGCTGCTGCGCGACGGCTTCCACGAGCAGTCACGCGGTGGGCAAGTCAAGCTGCGCGGCGATGGTTCTCCGGTGCTTGACTACCCGCTGACGGGCTACGTCATGGAGGGTGCGCAACGCGCCCTTCTTTCGATGATGGAAATCCAGTTTGCCGCCGGCGCGCGCCAGGTGCTGCCTCTGCACGAAATGGCGCAGCCGTACACCACTTGGACGCAGGCCCGTGACGCCGTCAACGCGCTGCCCATGAAACCGATGCTCACCAAGGTAGTGAGCGCCCACGTGATGGGCGGCTGCGGACTGGCCGCCCAGGAAAAGCGCGGAGTCACCCGTCCCGATGGCGTCCATTGGCAGATTGAAAACCTGTCCATCCACGACGGATCCATTTTCCCCACCAGCATTGGCGCAAATCCACAGTTGTCGATCTACGGCACTGTCAATCGCCTGGCGCAGGGGCTGGCCAAAAAATTGGCGGGGCGTGACGTTGCTCTGGCCTGATCCACCTCGCCCCCCTAGCCACTGACACCATGCTGGCACGCATTCAGCAGTTCATCACCATTTCCTTGTTGTTGGCTGCGTGCGCGTGGCTGGCTTACTTCTGGACCGCTTCTCCATTTCTGGCCGTAGGCGGTTTTGTGGTTTTGGCCCTGGGATATTCCGGTTTCCTCGCGCTCGAGTTCGTGGCCTTGCGATTCATCAATCGGAGCGACCCCGCACCCCAGCCTTCCTGGCAAGAGCTTTTGGCGGCCTGGATCGGTGAAACCATCACCGCGCCGCAGGTGTTTTGCTGGCGTCAACCGTTTCGCTCCCATGCTTTTGCGGATCAACTTGATCCCGCGCACGTGTTGGCAGGGCGACGGGGTGTTGTATTTATCCACGGATTTTTTTGTAACCGCGGCTTTTGGGCACCATGGCTCAAACGTCTTCAGGGATCAGGCCATGCCTATATGGCGATCAATCTCGAGCCCCCCTTTGACTCCATCGACAGCTATTCAGCGCAGATCGATGACGCGGTTCAGCGTGTGACTGCTGTCACCGGGTTGAGTCCCCTTGTGGTTTGCCACAGCATGGGCGGCTTGGCCGTGCGCGCCTGGCTCAAGACGCACAAAGCGGAGTCGCGCGTCCACCACGTGGTAACGATTGGCACGCCCCATCGCGGGACGTGGTTGGCCCGCTTCAGCGGCGTAAGCAATGGGCGCCAGATGCAACTCTCCAGCCCCTGGCATTCCGAGCTTGACCTGGACATGCCGCCACATCGCCACACCCTGTTTACCTGCTGGTACTCCAACTGCGACAACATCGTATTTCCATGCTCTTCGGCCACGCTGCCAGATGCAGACAATCGATTTCTGAGAGGCCTGGCCCACGTCCAAATGGCATTTGTGCCAAAAGTCGTGCTCGACACCCTGGCCATGATTCGGGTAGATTTCACAAATAGCGCACCAAAGTTGTAACGTAGGTTGTTGCTTCGGTAACAAACTGTGTAAGCTAGCGCAAGTCTGTGAAATCGCTTGGAACAAAAATGCCTTTAATCGTGGTGATGGAGGACGACGCCGCCACCCGCACGCTGGTGGCTTCGGTTCTCAGAAAGAACGGGTACGACGTGCTGTCCGCCGACAACGGCTTGTCGGGACTTGAGCTTGTGCGGCAGAACAAGCCCGACCTCGTCATCAGTGATGTGCAGATGCCAACGATGGACGGCTTTGCCATGTTGCAGGCGTTGCGCGCCGACCCGACCATCTTTACCACCCCCGTTGTTTTGCTGACCTCTCTTCAGGAGCGGGCTCATATGCGTATAGGCATGACCAGCGGGGCTGACGACTACATCACCAAGCCATTCAGACCGGGAGAGCTGCGCGAGGCGGCAGCGGCCCAGCTCAACAGGCGGGAGATGCGAGCGGCCGTGCAAAACCTGACCGTCGACGCAGCCGTGCAGGCGGCGCTGCAAGATCAGAAACACCATCTCTCCAAACTGTATGAGCAGCGACTGGCTGCAGAATTAAGCGAAAAATGGCCTGCCGGCAACGGACAAAGCGAAGATGAAAAGTTTGGCAACGCCACGGTGTTGTTTGTCGACGTACTCAACTACGCGGGCTTTGCAGAAAAACTTTCCAATGCAGACTTGAGCGATGTCGTGCGCCAGTTTTATAACAACGCCGGCGACACCGTGCATCTCTTTGGCGCGCGGCTCATGCAATTTGTCGGCGAAGGCTTGCTGGTCATTTTTGTGGACAGCACCGACACGACCTCAGTCAACCACGGCTTGCGCGCGGCCCGGGCAGCTTTGGGTTTGAGTGACGCGGCCAAGCGGGTGCAGCAGTTTCTCAACACCCGTTTCCCCACCTACAAGCTGCCCCGATTTGACGTCAGCGTCGCCCTCAACAGCGGCCCTGTGGCGCTGGCCCGGCTTGAAGACCCCCTGCGCGGCGACGTGCAAATTCTGCCGGTGGGCGATACCGTCAGTGCAACCTTGCTCCTGCAAAAGCAGGCCAGCAAGTCAGGCTGGCGAATTGCCGCCAGTGTTTCGATGTTGCGGGGTGTGACAGGCGCCGTCAACATCGGCGCAAGGGCACTCATTTCTGTGCCTGGCAGGTCAGCGCCAATCGACGCCGCCGAGTTGCTGGGTCTCGCGCTTGAGTCCTAGTGCAGTGTTGCATGCTTGATGGAACAAATAAAAACGATGGATTTTGAGTCAGGGCAAGGCGCAAACCACAGCCATAGCCCAGCTATGGCGCGGATTTGCAACGCAGCCATGGCGCAAAAGACGCGTTTTTATGTTCCAGATAGCGTGCAACACTGCGCTAGGACCTACCGGCCCGGTTGGCGACTGAGCCATACGCGCTGAGTCCGTGCCGACAATGATGTTTTCCCTTTCCCGCGTCCTGGTGGTGAGTCTGCTGGCTTTCGCTTTCATACCGGCGGGCGTCATGGCCTGGCTGACAGCACGCAACAATGCCCAGGCGGTGCAAGACCTGGCCGGCAGGGTGCTCTTCAATGTAGCGGCGCGGGTGCAGACCGGGACCCAGACCCACTTGAGCCAGGCGCACAACGTGCTCAACGGACTTTTCCCCGAGCGCTTGACGCCGGCGCAAGCGGAGCAGGCGCGGGATTGGCTGCGCCATGGCCCAGCTTTTGAGCCTATGGCCTTCGCACTCAGCAGGCAGTCGCCCGCCGTGCCCAATCTGTATTTTGGAAACAGCCGTGGGGACTATTTCGCGGTTGAAAATTCCGGTACCGCCACGACGGTCCTGTTTCGAAATAGTTCAGATGTCGGTATGCAGGCCTTCCTGGCGCGTCGGGCTAGTGAGAAAACCCCGACGCCGGCCTTGACGCGGGCCAATTTCGAACCCCGAAACCGTGCCTGGTATCAGGGGGCGTTGACTGCAAAAGCGCGTGTGTTTTCCGCCGTCCAGGTCATTCCGGGCAAAGCCGAGCTCTTTATCACCCTGTCGCAGCCGGTCTATGAGAGCGATGAAGCTGTGGCCGGCGTCTTTGGAGTGGATCTGTATTTGCAGCAACTCGCAGGTCTGCTGCAAGCCCAAAGCATCAGCGCGAATGGCGCCGCCTTCATCGTGGATGAAGCGGGTCTTCTGGTTGCCGGGTCGGCGGGTGATGCACTGCTGCAGGATGTTCAAGGGCAGCAGACGCGGCGTTCTCCGCCTGGTAGCGCCAATCTCATCATTCGGGAAGGTTTCGCCGCGTTGAAGATGGGGCAGTCTCGCAAGGGCGAAGCTTCGGCGGTGGCCAGCCATGCCGCATTGCAGCGGGTACCCCTGCAGGGCGACACCTTGCTGATGGTTCAGCGCCCGATCGGAGAGTCGCTGGGCTTGCGCTGGACCCTCGTGGTGGCCGCACCAGCAAGCGACTTCACGGCCGACATCGACCGCGGCTGGAGTATTTCGCTGGGTGTCATGGGTGTGCTGCTGTTGTTGGGTGCCGTGGCGGCTTTGTATGTGGCCAGTTGGGTCGGAGACGGCTTCAAGGGTCTCAGCAAGGCGGCGCAGCAGCTTGGCCGCGGAGAGATACCCAAGATTGACCGGGGCACCCGTCTGCAAGAGGTCAGGCAGCTGTCGCAGGCCATGCACGACAGCGCCGAGCAACTCAAGGTTTACCGGGCTGAGGCGCTGGGCAAAGCCAAAACTGCCCAGGAAACCAAAGAAATTCTGGAGGATCGCGTCGCAAGGCGCAATGCCCAACTGCTTGCATCCCGCGAAGAGGCCTTGCAAGCCGCCAAGACCAAGGCAACATTTTTGGCGACCATGAGCCACGAAATCCGCACCCCGCTCAATGGCGTGGTGGGCATGAGCACCTTGCTGGCAGAGACGCGGCTGGATGACGAACAGCGAGATTATTTGCAGACCCTGCGCCAGTCCAGCGATCAGCTTCTGGTTGTTGTCAACGACATCCTCGACTTCTCGAAAATGGAGTCGGGCAAGGTGGACCTGCAAGTGCAGCCCTTGAGCTTGCGCGGCCTTATTGAGGACGCATGTGACATGGCAGCCCCCCGAGCCCGGGACAAAAACCTGGAGCTCATTGCCGATATCCCGGACGGCGACAATCGCGACCCGACCAACGTACCGACAGCCATTGCGGGAGACGCCGAGCGCTTGCGTCAAGTCCTGATCCATTTGATTGGCAACGCCATCAAGTTCACCGAGAAGGGTGAAGTTTCGGTAAGCGTGCGGCGACTTCCCCAACTCGGTGATCCTTCACTGGTACGGCTCGAGTTCCGCGTGATTGATTCCGGCATCGGCATACCGCGCGACCGGCATGGCGCCTTGTTTCAGGCATTTACCCAGTTAGACACTTCCACCACACGGAAATTCGGCGGTATGGGTCTGGGCCTGGCCATCTGCAAGCGATTGGTAGAGCTGATGGGCGGCGAGATCGGGGTGGAAAGCGTTCTCGGCAAAGGCTCGATTTTCTGGTTCGCGCTCACCGTGCCCCCGGCCGAGGCATCGTCCGTAGAGGCGGCGGTGGATGCAAGCACGCTACACGGCAAACGCGTGCTGGTGGTGGACGACCATGTGACCAACGTGCGTGTTCTGACGCGGCAGCTTGAGCTTTGGGGCATGCAGGTAAGCAGCGCAGAATTTGGCGCCGCTGCCCTGAAGCTTCTGTCGCAAACCCAGGGCAAAGCTGCGCTACCCGACATCATCATCACCGACATGCACATGGCCGGGATGGACGGCTTGTCCCTGGCCCAGGCTATCAAAGCCACGCAGGCGCTGGCCAATATACCGTTGGTGCTGCTGACATCCGGGCTTATGCCATCAGCCCCTGAGGCCGCGCAGTTGTTCGAGGCGTGCCTGCTCAAGCCCGCGCGTCAGCGGCAATTGTTGGACACACTGGCCCGCTGCCTCGCGGGCGAAGGTCCGCGCAAACTCACGCCGCAAGGCCGGCTGACCTCCAGCGTCGTCGCGTCCAAAAACATCACGCTGCTGGTTGTGGATGACAACCCCGTTAACCTCAAGGTGGCCTGCGCCATGCTGGCCAGGCTGGGCTACCAGGCTGAAACTGCGCTGGACGGACGCGAAGCTGTGCAGGCTGTAACGCGTGCCCACGGCGCGGGCTGGCGCTTTGGCGCCGTGCTGATGGACGTCAACATGCCGCGCATGAACGGCCTGCAGGCCACCCAGCAAATTCAGACCATGATGGGTAAAAAAGCGCCCCCCGTTATTGCCCTGACCGCTGCAGCCTCACCCGAAGACCGCGCCCGATGTATGGCGGCGGGCATGGACGACTACCTCACCAAGCCCTTGCGCATGGCCGAGTTGGTCCAGGCGCTGGAGCGTTGGTCGCCCAAGATGACGTCGACATCGACGCCCGACGGCGCGGGGAAACTGGCAAAAACAGACTTTGCGCGCACCCAGATCATTGGCGCCCCTGCACACGTTGCGGCGCCTGCATCCCCCAACAACCCCGTCGTATCAGGGGCTGAGCCCGCGCTGATGGACATGGAGCGCCTGGCTCAGTTCAAGGAGTTTGATGACGAAGAGTTGAGCATGACCCGTGAGGTGATTGGTCTGTTTGTTGCCGACGCCAGCCAGCGCCTGCAAGCCATCGAGCGCAGCATCGAGGGCGACGACGCGATTGGCCTGGCATGGGCAAGCCATGCCCTGATTGGCGCAACCAGCAATGTCGGCGCCGTCGCCATGCATGCCATTTGCAGCGAGCTTGAAACTAACGCCAAGACGGGCGCTGTCCCGGACAATGCCCGGCAGCAGCTCAAACGGCTGCAGGACTACTGGGTAAAAACCAAGGCTGTTCTGGACAGCTGGAGGTAAGTAGCCGGTTTGTTGTGAATTTGTTCACAGCAAACACCGGGCATAGTCACTGGTCACTTCTACGCTTGCTTTCTACGCTAAACAATCTGTAACGGTTGCGAGGCATGCTGAAATGAACACCCTGTTGAATACCGGATTTGCTGACCCGGTTTTGCCCCTTGCGGGCACTGACCATCCCGGCTCAGACCTTGACGCGCTGCTTTCCCTGATCGATGTTCTGGCGCACGGCGTGGTGGTGGTCAATGAGGGCGGCCACATTTTTCATGTCAACCAGGCCGCCCGCACAGAGCTGGCCCGGCAGCGCATAGTGGGCAAACTCAAGGGTGACATCCAGGCCGTCAACCCGACAGAAGACCGCGCGCTTCAGGCCGCGCTGGAGAAAGCGGCCAAAGGCAAGCGCAGCCTGATCAGCATCAAAGGCCATGGCCTGAGCCTGATGGTGGCTGTTGTCCCGCTGAAACGCGAAGCTGGCGCATGGGACAGCCGGATTGCACTGTTTTTCGCCCGGGCCGAGGTGTGCGAGTCCGGCATGGTCGGCTTTTTTGCCCGCACATACGGGCTCACCCACACAGAAGAACAGGTGCTGATCATCTTGTGCCGCGGTCTTAGCGCCCCGGACATTGCCGTGCAGATGAAGGTGGCCGTCTCCACGGTGCGCAGCCACGTGCGCAGCCTGTGCGCCAAGACCGGCACCAGCGGCGTGCGTGAGCTGGTCAACCGGGTGGCAGTTTTGCCACCGGTCGCGCCCTTGCACCTTGTTCAAATTCATTAAGAATGGGTAATGCCGGACACCCCGGCAGCGCGGCGGGCCCGGCGCGTGCTAGATTACGGCTCATTATGAGCACGTCACCCACCCCCAGCGAAGACCTGTACGCCCACCTGGTTCCGCAGCTGCGCTCTCTGGCGCAACGCGGAGTTTTGCGCACCTACCGCAAAAACGCCGTTCTGATTAACGAAGGCGAATCCGGCGACAGCCTGTTTGTCTTGCTCAAAGGCAGCGTCAAGGTGTTTGCCATGGACGAAAGTGGCCGCGAAATCACTTACGGCACGGTTGATGCGGGCGACTATTTTGGCGAAATGTCGCTCGACGGCGGGCCCCGGTCTGCCTCTGTGATGACGCTAGAGCCCTGTACCTGCGCCGTGCTTAGCCGCGCAGACATCAGTGAGCACCTGGTCAAGGAGCCGGAATTTGCCATCAACCTCGTGGTGCAAGTCATCCGCCGCGCACGCTCTGCCACAGAAACCGCGCGCAACATGGCCCTGCTAGACGTCTATGGCAGGCTGGTCGCCCTGCTGGAAGATCGCCGGGGCGACGCACCCGAGGGCAGCCCGGCTTTACTCGAATCCATCACCCATCAGGACATTGCCAACCGCGTTGGTGCCTCGCGCGAGATGGTCAGTCGCCTCCTCAAAGACCTTGAAAAAGGCGGCTACATCGAGCTGGGCATACGGCGCATCACGCTGCTTAAGAAGCTGCCGAGCCGCTGGTAAGGCGGCTCGGCGGTTTTATAGCGCGTTGAATATTTTGCGGGTCACTTGGGGGGCAGCACCACTTGTGCCAACAAGTCGCACCACCGCGCTGCTACGTGTACCTGCGCCTCGCAAGCCCAGCAAGGCTGGGTTGTAATCGCTGTAGATCATGGTGTCAGGCACCTTGACCACGTCGGGCCGGCTGGGGCGACTGGCATCGGGGTCAGGCTTCCGAGGGGAGTAGTGGGCCCATGTTGGTCCCGCCACTCTAATGCCACCCACGGAGAGCGTTTTCTTCCCGGTTGAGATACTGTTGAAATTCCCGCTGCGCCGGATCGGCGTGGGATTATTGGGGTGATCTACAAAGGAAGACGGGTTGCCGCTCGTGTCGTACCACTTGTCCTCGAAGTACGACTGACGCGCCCCCGTGTTGGTGCCAATCGCTACGTCATCGCGTTCAATGTAAGCATCCACGGTCACGCTGGCTGTTGCGGTGTTTGTCAGTTTAATTTGCCAGACACCGCATGGTGCGGTGGCAGTCGAATCCTTAAAGCTGAACGTTGGCGCAACCGCTATAAGCGCACAGGTTCCACGTGTACCGGTAGCTACGGCCTTCGGATAGATAAGCGCGCACAGAGGCTTACCATGGTCAGCCCACATCTTTGATTCACCCCATGCCAGGGGCGGTAAAGCAGAGTTGCCTGGCGGTTTGAGTTCGATAGTCAGTCCGTTGGCTCCGGGCGGGAGCCACAACTCAAGAAAGTTTTGTGTCGCATCGCCGGGCTGCCCATGCCAGTGAAAAACAACCGTTTCATTTTTTGCCAAAGTCGCATTCGCGTGGGTGCGGCTTTGATAGCTGTTGCCGGCCGGGACAGTGACATGCAGCAGGCCGCTTTTCAACGCAATGAGCTCATCTATTGCGGCTTCAAGGATCGAGCTGCCATCATGCGGACCTGCCAACGTTCCCCAACTGATAGTGGTTGCCACCTTGGTGTCATTGGCGCAGCACGAGAGGATGTACATCAGACCGTCCATGATGTGTACATTCATTGAGCCGCCCGAGGTGTCCAGCACGGTCTGCCAATCCAGTTGCACGGCAACAATGTCGCAAGTACTCGCTGCGTCATTTGCTGGGGCCCAACTTGGTGGTGCATCAATGGACGGCGGCGCGCCGGCCATCTGTGCCAGCATGGTGCGAGGTCCGCAGGCCAAGTCCACGACATGGGTTCCGTGATTAACGCTTTTTTCCAGGTCCCAAAGTTGAAAACCTTTGTAGACCGCATCTTCATCGACGAGACCGTTGTAGGTATTCGCTTGCATGGATTTGTCGATGTCGGCCGCGGTGAGCTCGAGTCCGTAGCCGAGCTGCTGCGGAGTTCTGCCGACACCCTTGGTGTCCTGGCGCCAGAAGTATTTGGTGCGGGCTTTACCATTTCGAAGGAAGTTGGCGTTTGCAAACGCCAATCCACCGTCGATCACGCCCATCACTTTGCCTTTGAGGAGTGGCTGCGGCGGTTGGCCCGGAAGCTTTGATGGAGGCGTTGATTTGTCGCCGGCCGTGGTCGCAGGGAGTCCAAGCTCTACGCGTTTCACCAAAAAGTGCAAACTGCCGCCAGGGCGAATTTGTTTAAAGAAGGCGGGACGAACTTGGGCCGTGCAATAGCGCAGCCCAACCGGTGCAACCGTCGACGTATAAACCGGTGGAACCTTAAGCCAAGTCGCAGACGCGGCAGCTATAAACGCTGCGATGCTCGTGTTCGGCCTGAGTTCGATCAACAGGGGAAGCCATTTGGGTGGCTTTTTCAGGCCATAGCCCGCAAAGTCATCGGCTTCGGCCCAGACCAAGTAGGGGTCAACCCCCTTCGTGGCGTCTGGTTTGGCCCAGTCTATGCCCGTAAAGCCACCTTTCGGCAAATTGCTCCATTTGGTCATATGTGGACCTACTTGAGCGGTTGCCACTCTTTGGCGGCCTTGGACCACATGACTGCAAGCAGTGGTGATGCAGCGATGGAATGGACCGCAGACCCATACTCGTAATAGCCACTGGCGTTATCGCTCATGGAAACGCGCGGGTCAAAATCGATAGTTGCGTCTTGCGCGCCATGGAATTTGGGGCCGTTAAACCCACGCTCGTGAACTTTCATACCTGTGCAACGGCCGACAAAAAATTCAGCGAGTGCCGTCCCAAGCAAGCGCCCCACAGCGCTGTCTACCGGGAAGTGAAGACCGGCGACCGTACGGTTGACAGCGATGCGCGCGGCCAGGCGTTCCATCTGCTCTTTGTATTTGTTGCCGTGAGGAAGCAGTGCTTGCAATACGTAAGCTGCCATATACGCCTCGGTAGCATGTCCGCTGGGCCAGCTGGCATGTCCGGGTGTCGGGATCATCGGCTGGATCTGTGGCGAAAGTTCGACAGGGCGAGGGCAAGCGAACGCCTGCTTGAAACGCATTTTCACGTGCAACCCCAACGAGATCATCAGATCAAGCAATTCAAGAGTGTATTTGTGGCGATGAGCAGTCAGGCCTACAACGCTTGCGACGAAGCTCATGCCACCGGTCATTTGCTCTAGTACCTCTGCGCCGCGATCTTCGCGCAGATCGGCGTAATCGGATACCAGTTGCAGCTGTTGTTTGAAGATATGCGCTGTCGGTCGCGTTAGGCGCGCCAGCGTCAGGCTCTTCAGCGGTGACTTGTCCAGGTTGACAAAACCCACGCTGACAGATTGTTTGTTCTGGTTGACGTCAAAGTGCAAGCCAGAAAGCAATTCGAGCTCACAAACCAACATGCGCGGCCCCACTGACCAGTGGGACAGACGCTCGGGTTTGTCCAATGGTGCCGGGAGGGTCAGCGGTAGCGTGGCGCCTTGAAAGGGCCCCGTGATGGCCGAACGGTTCTTGACAATTGCGCCGGCCTGCAGCGGTGAGGTAATCCCGCCACTCATACCACCACTCATACCACCACTCATGCCTCCACTCATGCCACCACTCATGCCTCCACTCATACCTCCACTCATACCTCCACTCATACCTCCACTCAGAATAGACATATAGATCTCCCCTTGTTGATGTTCAATTTTCGGGCGCGCCCAAGCGCCGTAGGACTATGGCAACTTGCCGTCGGGTATGACTTTCTCCACCCCCCATGCTCAGGTAACCAGAAACTGTGAAGTTTGGATTTTCCTGAATAAGGCGATGTAAGGTCGCACGTGCTTCATCAATATGACCCATTTGGGCTTGTGAATAAATTAGTACACGGAGGGTCGGTTGGTGATGGAGGTTGGCTCTAAGCGATCGCTTTGCCAATTCGATGGCGCCTTCGTGCTTACCATTTATCGACAAACTAGCAGCTAGGATGAGATCGTAGTAGTACCTCATCGGGTCAATTGGTGACAAGTGCGAAGCCGTTTCAGCTTCTTGCACCGAGGCGTCGGTCGACCCCCACATCGATGACCAGACACTTTTATAAAGCCAGGCTAACGATTCGTTGGGATTGAGTTGAATGGAGTCGTCAATCATACGCAGCGCCCCCTGCGCGTCGCCGGAAAGTTGACAGAGAGCGTGCCCTTGAATTGCCATTGCTAAGGTACTCTGCGGTTCTAGGTCCAGAGCACGTTCTGTATGCTCAATGGCGCGTCTTGAGTCCTGCTCTGGCGAGTCGCTCATGCCCCGCACCACCCGCATGATGTACCACTTGGCCAGCCAGGCGCGCGGCGCGGCCACGCGATTGTGACGCTCCAGCAAAGCCTCAAGCACCTGCCGACTTCGATCAAACTCCGAAGCAGATGAACGATGCATGTGGGCAATGCCGCCCAACATCAATGAACAGCTATCCAGCCGCGGCAGGGGCTGAACCAGCGACTGTTGGACCTCAGAGTCAATCAGCGCCCGGGTTGCCGCCGTCGCAACGCGGTTGAGAATCTCGCTTTGCGTTTCAAGCAGGTCCATGATGTCGCCTGACAGCCGCTCGGCCCATACGATTTGGCTGTTTCGTGTATCGGCGAGTTCAGCCATGAGCAAGACCTTGCCGCTGCTGGCGACGTAGCTGCCCGACAGCACAAAGGTGGCACCCAGGTGGGATTCAACCTGCGTAATGGCGCCGCTGCGGCCCCGGAATGCAGTAGTGGACAAGCGTGAAATCACGCGCAAGTCGGGGCTGCGAGACAGCTGGGCGATGATGCCGTCTGCTACAAGCTCGCCAATGACAAAGTGCTCAGGGTCATTGCTCCGGGCCTCAAATGGGATGACTGCGATGGTGGGGCGAAAGTCTTCTGGAGTCGTTTTGGCGGCTGCGATAACCGGGGCATGTCCCACCGGGCCGACACGATAAGCGCGTAGTGGCTCCTTGACATGCTTAAGATGGCATTCGCCCAAGTCCTCAATGTCTGCGTCAAGCCCAGCCGTTAGATAGTCCCGCAAGCCTGCTGAAACAACGAACTCCCGTGGCCCGGCGAGAGTCGCTATACGGGCCGTAAGGTTTACATCGGTGCCGTAGATGTCGTGCTTGTCAGCGACAAACTCAGCCATATGCGCGCCCATGCGTAGGTGCATATGCCGCTCTGGCTCCTGGGTATTGTTGGCGAGGTCGCTGAAATAGTGCAGTGCGAACCCTGCCTTTGCGCAGCCTCGGGCACTGGCAAATTCCAGCATCAAACCGTCGCCCAAACTTTTGACGATGCGTCCACCATGCAGCGGCAATATTTGCTCTGCATACTCCACCAGTTGTTGCCACCGCCGTACAAAGTCATCTTGATCCTGCTCCATGATCCTGACCGACTCCACCACGTCCATCACCAGCAGCACCTTGGTGCTTCTCGTCATGGAGGGGGGTAGTTCGATCAAGGCAGGCTCTTATCGTAGACGGCGTAACAAAATTTTACCTCCTCATTTTGTAGGAGGTCACGCGCGCTGGACCGGTTTATTTGGTTGAACACGCCTGCGGCGCGCGCATTGTTGTTTCAGCGTTGAATTGCTTCTTCATTAGGCAGAAGTGAGTCTGCTGCAATTTCCGGAAGGCACAAAAGCCGCTCATAAATCGGCGTGAAATCGGGCGCAGTTTTGTCGAACAGTTCCTGAAAACTGTTGATGACAAAGTAGGTCTGCTGATAGCTGTCGATCTTGTAGCGGGTGCGCATGACGCGCTCGACATTCAGCGGCAGGCGTTGCGGCTCGGGGGTTTGGGCGGACAGCCGATGGACGGCCTGCAATATTTGTCGTAACATACAAGCATTGAATGCACTCGGGAGCAAAACATGTCAGTCCACACATTTTCAAGCCGGGATTTCACGCGCGACGTGTCGGCGGCCAAGCGGGCCGCCATTGATGGGCCGGTGTTCATCACTGATCGTGGGCGCCCTGCTTATGCCCTGCTGAAAATCGAAGACTACTACCGTATCACCGGCCACGACGGCCCAACGCTCCTCGATGTCATGGATGGCATTCCTGGCGGAGACGGCTTCGAGTTCGACGCGCCACGTGTCAACATTCAATCCCAGCCCATCGCGCTTGACTGAGACGCTACCGATGTTCGTTCTGGACACCAACGTTATTTCCGAGTTGCGCCACGGCAAGCCCAATCAATCACCCGAAGTGCGGGGCTGGGCTGCGGCCCAACCGGCAGGCAGGCTTTTCCTGTCGGCCATCACTATCCTGGAGCTGGAAAAGGGCATCTTGTCGCTGGAGCGGCGCACGCCAGCACAAGGCGGTGCGCTCCGTGTTTGGTTCATGGGCGTGCGCGCAGCATTCGCGGGTCGAATCCTCCCCTTTACCGACAGCACCGCCACGGTGTGTGCATCACTTCATGTGCCCGACCCGCGCTCAGAGCGAGACGCAATGATCGCCGCCACGGCTATCGAGCACGGATTCACGGTGGTGACGCGCAACGTGCCGGACTTCGCCAATACAGGCGTGGTGCTCATCAATCCTTGGCATGTGTGAGCATGGGGCGTTATCGGGGTGGCGTGGAAATTAGCGAGCAGTAGCCGCAAATCGCTACCCCGACGCTCCAAAACCTATCGCTCATCCGCCGCCAACTCGGGCATCCCTTTCAGCCGCTCATAAATCGGCGTGAAATCCGGCGCTGTCTTGTCGAACAGTTCCTGAAAACTGTTGATGACAAAGTAGGTCTGCTGGTAGCTGTCGATTTTGTAGCGGGTGCGCATGACGCGCTCGACATTGAGCGGCAGGCGCTGGGGCGCGGGGCTTTGCACGGAGTGCTGCAACTCGCCTGATGAGCTGAGGATGCCGGCGCCATAGGCGCGCAGTCCGTCTTTTTGCTGGATCAACCCGAACTCGATGGTGTACCAATACAGGCGGCTCAGCTGTTCGCAGGCGCCCAGGCGGTGCGCCTTCAGTCCGCCCTTTCCGTATTCCTGCATGTGGTCGGCAAAGATGGGGTTGAACAGCAGGGGCACATGGCCAAACAGGTCGTGAAAAACATCGGGCTCGACGATGTAGTCAAACTCTTCGGGCTTGCGGATCCAGTCAGTCACCGGGAATTTGCGGTTGGCCAGCAGGGTGAAAAATGGCACCTCGGGGATCAGCCCCGGAACGGTGACGATTTCCCAGCCGGTGGCTTTGCGCAGGCGTTGGTTGATGTCTTCAAAACGCGGAATGTGGTCGCTGGCGCCCAGCGACGGCAGGGCGGTGATGAACTCGTCGCAGGCCAGGCCGGGCAGCAGTGCGGATTGGCGTTCATACAGGCGGCGGTAGGTGTCGTGGTCAGCGGCGGTGTAGCTGTCGTAATTCTGTGGACAGGTGTAGTCTGCACCGGCACGGGTGTAGTCGCCGCGTGGCGGGCGGTCGCTGGCGCCGTAAACAACGGGTTCAACTGCCATCAAAAGCTCCCCCCTTTTGCTGTCATCCCGGACTCGATCCGGGATCCATGTCTCATGCACCACTGCCGCTGGCCCGCACGGCATGGATTGCGGGTCAAGCCCGCAATGACAAGCGAATGTTGTTGATATCCCATTTCACGCTTTCTCCAGGACGCCGCGGCGCATTTGGTCCAGCTCCATGGTTTCAAACAGTGCCTTGAAATTGCCTTCGCCAAAGCCCTGGTTGCCTTTGCGCTGGATGAACTCAAAGAAGATGGGGCCAAGCTGGTTCTCGCTGAAGATTTGCAACAACAGCTCGCCGGGCGTGCCGTCAATCAGGATATTGCGCGCCTTCAGCTCCTCTACGTTTTCGCCGTGGCCGGGGATGCGCTTGTCTAACAGCTCGTAGTAGGTGTCGCTCGTGTTCAGCAGCTTCATGCCGCTCATCTGCAGGGCGTCAACGGTGGCCGGCAGGTCGTTAGATCCCATGGCGATGTGCTGGATGCCCTCCCCCTGATATTTGTCCAGGTACTCCTGGATTTGCCCGGCTTTCTCGTTGCCTTCTTCGTTGATGGGGATACGGATCTTTCCGCACGGGCTGGTCATGGCTTTGCTTTTCACGCCTGTGGTCTGGCCTTCGATGTCGAAGTAGCGCACTTCGCGAAAGTTAAACAGCCGCTCGTAAAACCCGGACCACTCGGCCATGCGGCCGCGGTGTACGTTGTGCGTGAGGTGGTCGATATAGGTGAGGCCATGGCCCACCGGGTTCAGTTCGGCGCCGGCCAGGGGTTCAAAGTCGACGTCAAAAAAACCGATGTTGCCGATGTCGCCGTCCTTTGCGCCGTTTTTGCCGCGCCACCGGTCAATGAAGTAAATGATGGAGTCGCCAATGCCTTTGATGGCCGGAATGTTCAGCTCGCCCGGCCCTGCAGTGTGCGCATAGCCCCAGGCACCCAGCGCGATGGCGCGTTCGTAGGCGGCTTTGGCGTCCTGCACGCGAAACGCGATGGCGCAAACGCTGGGGCCGTGCTGGCGCGCAAAGCGTTGGGCAAAGGAGTCCGGCTCGGCGTTGATGATGAAGTTAATGCCACCCTGGCGGTACAGCGTCACGTTTTTGTGGCGGTGTTTGGCAATGGGTTTGAAGCCCATGCGCTCAAACAGCGCGCTCATGGCTGCCGGGTCGGGCGCGGCGTATTCAATGAATTCAAAGCCGTCGGTGCCCATCGGGTTGTCCCACACTGTTTGGGCGGGGTTGCTCTTGGCTGCGTTCATTACTGTCTCCAAAATCAAATACGGATGACTCTCACTGTACAGGCGCAGGGCAGCAATATTTATGCAAACAAGCGCGTGAAACTAGATGCATGCGCATTAAACATGCAAAATATGAGTCATGGAAGCATTAGACAAGCTCGACAGACTCATACTGCGCAGCCTTCAGGCAGATGGCCGCGCCACCTACGACCAAATTGCCGAGCAGGTCAGCCTGTCACCCAGTGCTGTGCTGCGCCGGGTCAAGCGGCTGGAGGAAAGCGGGGTTATTGACCGTTATGTCGCGCTGGTCAAGCCCGAGTCTGTGGGGCTGGGGCTCACTGCCTATATCAATGTGCGGCTGGAAAAGCACACCGAATCCCACAAGCGCAACCCGATGGACATCTTTCGGGCCAGCGTGCAGACCTGGCCCGAGGTGGTGGAGTGCGCTGCACTCACCGGGGAGATGGACTATCTGCTGCGTGTGGTCGTCGCTGACATGGGTCACTACAGCCGCTTCATCATGGACACCCTGCTCAAGCACCCCAGCGTGCAAGACTGCAAAACCAGCTTTGTGCTGGACCGGGTGAAAGCCACCACCGCACTGCCTGTGTAAGCGCTTACCGACTTACTTTAGGTCGTTCAATTGGGCATTTACCTAAGTTTACAAGGCGATTTATGGCAGTTTACGGGGGAATTTTGATCAAACTGCTATTAATAGCATAGCAAACTATCGCCGATTTTATTGGCGACAGAGATTTTTCGTTGGAAAATCCCGCAAAAAAATGCCACGTACCGTTGATAAACACTTTAGGGTGGTGATTTCAGGGAAAACCCTTATATTGACTGCATGGTCAATCCCGGTACTTTTCTCAAGGCATCCTTGGACGCAGGCAAGGAGCTATTTCGCCAGTCAGCGGCTGACGGCCAGCGCGCGCCAGCGAAACCGCCGCTGATGGTGCCCATTCGTTCGCTGGGCCCCACGCATGGCGGGCGCATTGAAAAACACTTGCTGGCGTTGGACCCGCACGACCGCTACTTGCGCTTTGGCTACCCTGCCGGCGACGAGCAGATTGCGCGCTATGCGGCCAGCCTCAATTTCGAGCGTGACGAAATCTTCGGCGTATATAACCGCAAGCTGGAGTTGATTGCCATGGCGCATTTGGCGCTGTCAATTGACCCGCAGTTGGCCAGCTGCGCCGAGTTTGGCGTTTCGGTGCTTCCGCACGTGCGCGGGCGCGGCTACGGTGCACGCCTTTTTGACCGTGCCGTCATGCACGCGCGCAATGAAGGCGTGACAACGATGTTCATCCATGCCCTCAGTGAAAACACGGCCATGCTCAACATCGCCCGCAAGGCCGGCGCGGTGATAGAGCGGGATGGCTCCGAGAGCGAGGCCTACCTCAAGCTGCCGCCAGCCGACTTTGATTCGCGCATGACCGAGATGCTGGAAGAGCAGATTGCCCAGACCGACTACCGCCTGAAAGTCCAGGCCAAGCAGTTTCGGGACATTCTTGCAGCCGTTCAGGATGTACGAAACGGCGTGCGGGACAGCCGCGACCGCATGCCCATGTGAGATGAGCCCCCACGCTGAGCTGGTCAGGTGATGGCGGCTCGCGCGGCATGGATCCCGGATCGAGTCCGGGATGACAGCAGAAGTCAGTGACGACCCCCCACGTTGAGGGATTGCCATTGAACTACGTTATCCTTGTCAGCTTCCCAACTACCGAACACCCTCGTGTCCGACGCCCCCCCCAGTAGACCGACCAAACCGGAAGACAAACGCGGCTTTTTGCAAAAGCTTGCCGAAATGCTCCATCCGGGGCCTGACTCCAAAGACGAACTGATCGAGACCCTGGTCGAGGCGCAGGACAACGACGTCATCGGCGCGCAAAGTCGTGAAATGCTGGAAGGCGTGATCCGCATGGCCGACATGACGGCTGGTGACGTGATGGTCGCCGCGCCCCGCATGGACGCCATCAACATCGATGCCCCGTTTGACGAACTGCTGCACCAGGTGATCGACACCGCGCACTCGCGCTTCCCGGTTTACGAAAACGAAAAAGAAAACATTCTTGGCATCCTGATGGCCAAGGATTTGCTCAAGCTGCAGCGCGCACCTGAGCTCAATATACGCGCGCTGCTGCGTCCGGCGGTGTTTGTGCCCGAGAGCAAGGGCCTCAACGATCTGCTGCGCGAGTTTCGCGGCAACCGTAACCACTTGGCCATCGTTATCGACGAGTTTGGGCGCGTTGCGGGGCTCATCACCATTGAAGATGTGCTGGAGCAAATCGTCGGCGAGATCGAAGACGAGTTCGATATCGCCGAAGACGAGGGCGACATCTTCGGCTTGCCTGACAAAACCTACCGCGTCAGCGGTGACACCTCGATTGAGCGTGTGAGCGAAGCATTTGGCGTGAAGCTGCTTGACGCCGACTTTGAAACCATAGGCGGTCTGGTGGCGCACGAGATGGGCCATGTGCCGCGCCGCGGCGAGAGCCATTCCCTGGCCGGGCTGCAGTTCATTGTGCTGCACACCAAAGGCGGCGCCGTGCGCTGGTTCAAGGTCTCGCCGGTTACGCCGGCGCCTGTTCGTCCCTGATAAAAACCCCGAAAAAAACCGCGCATGGCACGAAACGCAATTGACAGCATGGTGTCCTCGTTACCCACCATGCCTGCCCTGTTGGAGCACATTGGCTACCCCAAGCAACGCAAGGCACTTTCCTTTTTCCAGATCACCATTGCATTGATTGCCGGTTACGCCCATGCATTGAGCATGGCCTGGCCGTTTTCCTTTGGCTTCGCGCAAGGTCAGCCGCAGTGGTGGATGCAATTGCTGGCGCTGGGTGTGTTGGTATGGCAGCTGGACCGCTGCACCCGGTGGAAGCAGGGGCTGCTTCTGGGCTGGGCGTTTGCAACGGCCTGGTTGTGCGGCACCTTCTGGTGGTTGTTTATTTCGCTCAACATTTACGGCGGCCTTGCAGCGCCGCTGACCGTCCTGGCCATTGTGGGTCTGGCGGTGTTTTTGAGCACCTATTACGCCGTTGCTTCGGCTGTATTTGTGTCGCTCTCCATTCTTCGGCCCATGCGGCGCGCTATTGTTTTTGCGGCGCTCTGGTTGCTGGCCGAGCTGGCGCGGGTGGAGTTTTTCACCGGCTTTCCGTGGGGCGAGGCGGGTTACGCGCACTTGGGCAGCTGGCTGGA
The DNA here is from genome assembly GCA_046598365.1 of Polaromonas sp. Lineage (GTDB taxonomy): Bacteria > Pseudomonadota > Gammaproteobacteria > Burkholderiales > Burkholderiaceae_C > Polaromonas. The sequence goes on along the minus strand of JBKJIV010000059.1, from coordinate 25,621 downwards.
CAACTATGCCCGCTGGACCGGCGTGCATGGCATGACATTTATGGCGGCGTTTATCGCCGCGAGCCTGGCTGGCCTCGGTTACTCCCGGCGCCAGGTGTTGGTGTTGCCTTTCGTTCTGCTGATCATGGTGGGCGTTTCGCTTTTGGCGGGGCGGCAAACGTCTACCTCTGCGGGTCGTTTGCCGGTCACGCTGCTGCAAGGCAATATTCCGCAAAATGAAAAATTTCAGCCTGGCAGTGGCGTGCCCACCGCCCTGCGCTGGTATGCCGAGCAACTGCAAGCGGTCAAAACGCCGTTGGTCATCGCGCCAGAAACCGCCATCCCGTTGTTACCAAGCGATTTGCCCGAGGGCTATATGAGTGCCGTGCAGTCACGTTTTCTCAGTGGACAGCAAGCCGCGCTGATTGGCATGCCGCTGGGCAGTTATACAGACGGCTATGCCAATGCGGTGGTGGGCTTTAAGCCAGGCCAGCCGCAGACATACCAGTTTGTGAAGCACCACCTCGTGCCGTTCGGCGAATTTGTTCCGCCCGGTTTTCGCTGGTTTATCAACCTCATGAGCATCCCGCTGGGCGACTTCCGCCGTGGCCCGCTTGGCCAGCCGTCGTTTGAGTGGCAAGGCCAGCGCATTGCGCCCAACATTTGTTATGAAGACTTGTTTGGTGAAGAGTTGTCGGGCAGTTTTAAAAATGCAGCGACAGCGCCGACCATCATGGCCAACGTCAGCAACATCGCCTGGTTTGGCAACACGGTTGCGATTGACCAGCACCTGAATATCTCCCGCGTGCGTGCGCTGGAGTTTGAGCGGCCCATGATCCGCGCCACCAACACCGGGGCCACGGTTGTCATCGACCACCGTGGTGAGGTCACAGCCGAACTGCCGCGTCACACGCGCGGCGCTTTGGTCGCGGAAGTTGAAGGCCGCAACGGCATCACACCTTTTGCGTGGTGGGCTTCGCGGTTTGGGCTTTGGCCGCTGTGGGCGCTGGGTTTGTTCGTGGTGGCGCTGGCGCTGCGTCGGAGGTAGCCGTCAAGCGGTGTTGACGCCGCGCCCCATCACGGCATGCAGAAGATCCGGCAGCATGTCCAGCATGCGCAGGGCGTCTTGCCCGGGCGGCGTGCTGGTCGCGAAGTACATGTACAAGGCAAGCGGCGCAAAGTCATGCAAGGGTACCGCCGTGATGGTCGTCGTGTCGAGATTGCTGGCCGTCAAAAAATCAACCACGGTCCAGCCCAGACCGCGCTTGACCAGTTCCAGCGCAAGCCGGGAGGTATGGACCTGCAGGCTGGCGGGTGCGCTCAAGCCCAGGTGTCTGGCAAGCTCGTCTATCGACTGGCACATCGGGTCATCGCCCACCAGCCGCACCAGCGGCATGCTGGATAAAAACGTCATCGGATTTTGCCGCCGCGCGCGCACGGCGCGTTGCCAGATGTCGCTGGTGACGGCCAGGTAGAGCGGCCCCGTCATCAGCATGGTGCTGGTGACCAGCGGATGCGGGTGCTCGTAAAAGCCCAGAGCAAAATCCACTCCGCGTGTGAGCAAGGCCTGCACCATCTGATCCTGGTGCAAAGTGCGCACCTCTACGCTGACGCGGGGGTGGCGCGTCAGATGTTTCTCCAGCACAAGCGGCAAAAATTCATGGCTGACGGACGGAATGGCGGCCAGCCGGACCTGGCCGCCATCGGCCTGGCGCAGATTGAGCGCGATGCGCTTGAGTTCGTCGAGCTTGCGGTGGATCAGTGTGGACTCTTCAAACAGAACATGCGCCTCCGGCGTGGGCGCCAGCGTGCCTTTGGCGCGCGTGAACAGCTTGTAGCCGAGCTGAAGCTCGGTATGTCCGATGGTCTTGCTCACGGCCGATGGTGTGATGCAAATCAGCCGCGCGGCGGCGCTCATATTGCCGGTTTGCATGACGGCCTGAAAGACTTCAAGTTGTCTGAGGTTCATTTTTTGCTGCCAGGGCTTTCTCCGCTAGATAGGGGTGTGAGTTTTATTCATACCCTACGGCTGATTATGCACCGCTGAATTTGCGGCGCATCGCTACGATGAGCCACCTTTGGCCTGCATGGCGACAGGTAAGTTGTGATCTGCATGGCCGTCATTTGGCGACCAAGCCATTGTGAAAAATACTCATCCCTACTGGAGACACCCTATGCAATTGGATAAAAAATTACGCCATCTGGCGGTTCAGGTCGGCCTGACGGCGCTGGCCAGCCTGTCCGGCTTTGCCTACGCGCAGGCCGTCAAGCCCAATGTCGTGATTCTCGCGACCGGCGGCACCATCGCCGGAGCGGGCGCCTCGGCCCTCAACAGCGCCACCTACGCCGCCGCGAAAGTGCCGGTCGACAAGCTGCTGGCGGGCTTGCCCGAGTTGGCGAACGTCGCCAATGTGCGCGGAGAGCAGGTGGCGCAGATCGCCTCGGAAAGTTTCGACAACGAAACCCTGATGAAGCTGGGCAAACGCGTGTCGGCCCTGGTCAAGCAGGCTGACGTGGACGGTATCGTCATTACTCATGGCACCGACACGCTGGAGGAAACCGCTTACTTTCTGAACCTGGTGATTCGCACCAACAAACCCATTGTGGTGATCGGATCCATGCGCCCGGGCACCGCACTGTCGGCCGACGGTGCGCTCAACCTGTTCAATGCCGTCAGCGTGGCTGGAAGCAAGGACGCCGCAGGCAAGGGCGTGCTGGTCACCATGAACGACGAAATCCAGAGCGGCCGCGACGTCAGCAAGACCATCAACATCAAGACCGAGGCCTTCAAAAGCCAGTGGGGCCCGCTGGGCATGGTGGTCGAGGGCAACAATTATTGGTTCCGCGCACCAGTGAAGCGTCATACGGCGCAGTCCGAGTTCAACATTGACGATTTCGAGGCCCTGGCGGCGGTTGACATCGTGTACGGCTATGGCAACGTGCCGCGCACCTTGGTGGACACCATGGGCAAGTCAGGCGTGAAGGCGCTGATCCATGGCGGCACCGGCAATGGCTCGGTGGCTAGCCGGGTGGTTCCCGCCCTGCAGGAAGTGCGCGGCAAAGGCATCCAGGTCATTCGTTCTTCGCGCGTGGCTGAAGGTTTTGTTCTGCGCAACGCAGAGCAGCCTGATGACAAATACGACTGGGTCGTAGCCCATGATCTGAATCCGCAGAAAGCGCGGATTCTGGCGGCGGTGGCACTGACCAAGCCCGTCAGCAGCAAAGACCTGCAGCGGATTTTCTGGCAGTACTGAGCCGGTTGAATCACAAGGCCCCCTGGCGCTCGCTGCGCCAGGGGGCCTTTTGCATGGGCGGCCGCACCGCGCCGCGTAAAATGAACGGTTTGGCGATTCCGTCTGCGGTGTCGCTGCTTCGGGGCCGCATCAGGCGCCGCGCCTTGTTCACAACCGATGTCCATGCTCACTTTCCAGCAAATCATTTTGAAGTTGCAGTCCTACTGGGATGCCCAGGGTTGCGCGCTGTTGCAGCCCTATGACATGGAAGTCGGCGCTGGAACGTCGCACACTGCTACGTTTTTAAGAGCATTGGGCCCCGAGCCGTGGAAGGCCGCCTACGTGCAGCCCAGCCGCCGACCGAAAGATGGCCGCTACGGCGAAAACCCGAACCGCCTGCAGCACTACTATCAGTACCAGGTCGTGCTCAAGCCGGCGCCCGGCAATATTCTGGAGCTGTATCTCGGCTCGCTGGAAGCGTTGGGTTTTGACTTGAAGAAAAACGACATTCGCTTTGTGGAAGACGACTGGGAAAATCCCACGCTGGGTGCCTGGGGTCTGGGCTGGGAAGTCTGGCTCAACGGAATGGAGGTCACGCAGTTCACCTACTTCCAGCAAGTCGGCGGCATTGACTGCAAACCGATCACCGGCGAAATCACCTACGGCCTGGAACGCCTGGCGATGTACCTGCAAGGCGTGGACAACGTCTATAACCTCTCGTGGACAGACGGCCTCAGTTACGGCGACGTATACAAGCAAAACGAGGTCGAGCAATCGACGTACAACTTCGAGCACAGCGACGCCGACTTTTTGTTCACCGCTTTTACGGCCCACGAAAAGCAGGCCAAACACCTGATCGAAGTGCAACTGGCCCTCCCGGCCTATGAGCAGGTGCTCAAGGCAGCGCACAGCTTCAACCTGCTGGACGCGCGAGGTGCCATCAGTGTGACCGAACGCGCGGCCTACATCGGCCGTATCCGCAACCTGGCGCGCGCCGTGGCTCAAAGTTATTACGAAAGCCGTGAACGCCTCGGCTTCCCGATGGCGCCGCGCGAGTGGGTCGAACAGATGACGAAGAAGGCTGCATAAACCGATGACAACGAAGAACCTTCTGGTTGAACTGTTTGTAGAAGAGCTGCCGCCCAAGGCGCTCAAGAAGCTGGGCGATGCATTTGCCGGTGTTCTGTTTGAGCAACTCAAGGCCCTGAGCCTGACCGGTGTTGATTCAACGCTGACTTCCTTTGCGTCACCACGGCGCCTGGCTGCGCATGTAACTGCTGTGGCAACGCAAGCTGCCGACAAGGCGGTCTCGCAAAAATTGATGCCAGTGGCGGTGGGGCTGGATGCGTCGGGCAACGCTACGCCGGTTTTACTCAAAAAGCTGCAAGCTCTGGGCGCTGATGTATCGGTAGTTGCCGGTCTGAAGAAGGCCATGGACGGCAAGGCCGAAGCATTGTTTTATGACAGCAATGTCAAAGGCGCCACGTTGGTCGAAGGTCTGCAAAAAGCCTTGCTCGAAGCCATCGCCAAACTGCCGATTCCAAAGGTCATGACTTATCAGCTCGCAGACGGCTGGAGCGACGTCAAGTTTGTGCGTCCAGCGCACGGGCTGGTGGCGTTGCATGGCAGCGAGGTGGTTGCCATCGAGGCGCTGGGTCTGAAAGCCGGAAGCATCACGCACGGGCATCGCTTTGAAGCGGCTGTGGATCCCGTTGTTTTGAAAGACGCCGACGGCTATGCGCTTACGCTTCAAGAAGACGGAGCGGTGATCGCCAGTTTTGCCGAGCGCAAAGCCGAGATTGCAAAACAACTGGCCGCAGCCGCTGCCAAGGTGGGCGGAGGTGTGAAACCGATTGACGACGATGCGCTGCTGGATGAAGTAACGGCACTGGTCGAACGGCCCAACGTGCTTGTCTGCGAGTTCGAGAAAGAATTCCTCGACGTGCCGCAGGAGTGCCTGATTCTGACGATGAAGGCGAATCAAAAATACTTCCCGCTGCTCGAAGCCTCTGGCAAGCTCAACAACAAATTTCTGGTCGTCAGCAACATTACTCCCGTTGACGCCAGCGCGGTGATTCAGGGCAACGAGCGTGTGGTGCGCCCGCGCCTGGCAGATGCCAAATTCTTTTTCGACCAAGACCGCAAAAAGACGCTGGCTTCGCGCGTGGCGGGGCTGGACAAAGTGGTTTATCACAACAAGCTCGGAACGCAAGGCGAACGCGTGGAACGGGTGCGGGCAATTGCAAAAGCGATTGGCCAGCAACTGGGCGGCGACGTGCTGGCGCAGCAGGCCGACCGGGCCGCACAACTAGCGAAGACCGATCTGGTGACCGACATGGTTGGCGAGTTCCCCGAGCTGCAAGGTACCATGGGCCGCTATTACGCGCTCAATGACGGCCTCAGCGCCGACGTGGCCGACGCGATCGAGGACCACTACAAACCGCGCTTTGCTGGCGACGAGCTGCCGCGCAACACCGTCGGCGTGATCGTGGCGCTCGCCGACAAACTTGAAACGCTGGCCGGCATGTTCGGCATCGGCAACCTGCCGACGGGTGACAAGGATCCATTTGCATTGCGTCGCCATGCGCTCGGTGTTGTGCGCATGCTGATCGAGCGTGCGCTGCCGCTGCAGTTTTACGAACTTACGCGTTTGGCTTTCGGTGTCTTCCCTGGCGGATTGCTGCAGGATAAAGCCGTTGAACTGGACGAATTCCTGATCGAGCGGCTGAAAGGCTACTTGCGCGAAGGCGGCTATTCGGTGGCAGAAGTGGACGCGGCGATTTATGCGCAAAAACTTGGCCTGTGGTCCACCATTCCCAAGCGTCTTGCCGCAGTCCGTGTTTTCGCGGCGCTGTCCGAAGCGCCAGCGCTGGCCGCCGCCAACAAGCGGATTAGCAACATCCTGAAAAAGGCCGGCGCGGTCGATGCCCATGTCAGCGAGGTACTTCTCAAGGAGCCGGCTGAAGTCGCGCTGTTCGCCGCACTACGCGACGTGGTGCCCAAGGCCAATGCCCAGTTCGAATCCGGCGACTACACCGCTTCACTGCAAACGCTCGCGGCATTGCGTGCACCCGTCGATGCCTTCTTCGATGGCGTGATGGTCAACGCCGATGAGATGGACTTGCGCTTGAACCGGCAAGGCCTGCTTAAAAGCCTGCATGACGCCATGAACCGGGTGGCCGATTTGTCCAAGTTGGCAAGTTAAGCGGCAAGTCACCATAATCCACGCATGAATCGCCAGCAGCAGATTGATCAGTTCGTGGCACAGGCGCATCAGCTTGCCATGCAGCGGCTGCGCGAGCAACCGGAGCGTGTGTGTGAGGTGCGGATGCAGTTGGCGCGGTGGCGCAGCCAGACCGGGCCGACCCGGTCAGACGCTTACTGGACTGAATGGGAAGCGCTGCTTGAAGGCCCACTTGAAACGCTCGCACGTACCGTATGTGCCGACACCGATCACGCCATGGATCTCCGTAATGTTTCTCCGATGTCTGTGCTAATCACACAGGCTGAGAGATCGCGGCTTTTACGCCGGGCTCGGCAGGGCGCATGAAAAACGCAGAACTTGAGCATGTGCTTCGAGCGGCTGCAGCGATTGCCCAGGAAACCACCTTTGTTGTGGTGGGCAGTCAGGCCATCTTGCTGCACTTTCCGCAAGCACCCGATGAGCTACGCGTGTCGCGCGAGCTGGATTTATACCCTGCGTTACATCCCGAGAAAGCGGATCTGATTGATGGGGCCATCGGTGCCTTGTCCAGCTTTGACCAAACCTTTGGGTACCACGCGGACGGTGTCGGCCCTGAAACTGCCGTTATGCCACGAGACTGGCAGACCCGCGAAAAGCTGTTTTACTTTGGTGAGGTCACTGCGATCTGTCCTGAGGTGCACGACCTGGCTGTTTCCAAATGCGTCGCGGGACGCGAGAAGGATGCGGCTTTTATACGCGCCTTGCTCAGGCACCGCATGATAGATATCGGCACTCTAATTGAACGTATTGCCCTGCTGGATGCCGAAACGCACCCGGTGCAACACATCATCCAGTGGACACAACGCCGCGCCCAGGAAGCATCACAGCAAGGCCAACCATGATGGACCTGAAGCTGGCCTGGCGGGCATGGAAAACACGTTACCGTGATCAGGTGTTTGAGCTGCGCGCCATTCGCGAGGCTTTGCGTGGCGGCGGGGTGGTGCTGGATGTGGGCGCCAACAAGGGCAGCTATCTTTATTCGATGGCGCGATGGGCGGGCGATTCGCCTGTGGTGGCTTTTGAGCCGCAGCGCAAACTGGCGCAGTACCTGGTGGGTGCATGCCAGCGCTGTGGGTTCACCAATGTCACCATTGAAAACCTGGCGCTGTCTAACCAGCAAGGCGAGCTCGATTTGTTTGTTCCCGGTGACAGCGATTCACCAGGAGCTTCTCTGGAAGCCGGCATTGCCGACAAGACCCCATGCCACAAAGAGACGGTAAAAGTCACGACTCTGGATGCCTACGCCGCTGGCAAACTGCGGGCCCCGGTGCGGGTCATCAAAATTGATGTGGAAGGCCATGAGCTGGCGGTCATTGAAGGTGCCATGGAATTGATCCGGCGCGACAAGCCTTTGCTGGTGATCGAATGCGAAGGGCGACACATGCCTGCCGGGAAGACAGTGCATGACTTTGTTGCGCTGGTGGTGTCGCTGGGCTACACCGCCACACTCGCCATGCCGGGCGTGGGCGAGTTGCCGGCGGACCAGTTTCGCGACGATGTTCACCAAAAGCAGTTGGGCGACCGCTTCTGGGACGCCAAGGACTATTTCAACAATTTCATTTTCCGACCCACGGGCAGCGCACCATGAAACTTGTCATTCTCGACCGCGACGGCACCATCAACAGCGACAGCGATGAGTACGTCAAAAGCCCGGAAGAGTGGATGCCGCTCCCTGGCGCGCTTGAGGCGATTGCGCGTCTCAACCATGCGGGATGGCACGTGGCGATTGCGTCCAACCAGTCGGGGCTGGGGCGGGGCCTGTTTGACGTGGCTTCTCTCAACGCCATGCACGCGAAAATGCACAAAATGCTGGCCACCGTGGGTGGGCGCGTCGATGCGGTTTTTTATTGCCCGCACAGCCCGGAAGAAAGCTGCAACTGCCGCAAACCTTTGCCCGGCTTGTTTGAGCAAATTGGTGCGCGCTTTGGCGTGTCGCTTAAATCGGTGCCGACCGCCGGAGATTCTGTACGTGATCTGGTGGCTGGCGCTGCTGCCGGGTGCGAGCCGCACCTGGTACTGACGGGAAAGTCGGCGCAATACCAAGGCGGAGGCCAGCCTGATGGATTGCCGGCTGGTACGCGCCTTCACCCGAACCTGGGCGCGTTTGTAGAATTTATTCTGACCCGTGGTGTGGCCGTCTGATGCTAAACCTCCTCGAATTCACTTTCTAAAAACGTCCCATGGCCCTTATTCGTTCTGTTTTGCATTTGTTGTGGATGTCCGTTACGGTAATTCCGTGGGCGCTCGCTGTTCTGGTGTTTTCCCTGTTCGGCAGCAGCACGCAGATTTACTGGATGTGCGCGGGTTGGCTCCGGGTTGCGGTCAATGGCGGCACCTTTATTCTGGGCATCAAGAACCGGGTGACAGGGATGGAAAACCTGCCGACGGGTGAGACCAGCGCCGCGGTACTTCTCCTTAAACATCAGAGCACCTGGGAGACGTTTTCCATGCCCACGCTGATGCCGCATCCGCTGGCCTATGTGTTCAAGAAAGAGCTGCTGTACGTACCTTTTTTCGGCTGGGCCATGGCACGTATGGACATGATTCACATTGACCGCAGTCAGCGCGCACAGGCCTTCAACAAGGTCGTTGATCAAGGCCGCCGACTGATGAGCCAGGGCGTCTGGGTCATCATGTTCCCCGAAGGAACGCGCATCGAACGCGGACAAAAAGGCGTGTACAAAACCGGCGGCACGCGCCTGGCCATTGAAACCGGCGCGCCAGTCATTCCCATCGCCGTGTCGTCTGCCAAATGCTGGCCACGCAAGGCTTTCATCAAGAGGCCGGGGATTGTTGATTTTTCAATCGGCAAGCCCATCAGCAGTGTGGGCCGCAAACCCGAGGAATTGATGCGCGAGGTTGAGACCTGGATAGAAGCTGAAATGCGCAGGCTGGACCCCGAGGCATACCCAGAGACAGCCGAGACCCGCTTCTGACAATGACCGCTTGTCCAGACCGGCACCGCTAAACTGTCACCATGCAAAGACTTCTTCAGTACACCCTGGACCTCTTTGCGCCCGAGTCGCCACAAGCTGTAGAGAAAAATCCGCCGCCTGCTCTCTTGGCACCTGCCGACCCGCGTCCGACGCAGACGCTGCAACAGGTGCTGGCGCCTGCGACTTACCGGCATCCCGGAGCCACACGCGAGGCGCTGCTGGGTGAGACCGTGGTGGGTTATCAGTTCCGTCGCGGCAAGCGCCGCACTATCGGGTTTTCTGTGGGTGCGCAGGGGTTGGTGGTCAGCGCGCCCAAGTGGGTTCCGCTGTATGAAATTGACAAAGCCGTGCAGGAAAAAGCAGGCTGGATTGTCAAAAAACTCAAGGAAACCCGGGCCCGCCACGACAAGCTGGAGTCAGCGCGGATTGATTGGAAAGACGGTACCACGCTGCCATTTTTAGGCGAAGCGGTTATTGTTGTGATAGACCCGCGCCATGCTTTCGGCGGCATTGGGGGTGAGCTAAAAAGGGCAGCGGTACTCAACACCCCCACGCCCGAGCAAAATGACAGCCTGCCCGGGCTGGCCAAGACGACGCTGCACATCGGGCTGGCGCACGATGCGACGCCTGAGCAGATTCGCGACAGCGCGCAGGCCTGGCTGATGCGTCAGGCGAAACAGGTTTTCACCGAGCGCCTGAACCACTTTGCACCACAATTGGGCGTGCAATGGCGCAAGTTGAGTTTGAGTAGTGCCGGCACCCGTTGGGGCAGTGCCAGCGCGGACGGCTCTATCCGGCTGAACTGGCGGCTGATTCATTTCAAGCAGTCTGTGATCGACTATGTGGTTGTGCATGAACTGAGCCACTTGCGCGTGATGGACCACAGCCCGCGCTTTTGGGACACGGTGCGTGCCGTTGTCCCTGACTACGCTGAGTTGCGCAATGAACTGACCGACGAGGGAATGCCGCGCTGGTAATCTGGCCAGACTGATGGCTTAATCACTGAAATTCAAGCAAAAAGCGGGCGCCCCCAATGCACGCTAGACAAATTTGTGAATTTCCGTAAAATGACAAATGTGATAAAAGTGACAGGGAAACAAACCAATAGCTGATGTGAGCGCCATATGAACGAGAAACCAATACTTGTTGTTGAAGACAATCCTGACCACCTCGAACTCACCGTTCTGACGCTGCAGGAACAAGGCGCTGATACGTCCATCGTGACGGCAAGAGATGGCGCAGAGGCGCTCGACTATCTGTTTGGCCAAGGGATACATGCCGGTCGCGACACTCAAAAGCAACCCGCCTTTATTTTGCTGGACATGAAGTTGCCCAAGTTGTCCGGTCTTGACGTGCTGCGCAACGTGCGCGCCAATCCTTTGACTGCTCTGGTCCCCGTGGTCATGCTGACATCTTCCAGCGAACAGTCCGACATCATTGCTTGTTATCAAAGCGGAGCCAACGGCTTCGTTCGCAAACCCGTGGATTTCGGTGAGTTCACCGAAAAATTGAGCCGTCTGCAGGAATTCTGGCTCCGCGTTAACGAATCCATCGCCAGCGCCTGATGTCCTGTGCCGGCACGCCCGGCACTGTAAATCCGGGCGTCACATGCGAGGCGCATGGTCATTGCGTACTTCTGCGCAAGCTTTTTTTTGTATTCACCCCACACTGACCATCGGCGCATGTCGCGCTACCCCAGTTTGTGCTTCCCCACTTGCAGGTACTGACTTACAGTCGGGTCAGGTCAACAGTGGGAAGCAGCATGAAGGTCAGGATCAGCTTGCGCACGCGCATCATCATGCTGGTGATGGTTGCGATCGTTCCGCTGTTGGGATTTTCGCTGCTCAACGCCTGGACCACCGCTGACGCCAGCATCAAACGCAGTATTGGAAACCTGACCTTTGCGGCCGAGTTGTTGGCGGCCAATCAGATGGGGGTCAGTGACTCGGCGCAACAGATTTTGAGAGTGGTCGCCAATGCTCCGGGCCTTGTGTCCGCAAGCCCGAACGAGTGCGCGCCTTACCTGAAAGCACTGAACGATCAGCTTTCGGTCTATACCAACATCGGAATTATTGGCCTGGACGGATACTTCGTTTGTGACGGCGTGGGCAGCCCGAAAAGTGTTTTTGCCGGGGACCGTGATTATTTCCAGAGCGCGCTGGCCAAACGTGGCATGGCCGCTAGTGGTTACATGGTCGGCCGCGCGACGGGTAAAGAAGTGATTACGTTTGCGATGCCGGTTGAGAACAATGGAGCCGTCACAGGCGTTGCATTCGCCAGTATTGACCTTTCCGAGTTATCCAAGGTGATGACCAACGTGTCGCAGCCAAGCGGCCGCCGGTTTGTCATCACGGATCGCAAAGGGATTGTGCTGGCTAGTAGCCCAGACCCCTCCGCAGTGGTTGGACAAGTGGTGACCATTCCCGTGCTTCAAGACGCGATCAAGGCCATGCGCGCTGGCTCGGCGGAAGGACCCGACAGCAATGGGCGGCAGCGGCTTTTTTCTTTCCTTCCTTCAGGGCTTGATGCCAACGCGCAGTTTTTTGTGGCGGTGAGCGTCGACCGCGATCTGGCTGTTGGCCCTGCGCGCGAACGCCTTTTTCTGGAGTTGATCGTGTTGGCGCTGGCGACCTTCCTGGGCAGCTGGATTGCCTGGCTGATGGGTAGCCGCGCCATCGTGACACCTAGCAACGAAATTCTGGGAGCAAGCCGGAAAATCGAGCAAGGGATTCTTGATGTACGAATCCCCCCGGCGCTGCTGGAAGGCGGTGGCGAATTTTCCCGCATCGCAACAGCTTTTAATCTGATGGCCGAGTCTTTGCAAAAGCAGCGCGCCGCGATGCAGGCAGAACTTGCGCGCAGCGAGACCATACAACAAAAATTGCAGGACGCTCAGCGCCTGGGCCGTATCGGTTACTGGCAACTTGACCTGAATACGGCAGGAAGCTGGTGGTCCGATGAGGTGTATGACGTGCTGGGCGTGGATCGCACGAGTTTTGACGGAACCTACGCGGGCTTCGTCAATCTGGTTCACGCCGATGACAGGCAGGCCTTTGCCGCCGCCCGCGCTGCTGCGGTTCAAGCGGGCCTGCCGCTGGACGCCGAGTTTCGGGTGACCACGAATGCGGGCGAGGTGCGCTGGATTCATCTGTTCGGCCGGGTTCATGAGCAGGCGGAAGGTGACACCGGCCCGGTCAAACGGCGCTCAGGTGTGCTCGAGGACATCACAGATCGTAAGCAGGCCGAGCTGGCAGTGGCCCGCAACACCGAGTTGCTCAACCGCACCGGCGAGATGGCAAAAATTGGTGGCTGGGAGTTGCTGCTGGACCGCATGATTGTCGTCAGCTCCGAGGAGGTTTACCGCATCCATGAAGTGGCAACAGCCAAGGCAACGCCGCTGGACCAGGCGATTGCCTTCTATGCGCCTGAAGCCCAGCCGCTCATCAGGGCGGCCATCACAGCGGGTATTGAGCAAGGCAAACCCTTTGACCTGGTGCTGCCATTTGTGACCGCCCGTGGGCGGCGTATTCTGGTTCGCGTGCAGGGGCAGCCCTTGATGCAGGACGGGAAAACCGTTCGGCTCGTCGGGGCCTTCCAGGATGTAACTGAGCAACAGGAAGCGCAAGCCCAGCTCAAGCTGCTGGAGGCAGCGGTATCGCGGCTCAATGACATCGTTTTGATTACCGAAGCGGAGCCGATTGAAGAGCCAGGGCCGCGTATTGTTTTCGTTAACGAGGCTTTCGAGCGCCGCACGGGTTACCTCCGCGAAGAAGTGATGGGAAGGTCACCACGGTTTTTGCAAGGGCCGCTGACACAGCGGGATGAACTTGATCGCATCTCTGCCGCGCTCAAAAACTGCCAGCCCGTGCGTGCCGAACTGATCAATTACACGAAAAGCGGGCAGCCGTTCTGGCTGGAGCTCGACATTGTGCCGATTGCCGACGAAAGAGGACGGTACACGCATATGGTTTCGGTAGAACGTGACATCACTTTGCGAAAACAGGCCGAGCAAGCGCTGATAGAAAGTGAACAGCGTTACGCGGCCCTGTTTGCCACGGCGCCGGTTCCCATGTGGATCGTCGAGGATGCGACTCTACAATTTCTCGCAGTCAACGAAGCGGCCGTTAAAAACTATGGCTATACGGCGGAGGAATTTTTGCGGATGACCAGCTTCGACATTCGCCCTCCCGCTGAACGGGAGCGCTTGAATGCAAATATGTCGAATCCTGTCGTGGGCGGGGCTAACCGATGGATTCACCTGCGCAAGGATGGCGTTGAATTTCCGGTGGAAGTTGCTGCACGCATGATCACCTACATGGGCAAACATGCCCGCTTCGTCGTGGCGGTCGATATCACGCCGCAGGTCAAAGCTGAAAAGGCTTCGCAGGACTATCTCTTCACCTTGCAACGGGCCGCTGATGCCACGCAGGCCATCACGGCGCACCAGACGCTGGAGGGTGCCATGCAGGAGGTTGCTGACCAGGCCAGGGGCGTGATCGGCGCGCATCAAGCAGTGGTGAGCGTGAGGCGGGGTGGCGACTGGGCGCATGCGCTCACTGCCCAGTCCCTGTCTGCCAAGTACGCCAGTTTTCATGATCTCGTGAGCGTGTGGGATGGCGGCGGCATTTATTCGGTTGTGTGCGACGCCCACCAGCCCATGCGTTTGACCGAGGCCGAGTTGCGGGCGCATCCCCTCTGGAGCGGCCTGACGGAGCAAAGCGACAAACACCCCCCCCTGCGCGGCTGGCTGGCGGTGCCATTGACTGGGCACAGTGGAGAAAGCATCGGACTGCTGCAGTTGACAGACAAATACGAAGGCGATTTCACCATCGAAGACCAGTATGTGAGTACCGAGCTGGCCCAACTGGCCACCATCGCCATCGAAAACGCGAGCCTGTTCGAGCAGGTGCGCGAACTCAATGCGGGGCTGGAACAAAAAGTGGCGGAACGGACTGCCGCTTTGACGCGGCAAGAGGCGATGGCGCGCGCCCTTGCCGATCAGGCCCCACAAATTATCTGGCATGCGGACATTGAGGGCAGGCTGACTTACGTTAACCAGCATTGGTACGATTTGATGGGTGGTACCCGCGATGATTGGCAGGGAAACAACTGGGCGGCAGCGGTTCACCCCGACGATCTACCTGATGTCAAGACGAACTGGCAGGCTTGCGCCAAAAGTCTGGAGCCGTACGTGGGCATGCGGCGCTTCCTGACCAAGGACGGCACGTATCACACCATGTCTTACCGGGCTGCGCCTGTGCTGGGCGAAGACGGAAAGGCCATGTTTTGGGTGGGTATTGATGCAGACGTCAGTGAGATCAAGGCGATTGAGACCGCCTTGCGCATGTCCAATCAGGAGCTCGAAGCGTTTTCCTATTCCGTCTCGCATGACTTGCGCTCGCCGCTGAACACGGTTGACGGTTTCAGTCGCCTGCTGTCCAAGCATCTTGATGCATCTGAACCCAACGAGAAGGTCCGGCACTATCTAACCCGCATTCAGGCGGGCGTCGCCCAAATGGGGCGGCTGATCGAAGACTTGTTGTCACTGGCACAGGTCTCGCGCACGCAGATGCGCCAGGAAACAGTTGATTTAAGCGCCATCGCGCACGAGATTGCGGACGAGTGCCGGGGCCGCAACCCCGAGCGCGAGGCCCATATCGAGATTGACGACGGATTACTGGCCCAGGGTGACAGCCGACTGATCCGCGTGGTTATGGAGAACCTGCTGGGCAATGCCTGGAAATTCACTTCCCTGAAAAGCTGCGCGGAGATCCGGGTTGGGTACAAGGCGGACAGTACGGGGACTCCAGCCTTTTATGTCCAGGACAACGGCGCGGGCTTTGACATGGCTTATGCCGACAAGCTCTTCAACACCTTCCAGAGGTTGCATGCGGTGACCGAGTTTCCGGGCACAGGTATTGGTCTGGCCTCAGTCAGCCGTGTCATCGGCCGACACCGCGGTCACGTGTGGGCCGAATCGGAGCCCGGCAAAGGGGCGACTTTCTTTTTCACACTCCCGCTTGTCGTCAGTCCAAGCGAAATTAAAAAGGACTGAGAGCCGAGTAAGCCCTGACTTAAAACTGATGAATTATTAATTTAATTGATTAAATTCATAAATTTGTTTATCGTGTTGTCTTATTCTGTATTCGGTATTCCTTGGTATTTTTTGGACACTTTTTATGTCACGTGATCCCCAGAGTTTTGAGAGTGCCATCACTGCGAGCGATTTCTCCAGTGATGACTATTGCGGCACGACCTATGCGGCAAAGCTGCTGGGCCTGTCGGTCGCGACTGTGCAGTCGCTGGTAGAGAAGGGGGAGATAGAGGCCTGGAAGACGCTGGGCGGCCACCGCCGCCTGTCGCTGCGTGCCATCAACGCCTACCTGCAGAAGAACAGCCCCCAATTGGCTCAGGTGGACGCGGACCCCCGGCATCGCTTGAGTGTGCTTGTCGTAGAAGATGACGAGGCTGCCCGCGAACTGTACAAAGCCCAATTTGAGGAATGGGACCTGGCTGTGGACTGCAGCTTCATGCCCTCTGCGCTCGAAGCCCTGATGGATATTGCGAGCATGCGGCCCGAGCTCCTGATCACCGACCTGAACATGCCCGGTGTTGATGGCATGGAAATGCTGCGTGCCCTCAAGCGCAACCAGCAACTGGCGTCCATGCAAATCCTGGTGATCAGTGGTCTGCCCAAAGAAGCGATCAAGGAAAGAGGCGGGCTTCCACCCAATTCCCACTACCTTGAAAAACCGATCAACTTTGACTGGTTGCACGGCTACATCACTGCGCTGCTGGTGGCGAACCGCAAATGGCGCTAGCCATGTTGCAAGGCGGCGGCTCGCCCTTCAACTGAACATAAGACCCGGGCCGAGGAAAATTGAACATTTTCAAGACTTGGCTGAAGGCGCGAATCAAACAGCCCCGGAGGTCTCTCGCCCTGGCTTCTGACTACCTTGCGGGTCGTCCCCTGAGCCATCCCGAGGTTCTGCAAGCAGGCCTGGAGCTGGCAACCCAGGGCATCGTCCTGCTGGACGAAAGCGGCCACATCACCGCCATCAACAAAAGCGCCCGGGAACTGGTTCACTCATCGCTGGAAAGTCTGGATGGGGCCGATTTCTGGGATGTGATTCCAGAAGAGATCGCCGAAGAGCACCGCAGCCAGGCTGAGCTGGGCCTCAAGACCAGTGGTACACATTCATTTGTCGGTCACCATGCGTTCGAAAACCAGTGGGTGGAGTACAGCCTGCGCCAGCATGTAAGCGGTGCGGTGGTCAATCTGCGCGATGTCAGCGATACGCGCCGTACGGCGCTGCTGCTTGAAGACAGCGAATACGCTAACGACAGCCTGTATGACGTGAACCCCGTGGCGATGTGGCTCTTTGATCCCCATTCCCGGCGCCTTATTTCGGGCAACAAGGCCGCCGCCGTGCTTTACGGCATCGGTCAAGACCAGCTGGAAAACCTGCCTTTTGAGGCACTTTTTTTTGATGATGAAGGCGAAGCCTTGTTGAACTCGTTGCCGGGGGGAGGCTTCCAGCAGGAGATGCGGCTGTGCACCCAGCGCAAAGGCAATGCCGAGCGGATTCTTGTCGAGATGGCATGCAGCAGCGTGCAGTGGCTTGAGCGGCCTGCCGTGCTGGTCAACGTGGTGGATGTGGGGGCTAGGCACGTCGCCGATGCCCAGCTGCGGCGGCTCAATGAGGAGCTGGAGCAAAAGGTAGAACAATTTTCTGACGAAGTGCAGCGCTGCCAGCATGAGCTGGCAGACTTCACCTACGCCATGTCAAACGATCTCAAGGCGCCCTTGCATGTGGTTAACGGTTTTGCCAGGACGCTGGCGGAGCGGTACTCTTCATCGCTCGACCAGCAAGGCCAGCGTTACCTCGGCCGTATTCTGGCCAGCACACACCAGTTGGCAAAGCTGATCGACGATTTGCGCACCTTGACGCACTTGCCGCGTCTGGACATGAACCTGGAACCAGTGGATCTGGCACCAGTTTGCCTTCGTTTGATTGCGGAGCTGCGCAAGCGCGAACCGCAGCGCAAACTGGTTCTGGAGATTGCACCCGCGCTATCTGTGGTGGGCGACAAACCCCAGCTGATAACCGCCCTGTCATGCTTGATCGACAACGCCTGGAAATTCACTTCAAAGAAGGAAGAGGGCTGGATCAAGGTGGGGCTGATGTCTGGAACACTGCCTGACCACGTCGTGCTCTTTGTCTCGGACAACGGCGCTGGATTTGATGCGGCATACGCTGACAAGCTGTTTACCGCTTTTCAGCGCCTGCATTCATCGGCCGACTTTCCAGGCGGCGGCTTGGGCCTGGCGATTGTCAAGCGCGTGGCCGAACAGCACGGCGGTGAAGTTTGGGGCACGACGGCCGCAAACGCAGGAGCGAGCTTTTTCATGTCGCTTCCGCAGGAAGCCGCCGACTTGCCTCAGTCGGCGTGAAATCGGTAAACGCCGTCCTTACCCAATACGCGCTGCAGCTTGCCTTCAAACCACAAGGTATGCAAATGGGCCACCGCTTCGCCCATCGCAAAAGTGGTTTGGTGAAGGTCCAGCGGGCGCTTGAACATCACCGGCAAAATGTCTGCGCCGCTGCGCGGACTGGCCTGGCAGGCCTGCATGACTTCGGCCAGTCGATCCCGGTGGTGTTCGTGCAACTGCGCAATGCGTGTGTGCAAACCTTTGAAGGGCTTGCCGTGCGACGGCAGCGTCAAGGTATCCGCGTTCAAGTCCTTGAACTTGTCAATGGATTGCAAAAATAGTGTGAGCGGGTTGGACTCGGGCTCAATGTCGTACACGCTCACGTTGGTTGAGATGCGGGGCAGCACCATGTCGCCGGAAATCAACACTTTGATCTCGGCGCAGGACATCGCAATGTGCTCGGGGGCATGGCCGTAGCCGCTGATGCAGCTCCAGTTGCGCCCGCCAATGGCAATGACCTGACCGTCCATCATGCGGCAATACCGGCTGGGTACGGTAGGCACCATGCTCGGATAGTAGTTGGCGCGCGCCCGGATCTGCGCAAGGGAATCGGCGTCCACCATTCCGTGCGCGGCAAAAAAACGAGCCGCACTGTCCCCGCCAAACCCGGTGTTGCTCAGGATCGCAATGCGGGCAACGTTGTAGTCTGTGGCGCTGATCCATAAAGGCGCGGTCCAGCGCTCGCACAGCCAGTGCGCCAGCCCAAGGTGATCCGGGTGCATGTGGGTGGCGATGACCCGCACAATCGGCAGGCCTTCGAGCTCGTTGGCGAAAATCTGCTCCCATTGCGCCTTCGACTCGTCCTTGCTGATGCAGCAGTCCACGACTGTCCATCCGGCACCGTCCCGAAGCAACCACAGATTGATGTGGTCCAGCGCGAACGGCAGGCTCATGCGCAGCCATTTCACGCCGGGCGCAACTTCCATGGAACCACCGATGGGCGGCAAATCATCGCCAAAGGGGTAGTGCAGCTGGGCTTCCTGTGCATTCATCTTGTAAGATCACCGGTAATTGACGTTTACGTCAACGTAACTGTAAGCGTCTCATTACACCCGATTTATCCGAGGGCCCTGTCACCAGGGTTGCACACCATGGCAAGCACCACGCACTCCATCAGCGACCTGGCCAAAGAGTTTGACCTCACCACGCGCGCGATCCGGTTTTATGAGGACATGGGCCTGCTGCAGCCCAAGCGCGAAGGCCCCGGCGGTCGCAACCGCGTCTACACCGCGCGGGACAGAACGCGCCTCAAGCTGACGCTGCGCGCCAAGCGCCTCGGCTTGAGCCTGGTCGAGGCCAAAGAGCTGATCGACATGTACGACTCACCGCGCGACACGGTGCCCCAGCTGAAAAAATTCCTGGTGATTCTTGCGGAGCACCGGGCCGAACTGGACGCGCAGATGGCCGATCTGAAAACCACGCTGGACGAGGTCCGCACGCATGAGAAGGAAACCCGCGCGCTGCTGGCCAAACACACCAAGCCGGTAGCCAAAACGGCAAAATAGGCCATAATTGACGTTTACGTAAACGTCAACTAAGCGTGAACTAAACGTCAACCAAAACCGGCCATGGACTTACCCCAATTCGAACCCAAAGACGCCGGCTATGCAGCCAGGGTGCGGGACAGTTTTGCGCGCCAGGGGGCCATGGCGACCTTGGGCGCCTCGCTGGGGCAGATCGATGCGGGCCGGGTGGTGATTGAGCTGGACTGGGCCGCTGGTTTGACCCAGCAGCACGGTTTTTTGCATGCCGGCATGGTGGCCACGGCGCTGGACTCGGCTTGCGGTTATGCGGGGTTCACGTTGATGCCAGCAGATGCGGGCATTCTGACAATCGAATACAAGATCAACCTGTTGGCCCCAGCCAAAGGTCAGCGCTTTCGCATGGTGGGGCAAGTCATCAAACCCGGGCGTACGGTAACGGTGACCGAGGGCCGGGCCTACGCGATTGACGATGGCCGTGAAAAACTAATCGCCACCATGGGCGCCACTCTGATGACGGTGCGGGACCGTGACGACGTGAAAAACTGAATCTGAAAAGCAAGGAGACTCAATGAACAATCTGCCCGGACTCAACTTCCAGCTTGGCGAAGACATCGACGCCCTGCGCGACGCGGTGCGCGACTTTGCGCAGGCCGAGATTGCGCCGCGCGCGGCAGAAATTGACCGCAACGACCAGTTCCCGATGGACCTGTGGGAAAAAATGGGCAACCTCGGCGTGCTGGGCATCACCGTCAGCGAAGAGTACGGCGGCGCCAACATGGGTTACCTCGCCCACATGATCGCCATGGAAGAAATCAGTCGCGCCAGTGCTTCGGTGGGTTTGTCTTACGGCGCGCACAGCAACTTGTGTGTGAATCAGATCAAACGCAACGGCACCGAAGAGCAGCGCAAAAAATACCTGCCCAAACTGATCAGCGGTGAGCATGTGGGCGCGCTCGCTATGAGCGAGCCCGGTGCGGGCAGCGACGTGATCAGCATGAAGCTCAAAGCAGAAGACAAGGGCGGTTTCTACGTTCTCAACGGCAGCAAGATGTGGATCACCAACGGTCCCGATGCCGACACCCTGGTTGTCTACGCCAAGACCGAACCCGAGCTGGGCGCGCGCGGCGTCACGGCTTTCCTGATTGAAAAAGGCATGAAAGGCTTTTCGGTCGCGCAAAAACTCGA
Organism: Polaromonas sp.; assembly: GCA_046598365.1. GTDB lineage: Bacteria > Pseudomonadota > Gammaproteobacteria > Burkholderiales > Burkholderiaceae_C > Polaromonas. The sequence continues at coordinate 5,066 of JBKJIV010000059.1, read as the reverse complement.
CAAGCTGGGTATGCGCGGCTCACACACGGGCGAGCTGGTGTTTAATAACGTAGAGGTCCCGGCGCAAAACGTTCTGGGTAATCTCAACGGCGGCGCAAAAGTACTTATGAGTGGGCTGGACTACGAGCGCGCGGTGCTTACTGGTGGCCCGTTGGGCATCATGCAATCCGTCATGGACAGCGTCATCCCCTACATCCATGACCGCAAACAGTTTGGCCAGAGCATTGGCGAGTTTCAGCTGATACAGGGCAAGGTGGCTGACATGTACACCGTGCTGCAGGCCGGGCGCTCGTTTGCCTACACCGTTGCCAAAAATCTGGACATGCTGGGTACCGACCATGTGCGTCAGGTGCGCAAGGACTGCGCGTCAGTCATTCTGTGGTGCGCCGAAAAAGCCACCTGGATGGCGGGCGAGGGCGTGCAAATTTTTGGCGGCAATGGCTACATCAATGAATACCCGCTGGGTCGCCTCTGGCGTGATGCCAAGTTGTATGAAATTGGCGCTGGCACCAGCGAGGTACGTCGCATGCTGATCGGGCGCGAGCTGTTTGCCGAGACCATGTAAAAATCAATCATGCCTCTAGAAATACAAAACCTCTTCGCCCATAACCGCGCCTGGGCCGCGCAGATGGAGCGCGAGCGCCCCGGCTTTTTCACTGGCTTGGTGAAGCAGCAGACGCCGCGTTATATGTGGATAGGTTGCTCTGACAGCCGCGTCCCCGCGAACCAGATTACCGGTCTCGAACCGGGTGAGGTGTTTGTCCATCGCAACGTAGCCAACATCGTGGTGCATTCCGACCTCAATGCGCTGTCGGCCATTCAGTTTGCAGTGGAGCGCCTCAAGGTCAAGGACATCATGGTCGTTGGTCACTACGGCTGCTCGGGTGTGCAGGCCGCGCTGGAAGGCGCGCGCATTGGTCTGGCGGACAACTGGCTGCGACACATTCAGGACGTGCGCCACCGGCACCGCCAGTTGCTGGACAGTTTGCCCGAGGCGGTGCGAGCCAAGGCGTTGTGCGACATCAATGTGATCGAGCAAGTGGTCAATGTGTCTGTCAGTACCGTCATGGTGGACGCCTGGGCGCGCGGGCAGGAGGTCATGGTGCACGGCTGGGTTTTCGGCGTGCACGACGGCCTGCTGCAAGACCTGCAGATGAGTGTTTCCAAGCCTGAGCAACTGGACGCCTTGTATGGCAAGGCCATTGACCGGGTGTGGGACACGTGGAATACCCGACCGACCGGGACTTGAACATGTTTCCCCAGCGGCTTGACTCCGTCCTTGCCTACGACATCGCCAAAGCGATGATGGACGGCTTCAACCGTCACTATCAACTTTTCAGAAGCGAATCGGCCCGCGCCAAACATCGCTTTGAAACGGCTGACTGGCACGGCCAGCAGCGCGCGCAGCGGGAGCGCATTGAGTTTTACGACCTGCGCGTGCGCGAGGCTTCGATGCGACTGGAGCGCGAGTTCAAGGCCGGCGATCAGCCCATGGACGTATGGCAGCAGATCAAGTTGCATTACATCGGTTTGCTGGTCAACCACCACCAGCCGGAGCTGGCCGAGACCTTCTTCAACTCGGTCACCACCAAAATCCTGCACCGCAGTTATTTCCAGAATGACTTCATTTTTGTCAGGCCAGCTGTAAGCACCGAGTACATCGAAAACGACGAACCCGCCGCCCAGCCAACCTACCGCGCCTATTACCCCCAGCGCGACACGCTGCAAGAGCACATGGTGAGCGTGGTGAGTGACTTTGACCTGCGGCTTGAGTTTGAAGACCTGCCGCGCGATGCGGCTTATGTGGTGGAGGAAATGACCACTCGTCTGGGCGACGTCAAGCTGCGCGCCAACTTTCAAATTCAGGTTCTCTCCAGCTTGTTCTTTCGTAACAAGGGCGCTTACATCGTTGGCAAGCTGATCAATGGCTTCAGCGAGTTGCCCTTTGCGCTGCCCGTGCTGCATGGCAAGTCCGGCAAGCTGGTGATTGACGCCATGCTGATCGGCGAGGATGACCTGCTGATCCTGTTCAGTTTTGCGCGCGCTTACTTCATGGTGGAGATGGGTATCCCATCGGCCTATGTGCAGTTCTTGCGCAGCATGATGCCTCGCATGCCGCGCGCCGAGATTTACAACGCGCTGGGTCTCGCCAAGCAGGGCAAGACGCTTTTCTATCGCGATTTTTTGTACCACTTGCGGCACTCCACCGACAAGTTCCGCATCGCGCCCGGCATCAAGGGCATGGTCATGCTGGTGTTTGACCTGCCTTCGTTTCCTTACGTCTTCAAGGTCATCAAGGACTACTACCCGCCGCAAAAAGACACCACGCGTGAGCAGATCAAGGGCAAGTACCTGCTGGTCAAGCAGCACGACCGTGTGGGCCGCATGGCCGACACGCAGGAGTACAGCGAAGTCGCTTTTCCGCGTGTGCGTTTTGACGACGAACTGATTGCAGAAATTGAAAAGTTTGCGCCCAGCCAGCTGGAAATCAGCGACCGCGATGCCGACGGCAATGTCGAAGTCATCATCAAGCATGTGTATATCGAGCGGCGCATGATCCCGCTCAACATCTATTTGCAAGAGGCCTTTGACGCCGGTGTTGAAGAGCCCTTCGCTAAAGGACAAATTGAGCGTGCCGTCGTCGAATACGGCAATGCCATCAAGGATCTGGTGGCCGCCAATATTTTCCCTGGCGACATGCTCTGGAAAAACTTTGGCATCACGCGCCACGGCAAGGTCGTGTTTTACGACTACGACGAGATCGAGTACATCACGGACTGCAACTTCCGCAAGGTGCCAACCCCGCGCAACGAAGAGGAAGAAATGAGCGGAGAGGTCTGGTACACCGTAGGGCCCAAAGACGTGTTCCCGGAAACCTTTGGACCGTTTCTACTGGGCAATGACGCCGTGCGGGAGGTCTTCATGAAACACCATGGCGACCTGCTGGAAGCCGCTTTCTGGCAAGCCCACAAGGAGCGCATTGCCGCCGGCCACGTACATGACGTGTTTCCCTACGAGCGCGAACGTCGCTTTGTGCGCAAGTACGCACCGCAGAAGGCTGAAAGCCAGCCATGAGAGACGCGTGGGAATACGCCAGTTTTGTGGTGACCGCTCTGGCCCTGCCGTTTGCCATCGTTTTCTTTGCACTGGAGCAGCGCAAGGAGCGCGACAACGAAGACGAAGAGGCCTACCAGCTGCTGTCTGACGCCTACAACGATTTTCTGAAAGTCGTGCTTGCCAACCCTGACTTGCACCTGCGCACCAATGAAGCTCTGACGCATCCAACGTCCGAGCAGAACGAGCGGACCATGATCATCTACGAAATGCTGATCTCGTTGTTCGAGCGAGCGTACATCGTGGCCTGGCGAGACAGCATGACCGAAGTCGAAGCCCGGCGCTGGAACAGCTGGGACGACTACATCCGCGACTGGTGCCGCCGCGAGAATTTTTTCAATGCGCTACCGCTGCTGCTGCGCGGCGAAGACCCGGCTTTCCAGAACTACATCCGGCGGGTCGCTGAGGAAGAGCGCGGCACCGTCATTCAACTTACCTGAAGGAGAAAACCATGTCTGATTCCATCGTTATTCTGGGCGCTGCCCGCACGCCCATGGGCGGTTTTCAGGGCGACTTTTCCAGCTTGTCAGCGCACGACCTTGGCGGCGCCGCCATCAAGGCTGCCATCGAGCGCTCTGGCATTGCGCCTGAGAAAGTAGACGAAGTATTGTTTGGCAACTGCCTGATGGCAGGCCAGGGCCAGGCCCCTGCGCGGCAAGCTGGCTTCAAGGGTGGCCTGCCGGCCAGCACGGGCGCGGTCACACTGTCCAAGATGTGCGGCTCCGGCATGGAAGCCACCATGCTCGCGCACGACCAGTTGGTGGCTGGCAGCCGCGATGTGATGGTGACCGGCGGCATGGAGAGCATGACCAACGCGCCCCACCTCATGCTCAAAGGCCGCAGCGGCGTGCGCATCGGCCACGACCGCATTTACGACCACATGATGCTCGACGGCCTGGAAGACGCGTACGAGCCAGGCCGCGCTATGGGTACCTTTGGCGAGCAATGCGCCGACAAATACAAATTTACCCGCGAAGCGCAAGACGCTTTTGCCACCACCAGCGTGAACCGCGCCAAGGCCGCCACCGAGTCCGGCGCTTTCAAGGCTGAGATCACACCCATCACCGTCAAGGGCCGCAGTGGCGAGACCGTGATTTCCATCGACGAGGGCCCGGGCAAAGTCAAGCTCGACAAAATTCCCACGCTGAAACCCGCCTTCAAAAAGGACGGCACCATCACCGCCGCGTCCAGCTCGTCCATCAACGACGGCGCAGCCGCACTGGTGCTGACGCGTGAATCCACCGCCAAAGAGCTGGGCGCCAAGCCCATCGCCCGCATCGTCGGTCACGCCACCTTTGCGCAGGAGCCCGAGTGGTTCACCACCGCGCCAGTGGGCGCCGTCAACAAGCTGCTTAAGAAAATAGGCTGGAGTGTGAAAGACGTGGACCTGTGGGAAGTCAACGAGGCTTTTGCCGTGGTTCCTATGGCTGCCATGAAAGAGCTCGGCATCAGCCACGACATCGTCAACGTCAACGGCGGCGCCTGCGCGCTGGGCCACCCGATTGGTGCCAGCGGTGCCCGCATCATCGTCACCTTGATTCATGCACTGAAAGCCCGTGGCCTCAAAAAAGGCATTGCCACTTTGTGTATAGGCGGTGGTGAAGGCACGGCCTTGGCTGTCGAAATTCTGTAGCAGACAAGAGGTCGACTTGATACTCACCCAAGACCAGGAGATGGTTCGCGACGCTGTACGGGCGTTTGCGCAGGCAGAGCTGTGGCCCAACGCCGCACGCTGGGACAAGGAGCACCACTTTCCGAAAGAGGCGCATCAGGGTCTGGCCGCGCTTGGCGCTTACGGCATTTGTGTGCCGGAGGAATTTGGCGGCGCCAATCTCGACTACCTCACCCTGGCGCTGGTGCTGGAAGAAATTGCCGCCGGCGACGGCGGCACCAGCACCGCCATCAGCGTCACCAATTGCCCCGTCAATGCCATCTTGATGCGTTATGGCAAT
>JBKJIV010000048.1:0-2896 GCA_046598365.1 Polaromonas sp. | reverse complement strand
GCGAGTTTGACCGCTTCGTCATCAACCAGAATACGCTCGGCGTCGTAATAGCTGTGGTAGCTGGCCGCCAGCTCGCGCAGGTAAAACGCCACATCGTGCGGCGCAAAACCATTCGCGGCGTTGGCGAGCATATCCGGGTATTTGGCAATCAGCAGCATCAAGGCCTGGGCTTGCGGGCTGCTCAGGGCGGACAGGTCGACCGTGTTGAGCGTGGCCACATCACCGCCCCAGCTGGACAGCACGGAACAAATGCGCGCATGCGCATACTGCACGTAATAGACCGGGTTTTCGTTGTTCTTGGCCAAAGCCAGGTCAATGTCAAAAACGTATTCGGTGTCTGGCTTGCGGCTCAGCAGGAAAAAGCGCACGGCGTCGGCACTGGTCCACTCGATCAGGTCGCGCAAGGTGACATAGCTGCCGGCGCGTTTGGAAATTTTCACTTCCTCGCCATTGCGCACGACGCGCACCATGGTGTGCAGCACGTAGTCGGGGTAGCCTTCGGGCACCCCCTGGTTAGCGGCCTGCAGGCCGGCGCGTACCCGGGCAATGGTGCCGTGGTGGTCCATGCCCTGGATGTTGATGGCCTTGGCAAAACCGCGCTCCCACTTGGCCAGATGGTAGGCCACGTCGGGCACAAAGTAGGTGTAACTTCCGTCGCCTTTTTTCATGACGCGGTCTTTGTCGTCGCCATAGTCGGTGGACTTGAGCCACAGCGCACCATCCTGCTCATAGGTTTTGCCGGCGTCCTTCAGTTTGGCAACGGCCGATTCGACCCGGCCCGAGCTGTACAGGCTGGACTCCAGGTAGTAGTTGTTGAAGTGCACAGAAAAGGCCTTCAGGTCCAGGTCCTGCTCGTGGCGCAAGTAAGCCACTGCAAACTGCCGTATCGCGTCCAGGTCGTCAATGTTGCCGCTGGCGGTGAAGCTGCGGTCGTCGGAGGTGACGGTTTTCTGCGCGATGAAGTCACGCGCAATATCGCCAATGTATTCACCGTTGTAGGCGGGCTCAGGCCAATTCGCATCGCCGGGTTTGAGGCCTTTGGCGCGCGCCTGCGTACTGGTCGCCAGCGTGTGAATTTGCACACCGGCGTCGTTGTAATAGAACTCGCGGTAAACATTCCAGCCCTGCGTGGCGTAAAGCTTGCAGATCGCATCACCCAGCGCCGCCTGTCGGCCGTGGCCTACATGCAGTGGCCCGGTCGGATTGGCAGATACAAACTCGACGATCATGCGGCGCGCCTGGTCCACGGGCTGAACGCCGTACTGTGCGGCGGCGGACAGCACCTCACGCACGGTTTCATGCTTGGCTGCGGGCTTGAGCCGGAAGTTGATAAAACCCGGGCCGGCGATTTCCACCGCATCGACCCAGCGCTGGTAAGCCGGTGCGGCCAGCAGCGCATCACGCAAGTTTTCAGCGAGCTGGCGCGGATTGAGCTTGAGCGGTTTGGCCAGCTGCATGGCGGCCGTCGACGCGAAATCACCATGCGCGGCAACCTTCGGGGACTCGAAAGCGGCCTTCTGGCCGGAGCCGGGTGACAGTTTTTCCAGCTCAGCGGCCAGGACCGCGAGCAATTCTTGTTTGACTAGGAGCATGGCCTGATTTTACGGGTCGGCATCCCTTTTGCCCCTGCGCGCACCAAGCATGGCAAAATACAGTTTCATTCAAGAGAGTGTTTGCGCCCCGGCGCAAACCGCCGAAGGCGCAATCTCCCATGATCGCTCAGGCTCCCGTATTGAATGAAAAACGCCGAATCTGGAGAGAGTTGCCGCGCAATGCGGTAACCACCGAAGGAGCAAAGCCTGCACAGTGCCGAATGCGCTGCTGGCTGAATCTCTCAGGTACCAAGGACAGTGGGAGCGGCACCCTGGCGGGTGCACGCTGCCGCTCTGAAATGCTGCTGATTTCATAGCTGCTTACGCGCATTCGCCGTGGGCTTGCGACCTTTTTTCCTTGGAACTCTCATGAAAATTACCGTTTTAGGCGCCGGGGTGACCGGCATCACGTCTGCCTGGTTCTTGCACCAGGGGGGTCACGAAGTGACCGTTGTGGACCGCCAACCCGGCCCGGCACTGGAAACCAGTTTTGCCAATGGCGGGCAGGTCTCTGTCAGCCACGCGGAACCGTGGGCCAATCCAGGCGCGCCGCTCAAGGTGCTGAAGTGGCTGATGCGTGAAGACGCGCCGCTGCTGTTTCGCCTGCGCCCGGATCTGAACCAGTGGCTCTGGGGTCTGGACTTTCTGCGCCAGTGCACCCCGGGACGCACGCGCCACAACATCAAGCAGATGGTGAACCTGGGCCTTTACAGCCGCACCAAGCTGCAGCAGCTGCGTGCCAACACCGGCATGAACTACCAGCAAAAGACCGAAGGCATTCTGCATTTCTACACCAGCGGAAAAGAGTACGCGGACGCACAGGGCCCCGCGGCCGTGATGCGGGAGTACGGATGCGAGCTCGACATGAAAACACCGGACGAATGTGTGGCCATCGAACCAGCGCTGGCTGCCAGCCGCAGCCAGCTGGTAGGTGGCAGCATGACGGCCAGCGACGAGTCGGGTGATGCCCACCAATTCACGAGCAAGCTGGCAGCGCTGTGCGCTTCAGCCGGTGTGGTCTTTATGTACAACACCCGCATCGTTGGCGCGCGCAAGGAAGGTGACGCCTTGGTGGGTGTGCAGATTGCCAATGCCGACGGCATCGTGAGCGAGCTCACATCGGATGCCTATGTGATGTGCCTGGGCGCCTACAGCCCCCAATGGGCCAAGCTGCTGGGCCAGTCCTTGCGCATTTACCCGGCCAAGGGCTACTCGGTCACCCTCCCCGTCATCAATGAAGCGGCCTCCTTCAATGTCTCCCTGACCGACGACGAATACAAGCTGGTGTTCTCGCGCCTGGGCAA
>JBKJIV010000012.1:0-16644 GCA_046598365.1 Polaromonas sp. | reverse complement strand
CTGTTTGCACATGGTGGCCTTGGCCAGCAGTTCGGCGGGGCCAACCATCCAGCCCACGCGCAGGCCGGGGCTCAGCACCTTGCTCAGGCTGCCGCAGTGGGCGATCAGCTCGCGGCTGCCGGGCACGTCTTGGCTCAGGCTCAGAATGCTGGGGGGCGGTGCATCGTTGAAGTAGAGGTCGCCATACGGGTCGTCCTCGACGATCAGGGTGTTGTACTTGACGGCCAGGGCCAGCACTTTCTTGCGGCGCTCCAGGCTCAGCATGGCGCCGCTGGGGTTGCCGAAGGTGGGAATCAAATACACAAACTTGGGTTTGTGCTCGGCCATGAGTTTTTCTAGCGCGTCGGTGTCCACGCCGTTGGCATCTACCGGGGCGCTGACCAGGTCGGCGCCGTAAAGGCGAAAACACTGGATGGTGGCCAGGAAGGTCGGGCCTTCCACAATCACTTTGTCGCCGGGGCCAATCATGGTTTTGCCGAGCAGGTCCAGTGCCTGCTGGCTGCCGGTGGTGACGATCAGGCCTTCGGGCGAGACATCGACGCCCTTGCTGCCCATGAAGGCGGCTAGCTGTTCGCGCAGGGGGTTGTAGCCTTCTGTGGCGCCGTACTGCAGCGCGGCACCGGGTTCGTCCGTCAGCGCCTTGTTGACGGCCTCTTTGATGCCTTCGACGTCGAACATGGCGCTGTCGGGAAAGCCGCCGGCAAAGCTGATGATGCCGGGCTTGCCGAGCAGCTTGAACAGCTCACGGATGGCGGAGGTTTCGACGTTGTTGAGGCGGTCGGCAAATGGCAGGGGCATGGCGGTCTCACTTTCTGCTGTGCATTGTCGCCAATTTGCGTGCAACTTTCCTGCGTTGCGGGCAAAATCCATCGGCTCAGCACGCCGTTTCGCGGCATGGTGCTGGCGACGGTTCTTGACGGCAGGGGTTGGCTGGTTTACTTTTTTTGAGGTGCACGCATGATCGAAAAACACATGGACATCCCCGGCGCCGATGGCGCGATGAACAGTTTTGTGGTTTACCCCGAAGAGGGCGGGCCGCACCCGGTGGTGCTGTTTTATATGGATGCGCCGGGCAAGCGCGAAGAGTTGCACGACATGGCGCGGCGTATTGCGGCGGTGGGCTACTACGTGGTGCTGCCCAACCTGTATTACAGGCGCACGCGCGACTTCTGGCTGAACGAACCCACAGAGGCGCAAATGGCTGTGATGTTTGAACACATGAATTCACTCTCCAACGCCATGGTCGTGCGCGACACCGAAGCCCTGCTGCGCTTTGTGGATGCCCAGCCGCAGGCCAACGCCAGCCGCGTGGGGGCGGTGGGCTACTGCATGAGCGGCCCGTTTGTGATGGCAGCCGCCGCTGCACTGCCCACGCGCATCAGCAGCATTGCCAGCATTCACGGTGCCAATCTGGTGACCGAGCGCGACGATTCCCCGCACCGGATGGCGCCCATGATCCGCTGCGAAAGCTACTTTGCCTGCGCCGAAACCGACCGTTGGGCCTCTGCAGAAATCGTGCAAACGCTGCAGGAGGCGCTGGTGGCAGGCGGCACACCGCACCGCATTGAGTGGTACCCGGGCACCGAACACGGCTTTGTCTTCCCAAAACGTGCAGGCATTTACCACCAGGCGGGCGCCGAGCGGCACTGGGAGCGGCTGTTTGATCTGTTCAGGCGCACGCTGCAACCCAACAACTGAAAGGAGTGATGCATGAATATCGTGAACGTTCACCAGCGGCGGCTGGAAGCCACACCGGCGCAGGTGGCCGAGCTGATGGCCTCGCTGGGCTCGCAGGACGACAGGTTGTGGCCGCCCAACTGGCCGCGTATCAAGTTCGACCGGCCACTGGTGCCGGGCGCGGTGGGCGGGCACGGTCCTATCCGCTATGTGGTGACGGCTTACACACCGGGCGAATCCATACGCTTTCGCTTCACCGAGCCCAGGGGATTTGATGGCTGGCACAGCTTCAACGTGTTGGGCGCGACGGAAGAAGACTGCGTGCTGGAGCACCGCATTGAAATGCAGACCGAAGGCCGCGCCACCCTGCTCTGGGAACTGGCGATTCGCCATCTGCACAACGCATGCATCGAAGACGCGCTTGCGCAGGCGCAGCGTGCCGTGGGCAACAAGCCACTGGTGGTGCCCTGGCCGGCCAAAGTGCGGCTGTTGCGCTGGCTGCTGTCGGTGGGCAAGTCCACGCCAGGCCCTTCGCGTGAGCCACCGACTGGGCCGCTAGTGTGAGTTGATGTCAGGGGTTTTTGATCGGTGTCTTGACGCTATCGGCAACCACTGAAGCACAGCAAACACTAGCTCAAACAAGGTAAAGCCGAGCACGATGGCGCTGGCTCCGGCCATGTAGGCCTGCACTTGCCAGGCGGCAAAAAGCACCCGCGCCACTGCATCCAGCCGCCCCAGTTGTACTGTGGGAGACAACAGCCGCGCCAAAGACCAGACCACCACCACTGCACCGAGCAAGTTGGCAAACAGGACGGTGGTGGCATTGAGTGGATGGACCGTTCCTGGCAATGCCAGGGCCTGCGCCAGCGTGTTCAGTTGGCTGTAGAGCCAGATAAAAGTCCAGGGCGTGGCAAAGGGCCAAGTTACCAGGAGGTCGTAGGCTGCGCTCGCGCGCACGATGGACAAATAGCGTTTTTCAGACAACATTGCAAAGTTCACAAAAGTGGAAGAAGTCGCCAGTCTCAGGGGTGAAGTAAGCTTCAAGGTCAAGTGCGATAGGGAGAAAAGAATGCAAATTGGTGAACTTGCAACAGCAGCGGGGGTAAGCCGTGAGACGCTGCGCTTCTATGAGCGGCAAGGCCTTATCCGTGCGCGCCGCCTGGACAACAGCTACCGCGACTACCCTGATGAAGCGTTACTGCTGGTGAATTACATCCGTACCGCACAGCAACTGGGCTTTACCTTGACCGAGATTGGCCACAAGTTGCCCGAACTGTGGGAGGCCATTGACCCGGGCCCCGCCATAACCCGTGTGCTCGGTGAAAAGCTGCTGGAAATTGATGCGCGCATAGCAGCCCTGCAAGACCTGCGGAGCCAGCTGGCCGCGCGTCTGGGGCTGGATTGCCCGCTGACCGCCGAGCGCCTTGGCTGAGCAACGGCGGTCTGACGGCCCTTCGCGGAGAGGCCATTTTTTGCCTGCGCATTTTCTCTCGCAAAATAATCTTGACTAGAGTACTACTCTGGAGTGATACTCCAGACCATGGCCTCTGAACCCACCCCCTCGACCCGGCTGATGCTGCTGGACGCCGCTGCCACGGTGTTTCTGGCACAAGGCTTTGCAGCGGCGTCCATGGACCAGGTGCGCCAGTTGGCAGGGGTCAGCAATGGCAGCCTGTACCACCACTTCCCGACCAAAGAAAAGCTGGTGGACGCGCTGTACGCCCATACCCTGCGCGACTTTCACCTCGCCCTGCTGGACGCCATCCCGGCGCGGGCATCGGCGCAGGCAGGGGTGAAGGGGCTGATTCGCGCCTATGTCCAGTGGGTGGTGATGCACCCGGAGCGGGCGCAACTGCTGCACAAGCTGCGGCGCAGCGGCGACATGACAGACGCCAGCAGCGAGCGCAATACCGTCAATGCCGAGGCTTTCGGCGCCCTGGCCGCATGGATGCAAGCCAAAGCTGATGCCGGCGAGTTGCGGGCGATGCCTTTTGCGGTCTGGATGGCGCTGGTGTTTGCACCCGCCATGTCATTAACGCAGCAATGGGTGGCGCAGGACAAGCCCACAGTGCCACCCAAGGTACGCGCAGCGTTGGAACACGGGGCCTGGATGGCGGTGGCCGGAGACGCGCCATGACGCTGCGCAAACTTCCCATGAGGTCTTATGCCCAAACAAAGCCCTGAACTCTCTCCACTTCCACCAGGACAAAAAGCGCGGCCTGATTTTCCGCGTTTTGGCTTGGCCCCTTACGCCAGGCGATTTCCGGGCAACACCAAGGCCAGCGTGCTGCAGCTATCGGGCGATGTACTGGACGCAGTGGCCCTTGCTTACCCTCTGGAAGACCTGCAAAGGTTGGAGCAGGTCAGCGATTTTCATTGCGTTACCACCTGGAGCCACCGTGCGCTTCGGTGGGGCGGTGTAAGGTTCTCCGACTTTTACCAGGTGCATATCGCGCCCCGGTTGGACCCCGCCCTGGGCGTGAGTTGGGTTGTACTGAGAGGACAAGACGGCTACCAGTCGCGCATGCTGCTGGCGGACTTGCTCGCTGCTGACGTACTGCTGGCCGACACGCTGGACGGCCTCCCCCTGACGCTGGACCACGGCGCGCCGCTGCGCGTGGTGGCTCCCGCGCACTACGGCTACAAATCGGTCAAGCACCTTAGCCACATTGAATGCTGGCAAGCAGAACCCCAAAGCGCCCCATCGGCCTTTGCGTTCATGAACCATCCGCGCGGGCGGGTGGCCCATGAAGAACGCGCACAGTGGCTGCCGGGTTGGCTTTTGCGCCATGTTTACAGGCCGATGATCAAACCCAATGCTGCGTTGTTTGCAAAAACAGCGGCCCACCATGCAAACACAAACCCTGCCACAACCGGAGACCCCTATGCCCCCTGACATGCTCACCCAAGGTCAACACATCCTCAGCCAGCAGCCCTTCAGCGCCATGCTGAATGCGCGGCTGGATGCCTTCGCACCCGGCAGCGCTGAGCTGTCGCTGCCCGTGGTTCCCGGCCTGCTGCAGCAGCACGGCTTTGTGCACGGCGGTGTGCTGTCTTACCTGGCCGACAACGCCCTCACCTTTGCAGGCGGCTCGGTGCTGGGGGATTCGGTCACCTCGGAATACAAGATCAACTACCTGCGCCCTGCCAAAGACGCGGAACGCCTGCTGGCTGTGGCCACGGTGGTGGGCAGCGGCAAAACGCAGGCGGTGTGTCGCTGCGACATTTTTGTGCTGCGTGGAACCGAGCGTACGCTGTGCGCGGCGGCGCAAGGCACGATTCGCAAGGCGGGGTAAGACCATGAACGCATCCCTGTTCATCACGCTCAGCGCAGCCATCGTGCTGCTGCTGGGGCTGGCGCATTTGTTCTACACCTACCATGGCAACAAGTTTGACCCGCGCGATGCGCAGTTGAAAGCAAGGTTGAGGGAGGTTTCACCCGTCATCAGCAATCAAACCAGCCTGTGGCGCGCGGGCATAGGCTTTCACGCCAGCCACTCCTTCGGCGCCATGCTTTTTGGGTTGGTCTATGGCTATCTTTCGCTGATGCATAGTGCCTTTTTGTTCCAGTCTTGGTTTTTGCTGGGGCTGGGCTTGCTGACCTTGGTGGGGTACACCGTGCTGGCCAAGTTGTATTGGTTCAGTGTGCCGTTTCGCGGTGTGTCGTTGGCGACGATTTTGTATTGTTTGGGTTTGGCGGTGCACTTCGCTTGAGGTAAGAACTAGCTGTGGACAGGGCTGTCATCCCGGGCTCGACCCGGGATCCATGCGGCATGAACCACGGCTCTACGGCATGCATAGAGCTTGTGAAGGTTACTGCTTTTAAGGAGTAATTTGACTTAACTACTTTAAAGAAGTAAATTCAGATAACTACTTTAAAGGCGTATTGTCATGTACTCAGTAGAAACACCCCAGCAGCTACGCACCATTTTGCGGTCCATGCGTCAGGCAAGCGGACTTACGCAGGCGCAGCTTGGCGAAAGAATCGGCGTGACGCAAAAGCGCATTGCGCGCATAGAGGCTGCGCCGGAGGTGACCGCCTTTGACCAGATCGCGCGGATGGTGGCAGCCATGGGCTACAGGCTGATGATTGACGAGCCACCCAAACACCGGGTGTCTGGGCCGGGGCCCACGTGGTGACGCCGCGCCGCCCGCGCAGCAAGCCGCAAGACAGCATGCTGGGTGTATGGACCAACGGCGAGCGCGTTGGCACATGGTCGATCATCGACGGTGAGCACCGCTTCCAGTACGCCGAAAGCTGGCCTGCCTCCCCTGCGGGGCGACCACTGTCGCTGTCGCTGCCCTTGACGCCGGACAACGTGCCACACCGGGGGAATGTGGTCCTTCATTTTTTTGACAACCTGCTGCCAGACAGCGACACCATACGGCGGCGCTTGCGCGACAAATTTAGTACCGGCAGCACAGACACCTTTTCCCTGCTGGCCGCCATAGGCCGCGATTGCGTGGGTGCTGTACAGCTGTTGCCCCTGGGCGAGGAGCCCCTTGGCTTTGACCGCATTGAATCCGAACCGCTGGACGAAGCCGGTGTGGAGCACGCCATCAACACGGCGGTCACGGGTGGACGTGTCATTGGCATGCTGGACGCCGATGATTTTCGAATCTCCATCGCTGGCGCACAGGAAAAGACTGCCCTGCTCTGGCATGCAGGCCAGTGGAGGCGTCCGCTGGGCGCTACACCCACCACACATATCTTCAAGCTCCCGTTAGGCCTTGTGGGCAATATGCGGGCAGACATGAGCAGCTCTGTGGAAAACGAGTGGCTGTGCGCCCGATTGCTGACAGCATTGGGGATGTCTGTGGCCAAATGTGAGCCCGCAGTCTTTGGCAATCGCAAGGTGCTGGTGGTTGAGCGCTTCGACCGGGCGCTTCAATCTCCGCCAAACGGCAATGCGTGGCTGGCGCGTCTGCCGCAAGAAGATTTTTGCCAGGCGCTGGGCATGTCCGGAGAGCGCAAGTACGAGTCAGAAGGCGGCCCCGGCATACGCGCCATTCTTCGCCAGCTTGAAATCAGCAAACGCGCCGACGAAGACCGCCTCACTTTTGTCAAAGCGCAATTGGCCTTCTGGCTGATGGCGGCCACTGACGGCCATGCCAAAAACTTCTCTATCTTTCTGGAGCGCGGGGGCGGCTTTCACATGACGCCGCTGTATGACGTGCTGTCGGTCTGGCCCATCATTGGCAACGGCGCCAATCAGCTCAGCCCGCGCCGCGCCAAGCTGGCCATGGCACTGCGCGGAAAAAACACGCACTACCACCTGCATGAGATCCACACCGGCCACTGGCAGACGCTGGCGAAGCAAAGCGGCGTGCCCGACGCCTTTGACCACATGGTGGCGCTGGTACTGCAGGTGCCGGATGCGCTGGAGCGGGTGGAGGCGGAGCTACTACAGGGCTTTCCGCAGCGAGTGTTTAACCCCATCCGCAGGGGCATGCTGGCTCAGGCTGAAAAATTTGTTGCTGAGCTTCCATGAAAACCGCCGATATAGCCCCGTTTTTTGCAACGCTGAAAGCCGCCAACCCCATGCCGGTGACCGAGCTGGAGTACACCAGCGTGTTTGAGCTGCTGGCCGCCGTGCTGCTGAGCGCGCAAGCCACCGACGTGAGCGTCAACAAGGCCACGCGCAAGCTCTTTCCCGTGGCCAACACGCCGCAAAAGATTCTTGACCTTGGCCTGGAGGGGCTGGAGAGCTACATCAAGACCATAGGCCTGTACCGCAGCAAGGCCAGGCACCTGATGGAAACCTGCCGCATGCTGGTGGAGCAGCACAACAGCGTGGTGCCACGCAGCCGCGAGGCGCTGGAGGCGCTGCCCGGTGTGGGCCGCAAGACGGCCAATGTGGTGCTCAACTCAGCTTTTGGAGAGGCCACCATGGCGGTGGATACGCACATCTTTCGCATGGGCAACCGCACGGGCTTGGCACCTGGCAAAACGCCGCTGGAAGTTGAGCTGAAACTGCTCAAGCGCATTCCGGCCGAATACCTGGTGGACGCGCACCACTGGCTCATCTTGCACGGGCGTTATGTGTGCGTGGCGCGCAAGCCTATGTGCTGGCAGTGCGCAGTGGCGCCGTATTGCGACTACACACCGAAGACGCCGGTGCCGGAGTGAAACGTCTTGCGTCATCCCCGACTCGATCGGGGATCCATGCCTCGTGCACCAGTGGCTCATGTGAGATGGATCCCCGATCAAGTCGGGGATGACAAACGGGGGCCGGGATGACAGACGGGGACAATGAATCATGGATTACTTCGTTTACCTCATGGCGAGCAGGAAAAACGGGACCTTGTACATAGGCGTCACCAACAACCTCGTCCGCCGGGTGTACGAGCACCGCAACGGTCTGGTTGAAGGTTTCACCAGCCGGTATGCAGTCCATGAACTTGTCTGGTTCGAATCCACGCCCTCGATTGAAGCTGCGACTCGCAAGGAAAAGCAGATGAAGAGGTGGAACAGGGAGTGGAAAATTGCGTTGATCGAGAAAGACAATCCGCAGTGGACGGATTTGTATGACACGCTGCTTTGAGGGATCATGCTGCATGGATCCCCGATCTAGTCGGGGATGACACGGGGAAGAGAGAATGCTGTCGTCCTTCAGGCGGCGGTTGTCATCCCGCCCCCGGCTGTCATCCCCGACTTGATCGGGGATCCATGCCGCGCACACCACGTTGCTACTCTATCAATAGCAAACTATGCTTGCCACCAATGGGTAAACAGCCAATAGCCTTCTACAACCCGCGCCAGCCACCCCCCAGCGACTGGATCAGCGCCACGGCAGCCACCTGCCTGTCCACCTGCAGCTGCAGCAGGTTGCGGCGCGCATTCTGCGCGGTGGCCTGCGCGCTGATGACTTCTGTGTAGTTGATCTGCCCGGCCTGGTAGCGGTTAAGAACCTGTTGCTCAACCAGATCCGCCGCGCGGGCCGCTTGCTGGCGCAGCGCCAGTTGCTGACCCAGCACGCGTGAGGCCACCAGTTGGTCTTCAACACCCTGAAAAGCCACCAGCACCGTCTGGCGATACCTGGCCACAGCTTCGTCAAAGGCGGCGCGTGTGCCCTGCACCCTGGCGGTGGTGGCACCTGCATTGAAAAGCGTTTGCGCGGCAGAAATCCCCAGCGCCCACACCAGGTTGGACGCGTTGAACAAGTCGCCCAGACGTGACGCGCCAAAGCCTGCGGAGCCGGTCAACCCCAGGCTGGGGTAATAGGCTGACTGTGCAATGCCGATCTGCTCGTTGGCTTGCGCCACGCGCCGCTCTGCCGCGGCAATGTCGGGCCGGCGTTGCAGCAGCACCGAGGGGACTTCAATCGGCACGTCAGGCACAGTCAGCAGCAAGGTGGATTGCACCGGTAGCGTGAAATTGCCTGGCGCCACACCTACCAGCACGGCAATGGCGTGCTCAAGCTGCGCACGTTGGCGCTCCAGGCCCAGCATGTCAGCCTGGGCGTTGGCGAGTTGCGTTTCAGCCTGCAGCAGGTCGGTGCGCGGCACCACGCCCGCCGTGTAGCGGTTGTTGGTGATTTGTAGCGTGCGCTGGTAGCCGGTGATGGTTTGCGCCAACAGAGCGCGCTGCGCATCCTGCAGCCGGATGCCAAAGTAATTGGTGGCCAACTCGCCCTGGGCCGACAGGCGGGCTGCGGCCAGGTCGGCGCGGCTGGCCTGCTCGCTGGCTCGTGCGCTGTCTACCGTGCGGCGCAGGCGGCCCCAGACGTCGGGCTCCCAGCTTGCGCCTATGTTGACTTTGTAGTTGGTGCGCTCGGCTGTGGTGCCGCGCCCGCCGGTGCGGTTGGCGCCGCCGTCCAAAGCAACCGTTGGAAACAGCGAGGCGCGCTGCTCCGCCACCAGTGACCTGGCCTGCGCATAACTTGCCACGGCGATGGCAATGTTCTGGTTGTTTACTTCCACGCGTGAAGCCAGGTCGTTGAGCAGCGGGTCGTTGAAAAGCTGCCACCACGGGCCGCGCTCCAGCGTGTCGGCGGGCGCGGCGCGCACCCACTCGCCCCGCCCCTCCTTAAAGGCGGCCGGTGTGTCCACTGCGGGCGGCTGCTCATACCGAGGGCCAACTGCGCAGCCGGTCAGCACCAGGGCCAACGCCAGTGCGGTCAGCTTGGGGTACAAAATAGATAAACGCATGGTGACCTCAGGCAGCTTGTATGTCGGGGTTGATGTTGTCATGGCGGGCCAGCTCGCGCTCTTGCGGGCTGCGGCGGCGCAGCTTGTCCATCAGCAAATAAACCACCGGGGTGGTGAGCAGCGTCAGCACCTGGCTGGCAATCAGCCCGCCCACGATGGCAATGCCCAGTGGGCGGCGCAGTTCTGCACCTTCGCCAAAACCAATCACAAGTGGCAGCGCGCCCAGCATAGCGGCCAGTGTGGTCATGAGGATGGGCCGAAAACGCAGCAAGCAGGCCTCGCGCACGGCGTCCAGCGGCGACAGGCCGCGCGATCGCTCGGCGTCCAGCGCAAAGTCGATGATCAGGATGGCGTTTTTCTTGACGATGCCTATCAGCAGGAAAAGCCCGATCAGCGCCATGATGGAAAAGTCCAGCCGGAAGATCAGTAGCGCCAGCACCGCGCCCACACCGGCGGACGGCAAGGTGGACAACACTGTGATGGGATGCACCAGGCTTTCGTACAGAATGCCCAACACGATATAGATCACAACGATAGCGGCCAGAATGAGCAGTGGCTGCTCTTGTTGCGAAGCCTGCGCGGCGCGCGCCGTGCCCTGAAAACTTCCGCGCACATTAATCGGCATGCTGATGGACGCCTCCGCCCGGCGCACGGCCTCCTGCCCGTCGGCCAGGGTGCTGCCCTCAGCCAGGTTGTAAGAGATGGTGGTGGCAAGCTCGGCGTCCTGGTGTGCCACAGAGCTGGCCGTGGGCCGCTCTGAAAATTTGGCAATGGCCGACAACGGCACCATCGTGCGCGCCCCGCCGCTCAGGGCCTGGCCGGTGGAGGGGTCGCGCAGCGCGGGATTGATCGGCCCGGTAGAAGCTGTGGCTGCAGTTGTTGTCGCAGCGGTTGTCGATGTGGTGGCTGCGCTAGTTGCGCCTGCATTGGCCGGAGGCCGGGCTGGCACATAGATGTCTTTGAGCGACTCCGGGCTGCGGATGTAGCGCGGCGCCACGCCCATGATCACCCGGTACTGGTTGAGCTCGTCGTAAATCGTCGCCACCTGGCGCTGGCCAAAGCCGTTGTAGAGCGCGTTGTCCACGTCGCGCGAGGTAATGCCCAGTCGCGCCGCGCTGTCCTTGTCCACTTCCACATACGACTCGACGCCGTTTTCCTGCTGGTCGGTATCTACATCTACCAGAGCCTCCTGCTGCTTCATGGCTTCGGCCAGGCGCGTGGCCCATAAGCGCAGGTCGGCCACCTTGTCGCTTTTCAGCGTGTACTGGTAGGTCGAGTTACTGAAACGCCCGCCCATGCGCAGGTCTTGCACCGGGTTGAGAAAGAGGCTGATACCCGTGACCGTGGCCAGTTGTGGCCGCAGACGGGCAATAACGCCCTGTCCTTTCTCGGTGCGCTCTGATGCGGGCTTGAGATTGACGAAAAGAAAGCCGCCACCCGCACGGCCTCCACCTGTGAACCCGACCACGGTATCGACCGCAGGGTCGGCGCGGATGATGTCCACCAGCGCCTTGAGCTTTTCCTGCATGGCCTGGAAAGAAATGCTCTGGTCGGCGCGCAGGCCGCCTTGAATCTGGCCAGTGTCTTGCGTGGGGAAAAATCCCTTGGGGATCATGACAAACAGGTAGACGTTGAGCACGACCACCAGGCCCAGAATCGCCATGACCACCCAGCGCGCATGCAACGCCCAGTCCAGGCTGTGCGCGTAACCACGGTGCAGGCGGTCAAAGCCGCGCTCAAACCAGCGGGCCACACGCCCCGGCTGCTTGCCCGGCGCGTCGGGCCGCAGCAGCCAGGCGCACATCATGGGTGTGGTGGTCAGAGAAATCAACAGAGAGATCATCACCGCGGCCGACAGCGTGACCGCAAATTCGCGAAACAGCCGACCTACTTGCCCACCCATGAACAGCAGCGGTATAAACACCGCCACCAGCGACAGGCTGATGGACAGCACGGTAAAACCCACCTCTCGCGCGCCCAGCAGCGCGGCCTTGACGCGGTCCATGCCGGACTCGATGTGGCGGGCCGTGTTTTCAAGCACCACGATGGCATCGTCCACCACAAAGCCGGTGGCCACCGTGAGCGCCATCAGGCTCAGGTTGTTGAGCGAAAAGCCCAGCAAATACATCACGCCAAAAGTACCCAGCAGCGAGACCACCGTCGCCACAGCCGGGATGATGGTGGCACGCACGCTGCGCAAAAACGCACTGACCACCAGCACCACCAGGACCACGGCAATCAGCAGCGTGATCTCAACCTCGTGCAGCGCCGCACGTATCGAGTTGGTGCGGTCTGCGGCCACCGAAAGCTTGATGTCTTTGGGCAACTGAGACTGAAGCTCTGGCAGCAAGGCACGCACGCCGTCCACCGTCTTGATGACATTGGCCCCCGGCTGCAGGGTGACCAGCACCACCACGGCCGGGTCGCCGTTGAACAGGCCCAACGTGTTGACGTTTTCCACGCTGTCCACCACCTCGGCCACATCAGACAGGCGCACCGCCGCGCCGTCGCGCCAGGCCACCACCAGACCCTTGTAATCAGCGGCAGAAACCTTGGTCGCCCCGCGCTGGCCGGTGCCGCTGTAAATCTGAAAGCGCTGGCCCGAGCCTTCAATGTCGCCTTTAGGCCGGTTGGCGCTGCCAGCCTGAAGGGCGGCGCGCACGTCCTCGGTGCTGATGCCGTATTTGTTGAGCGCAAAGGGCAATAGCTCAACCCGGACTGCGGGCAGCGAGCCGCCGCCGAGTTCCACATCACCCACGCCAGCGACCTGAGCGAGTTTTTGCTGAACCACGTTGGAGACAGCGTCATAAATCTGACCCGGCGAGCGTGTGGGCGATGTCATCGCCAGAATGATGACGGGCGCGGCGGAGGGGTTGGCCTTGCGGTAGGTCGGGTTGCTGCGCAGGGTGGACGGCAAGTCGGCGCGCGATGCGTTGATGGCGGCCTGCACCTCGCGTGCCGCTGCATCGATGTTGCGGTTTAGTTCGAACTGCAGGCTGATGCGGGTAGAGCCATTGCTGCTGCTGGACGTCATTTCATTGACGCCAGCGATGGTGCCCAGGCGCCGCTCCAGCGGCGTGGCCACGCTGGTGGCCATGGTGGCGGGGCTGGCGCCGGGCAGGCTGGCGCTGACGGAAATAGCCGGGTAGTCCACCTGCGGCAGTGATGCAACAGGCAGCAGGAAGAAAGCACCTATGCCAGCCAGCGCAATGCCTATGGTCAGCAAGACCGTGGCGATGGGGCGGCGGACGAAGGGCTCGGAGAGGTTCATCTCTTTGCCTTTGCTGGTGCGGGTGGGGAATTCTCTTTGATTCGATGGCCGGTGGTCTGCCAGCAAGCCGGGTATCGTCCCGGCGGGCGAGGCACTTTTCTTTGCGTCGCCAAAGAAAAGTACCCCAAAGAAAGGCGACCCGATGGTCCGGGTCCCTACGCTTCGCTGCGGGCAACCTGTGGTGCTCGGTAAAAGCGGGGTCAGGCACAAACTCGCCTTCGGCTCAAACAAGTGCCTGCCCTGATCCGCTTTGACCTGCGCTCCTCGGCCCGGCCCGACGGGTTTGGGGGAGAGAAGAAAAATTCGGGGAGCAAGTACGCGCAAAGCGCGTACTTGCGGAGTCCGATCCCGATCCCCGCGCCCTTCTGTATGCGCCGAGGAGCACAGCCGAAAGTGGATCAGGGCGAGCGATTGTCTGAGCGTAGCGAGTTCGAGCTCGACCCCACTTTCGGCGAGCACCGCAGGTTGCCCGTAGCGAAGCGCAGGGACGCAGACAGCAGGGTCGCCTTTTTCTTTGCTTACTTTCCTTTTGGCGACGCAAAAAGAAAGTGAGTTGCCGCCGGGCAACCCCCGGCTTGCAGGCGGTCTACAGCTTTGCTCCAAATGCCAAAGAGCGAATCACCCAACCTCGCCCAACAGCAAAAACTCCATCAAAGCCTTCTGTACATGCATCCGGTTTTCCGCCTCATCCCAGACAACGGACTGCGGACCGTCAATCACATCAGCTTCAACTTCTTCCCCGCGATGCGCAGGAAGGCAATGCATGAAGAGCGCGCCCGGTTTGGCGGCTTTCATCATGTCGGTGTCCACGCACCAGTCGGCAAAGGCTTTTTTGCGGGCTTCGTTTTCGGCTTCATAACCCATGCTGGTCCAGACGTCGGTGGTGACGAGGTCGGCGCCGGCGCAGGCTTGCATCGGGTCTTTGAAAACCTTGTAGCTCTCGGCGGAGCGAATGCCTGCAATGGATTGATCGACTTCATAGCCGCCGGGCGTGCTCAGGTGCACCTTGAAGCCCAGGATTTCGCTGGCCTGCAGCCAGGTGTTGGCCATGTTGTTGCCGTCGCCCACCCAGGCCACCGTTTTGCCCTTGATGGAGCCGCGGTGTTCGATGTAGGTAAAGATGTCGGCCAGGATCTGGCAGGGGTGAAACTCGTTGGTCAGGCCGTTGATGACAGGCACGCGTGAGTGCTCGGCAAAGCGGTCGATCTTGGTTTGCTCAAAGGTGCGGATCATCACCAAATCAACCATGCGGCTGATCACCTTGGCGCTGTCTTCAATCGGCTCGGCGCGGCCCAATTGGCTGTCGCCGGTGGTGAGGTTGACCACGCTGCCGCCCAGCTGGTACATGCCGGCTTCAAAACTCACACGGGTCCGGGTAGAGGCCTTTTCGAAAATCATGGCCAGCGTACGGTCCACCAAGGGCTGGTGTTTTTCGTAGGCCTTGAATTTTTTCTTGATCAGCGCGGCACGTTCGAACAGGTAGGCGTACTCACTGGCGCTGAAATCGCTGAACTGCAGGTAGTGCCTGATGGCGTTGAGCTTGCTGGTGGTCATGCGGCGGCTTTTTCTTTGAGCAGTTGCTTGATCAGCGGGCACAAAATCGCCACCACCTCATCAGCTTCCGCAATGGTCATGGTCAGCGATGGAATCAGGCGCACCACGGTGTCCGCCGTCACGCTGAGCAGCAGGCCATTGTCAGCGGCACGTTTGAGCAACTCGCCACAAGGTTTGTGCAGCTCGATCCCGATCATCAGGCCGCGGCCGCGGATTTCTTTCAGGCCCGCCTCGCCGGCGAGCTCGCGAGCAATGCCTTGCCGAAGGTGGTCGCCGACTTTGACAGCATTGGCCAGCAAACCTTCTTCCTCCATGATGCGCAAGGTTTCAACACCCGCCCGCATGGCGAGCGGGTTGCCGCCAAAGGTGGTGCCATGGTTGCCTGGCTGGAAGATGTGGGCCGCTTTGGGGCCTGCCACCACAGCACCAATCGGCACGCCGGAACCCAGGCCCTTGGCCAGTGGCATCACATCAGGCTTGATGCCGGCCCACTGGTGCGCAAACCATTTACCAGTGCGGCCCATGCCGCACTGCACTTCGTCAATCATCAGCAGCCAGTCGTTTTCATCACACAGTGCGCGGATCTGACGCATGTAATCGTCCGTCATGCTGTTGATGCCGCCCTCGCCCTGTATGGCTTCAAAAAACACGGCAACCACATTCGGGTTGCTGGCTGTGGCCGCTTTCAAGGCGTCGATATTGTTGAGCGGTACGCGGATAAAACCCTCGACCAGTGGACCAAAACCGGCCTGCACTTTGGGGTTGCCGGTTGCGCTCAGCGTGGCAATGCTGCGGCCATGAAAGGCTTTTTCATAGACCACGATTTCAGGCCGGTCTATGCCCTTGTCGTGTCCGAATTTGCGGGCCAGCTTCAGGGCGGCTTCGTTGGCTTCGAGGCCGGTAGAGCAGAAAAATACGTTTTCCAGGCCGGACAGCTCCACCAGCTTGGCTGCGAGCGTTTCCTGCAACGGCACATGGTAGTAGTTGGAGCTGTGAATGAGCTTGCTGATCTGATCCTGCAGCGCCGGCACCAGCTTGGGGTGGTTATGCCCCAGGGTGTTGACCGCAATACCTCCCAGCGCGTCCAGATAGACCTTGCCATTGACATCCCAGACGCGGCACCCCTGGCCATGCGACAGCGCGATCGGAAGGCGGCCGTAGGTGTTCATCACGTGGGGTGAGGCGGCTTCGATGTGATGGGGCAGGGCAGCGGTCATGTGGGAAAACTCCGGGGAATACTGTGAAAGCAGGGCCGCTATCGTGGCGGGGTGATGTGATTTTAGGCGCAGACCTTGAGGCGGTTGCTGAGCATTCTTCATCACAGCGATGCGCGGGACGTGCTTGGCTTGGCAGTCCCAAGTCTTATATAAGATACAATCTTTGTGCGCTGCAGCATAGGCTTACCCCTCGCCTCTGGCACGCGAAAAACCTTCCAACAGATGGTCTCCAATTCCGCCAAAGAAGTCTTCATCCAAGGCATCACCCGCGACGGCAAAACCTTTCGTCCCAGCGACTGGGCCGACCGACTGTGTGGCGTGATGAGCCAGTTCCGGCCGGGAGGGCCGCAGCCCGGCAGCCACCTGACTTACTCCCCCTGGTGCGTGCCCACCGTGATCAACGACATTAAGTGTGTGGTGGTTAACAGCGAGTTGCGAGAGCTTGAGCCCATGGCCTGGGATTTTGCGATCAATTTTGCCAAGGACAATGACTTGCAGATTGCCGAGGCCTGTTTGGTGCCGGACAAGCCATAGACCGGATCAGGACTCGGGGATCTGATCAGTTGGGGACAGAGCGACGAGGGGCTTCGCCCGTTCGTCGGTCTGTCCGCCAAAGTATTCCGGGCCAGCAAAGCCCGCGCTCTGCGCGGTTTGGCTGCGCTGACTCGTCCTGCAATAGGTTGACACCTATGTTGAGCCGGTCAAACCGGCCAATGACGCCCGATGCACCGCATCGGGCGTTTGCATTTTCAATGATAGATGAGGTCTTTCGCC
>JBKJIV010000169.1:0-8420 GCA_046598365.1 Polaromonas sp. | reverse complement strand
GGCCTGCATGCCCCACTTCATGAACTGGTAGCGCTCGTTGTTGCGCTGAAACTCCAGTTTCATGTTCAGGTCGAGTGAGTTTTTCTTTCCGTAGTGATCGACCATGATCGAGTGGTCCACCACCAGATCAACCGGCACCAGGGGCTCAATGCGCTTGGGATTTTTGCCCAACTTGATGGCGACACTGCGCATGGCGGCCAGGTCTGCCAGCAGGGGCACGCCGGTGAAATCCTGCAGCACCACGCGCGAGACCACGAACGGAATTTCTTCGGTGCGGTCGGCGTTCGGGAACCAGTTGGACAACTCCCGCACATGGTCGGCGCTGACTTTTTTGCCATCGCAGTTACGCAGCACGGACTCCAGCACGATGCGCATGGACACCGGCAGTCGCCCGATCTTTGGAAACTCCCTAGCCAGCGCGGGCAAAGAGTAAAACTTGCCGGTTTTGCCTGAGGCGGTTTTGAAAGTCTTCAGGGTGTGGGCAAACGCGTGGGCCATGACGAACTCCTGTTTCTTGTGGGGTTGCAACATCCTACAAGCCTTCAGAGGCAAGTCTGTAGGACTTGGCAGCTAAATGCAGTAACACCCCGCAATTCACAAGTAGCAAGAGCACTCGCAACCGGGGTACGAACTAAGGAAACCGGAGAGCGAAACGCTCAATCAATTGCTCTGCCTTTACCTCCAAGTTGATAGATGCCTTCAACATTTCTTGCATGGCCTGCTCTGGCTTGTAAACCCCCCGGATTTTTCCGGCAGCCTTGTAAATCACTTCGCGCTCATTAAGGCCTTGGGCTGACTTTCTCCTGTTCAAAATTTCCAATCTATCCGATAGGGGGATCTGCTCCCATTCCGCCAGTATCTCGGGGAACACATCAACAACACCGGCTGTAGTGGCCATTCCAATTGCTTGAAGACCGGTACGGTCTCCATCCGGACCAGGATCCGATATCGCTAGCTGAATTTTCACAGCTTCGTCAAACAAGCTAAGAATTTCGCGCATCTTTTCAGGATCGGGGTTCGTCCTGCGCGGCCATTCCACATTCGAGGAAAAATTAGCTTGCTGCGTCAGCAAGCTAATCTGCACCCTTTCATTAATGGTTTGTTGTTTAGAAATGAGAAGTTTTCCCTGCGGTCCAGAGTAATAAGCTAGGAGTTCCTGAAGTTCCGTTTCTGAAAACATCGACGCAATTCCATCAATAAAAACATCTCTCAGATTGACGGATGTCGCCAAGCCTCGCGTTCGAATCGTTAAATCAGTCAGCTTTGTTAATTCAGGTTCTAGCGCATCGCTTAATGCCTTCCGCGCAGGGTGACCAGCCACCCAATGCTTGCTTTTGGGGTTGCTATTTATGACCGATTCAAACAAATGCTTTATGTACTCCTGCCGTTGCGCGTTTGTTACCGGAGACTTCGAAGGTTGCTGAAGCCCCCAAGTAGATCCTCTTAAATCGACATACTTAATGGCCAAAGCCTGCTTAATGTCTTGAGACGCAACCACGAATGGAGCAAACAGAAATGCAATAAAAAAAATGACTTTGTTGAGCTTCATGATGCCCTCGGTGCAGATGCGAGAAAATTTAGTGCGGATCGCTATCCGGCAGGTAGCGCACGCCCAACACGCCGTCGATGGCGCGGATGGTGTCCAGCACCGCTTCGCTGACCGGGCTTTCCACATCAACCAGGGTGTAGGCCATGTCGCCGCGCGACTTGTTGACCATGTTGTGGATGTTGAGACCGGCTTCAGCCATGGCCGTGGAGATTTGCCCCAGCATGTTGGGGACATTGGAGTTGGCGATTGCCACCCGATACGCGGACTCACGCGCCATGTTCACTGCAGGGAAGTTGACCGCGTTGGCCACGTTGCCGTGCTCCAGGTAGTCTCGCAGTTGCTCGGCCACCATGATGGCGCAGTTTTCTTCGGCTTCGCGGGTGGATGCACCCAAGTGCGGCAGCGCAATGACCTGCGCATGGCCGTTGATGGCAGCGCCAGGAAAGTCGCAGACATACCAGCCCAGTTTTTTGGCACTGAGCGCAGCCAGCACCGCACGTTCATTGACCACGCCTTCGCGTGAGAAGTTGAGCAGCACCGCAGCAGGGCGCATCAGCTTCAAGTTCTCGACATTGACCAAATCTCGCGTCGCGGCAACCAGCGGTACATGCAGGGTCACAAAATCGGCATTTTTCAGCACCTCGGCCACGCTGGCCGCTTTTTTTACCTGTGCGGGCAGGCTCCACGCGGCATCAACCGTGATGTCGGGGTCATAACCCAGCACGTTCATGCCCAGCTTGATGGCGGCATCAGCCACCAGGCAACCGACCTTGCCCAGACCGACAATGCCCAAGGTATGACCGGCGAGCTCATAGCCGGCAAAATTTTTCTTGCCGTCTTCCACTGCCTTGTCCATGTCCGGCATGGCGGGGTCCAGGCCGGAGACAAAGCGTAACGCTGGCGCGATGTTGCGTGCGGCCAGCAGCATGCCGGTGAGCACCAGCTCTTTGACGGCGTTGGCATTGGCGCCCGGCGCGTTGAACACCGGCACGCCGCGCGCACTCATGGCAGGGATGGGGATGTTGTTGGTGCCGGCGCCCGCGCGGGCGATGGCCTGCACGCTGTCGGGCAGTGTCAAGGCATGCATGTCGGCAGAGCGCACCAGTACAGCGTCGGGCCGGGTCAGATCCTTGCCAACGGTGTAACGCTCGGCAGGAAGGCGCTTGAGGCCGTTGGCTGAAATCTGGTTGAGCACCAGAATGTCAAAGCGCCGTGGCGCCGCGCCTGAGGCCTCAGCCATTGCTGGCCTCGAAGTCTTTCATGTAAGCCACCAGGGCCTGCACGCCTTCAATGGGCATGGCGTTGTAGATGGAAGCGCGCATGCCTCCCACCGAGCGGTGACCTTTGAGCTGCAGCATGCCGCGTGCCTGGGCGCCCTTTAAAAAGGCATCGTCCAGCGCTTCGTTTTTGAGCTTGAAAGGCACGTTCATCAGCGAGCGGTCTTCTTTAGCCACCGGGTTACTGTAGAAAGACGTCGAGTCCAGGTAGTCGTACAGCAGCGCGGCCTTGGTGCGGTTGTGCTCCTCCATGGCCTTGAGGCCGCCCAGCGCCTTGATGTGTTTGAACACCAGCCCGGCGATGTAAATGGCATAGGTCGGCGGTGTGTTGTACATCGAGTCGTTGTCGGCCTGCTGCTTGTAGTCAAACACAAACGGCGTCTGCGGCATGGCTTGCCCGATCAAGTCTTCGCGCACGATCACAACGGTCAGGCCGGATGGGCCCATGTTCTTCTGGGCACCGGCGTAGATCAGGCCGTATTTGCTGACATCAATCGGGCGCGACAAAATGTTGGACGACATGTCCGCCACCAGCGGCACCTTGCCGGTGTCGGGCGTCCAGTTGTATTCGACGCCGCCAATGGTTTCGTTGGAGCAGATGTGCACATAAGCCGCGTCGGGGTCCAGCTTCCAGGTGTCAAATTTGGGCACACTGGTAAAACCGCCCGCCTCGGCGCTGGCGGCGATGTTGACCTTGCAGAAGTTTTTGGCTTCCTTGATGGACTTTTTCATCCACTCGCCGGTGTTGATGAAGTCAGCGCCCGCATGGCCGCGCAGCAGGTTCATGGGAACAATGGCGTTTTGCCCCAGACCACCGCCCTGCAAAAACAGCACTTTGTAGTTAGCGGGGATTGCCAGCAGTTCACGCAAATCGGCTTCGGCCTGCGCATGGATGGAAATGAATTCCTTGCCGCGGTGGCTCATCTCCATCACCGACATGCCGGAGCCGTTCCAGTCCATCATTTCGGCAGCGGCTTGCCGCAGAACAGGTTCAGGAAGAATCGCCGGCCCGGCGCTGAAATTGAAAACGCGTGTCATGCAGCAACTTTCTTGTCGAGTGGAAGTGGTCAGAACTCCGGATGGAGCACCAGACGCACAGCATACAAGAAAGAATGTTGCACCTGCGCCGCGCGGGTACTGCAACCCGAAAGTAGCGGGTTGCAGTACCTTTACCAGCTGTTGGCGGAAGCCTTGCGCAGGCCCACCCACTCCAGCTCGGCCAGCACGCCCACGGCCACAGCCTGCACCGCAAGAAACACCGTACCAGCCAGCGTCGGCGTTACCAGGCCGCCAAACAGCAGGGCCACGCAGCCGAACACCCACAGGAGGTTGGCGGCAATCAAAACCCCCACTCCTGCCAGGGGCACAACCTGCCGAGTGGCTAAAAAGGTGATGCCCGCCGCAAAAGCCAGCAACGCCCAGCCTGCTCCGACCAGCAAAGCTTCTGGCAAACCCAGCAGGCCGGCGTGAAAGCCCGGCAGCAGCAATAGCAATGCACCGTTGGCGAGACCGGTGGCGGCGTCCACCCACAACACCCGGCGCAGAAAGTGGGGGGATGCGATGAAGGACGACAGGGCGCCGGTGCTGGACATCGAAGTTGAGGTTGGGGTAGACGCAGTCATGGAAAGCTCCTTGCTTGGGTTGATGTGAGTCGGAACGGGTCGAAGTGTTGACCTGACGCCTTGATCATTTCCGCCCAGGCGCTGCCAGTCGATAACCTCACAGGTAATGGCCGGGCGGCCGACCTGCCTTACGATGCAGGTATGAATGCAAGCGTCCACCCACCGTCACGCCCCGTCCGTCCCGTCAGCGCCACACCGCAGCCCTTTGGCGAACACTTGCGCCATTGGCGTCAACACCGGCGGCTCAGCCAGCTTGACCTTGCCGGCGATGCCAACATTTCCACCCGCCACCTGAGCTTTGTCGAAACTGGCCGCGCCGTACCGAGCCGCGAGATGGTGTTGCGCCTTTCCGAGCGCCTGGACATCCCGCTACGCGAACGCAACACGCTGCTGACGGCAGCCGGCTACGCGCCCATGTACCGCGAGCGTGCACTGGACGACCCGGCGCTGAGCGCAGCCCGGCAGGCGGTAGAGCTGATTCTCAAAAGCCACGAACCTTATCCAGCACTCGCCATTGACCGGCACTGGAACCTGGTGGCAGCCAACAGCGCAGTGCCGCATCTGCTGGCGGGCGTGGACGCAGCCTTGCTGCAGGCCCCAATGAACGTGCTGCGCGTGAGTCTGCACCCACTGGGCCTGGCCACAAAGATCGCCAATCTGATGCAATGGCGCACGCATCTGTTTGAGCGGCTGCGCCAGCAAATCGCCGCGACGGCAGACCCGGTGCTGGCAGATCTGCTGAAAGAATTGCAGGCCTACCCCGTTCCAGAGGGCGCTGATTTGCAGCTTGAAGGCGAGCACCCGGGCGTGGTCATGCCCTTCAAATACAGAACGCCCGCAGGCGTGCTGAGTTTCATCAGCACCGTCACCATCTTTGGCACCCCGTCAGACGTCACCCTGCAAGAGCTGGCGATGGAAACCTTTTTTCCAGCGGATGATTTCACTCGCCAGGCTTTGCAGGCGCTGATGTCGCAGAATCCGAAATAGCTATTTATTTGATAGCTTCTCATCGCCTGTGAAAGGGGCTGAGAAGGGCCGAAACCGCTAATTTAGAGGCCCCGGCTGACAACCCGCAGCGCCCGTCTCCGATACAAGCGCCGCCCGCGACCCGTACAGTGGACTGAACAACGCGCAAGGTCAGTCTCATGCCATTCATCTCGTTCAACAAAGCCACCGATCCCCTGGCGCCCGACGATCTGCGCATCAACACCTCGGCCGTGCTGTATGTGGAGGCGTCGCGGGCAGACCTGCTGGGCCAGACCACCATCCACATGCTGGGCCAGGGCACGGTGGTCAACGCCGTCACCGAGTCCATAGGCACCGTGGTCAGCAACATAGGCGGCATGGTGGCCGGCAAGCGCCACTACCTGGCACCCCCACCGGACGACGGCGCAGCCACGCTCTACATCTGTCCCGCTAACGTCAGCCATGTGCGGCCCAATTCACCGTCTGCGCCGGAGTTTTGGTATGTGAAATTTGTCGATGGCTCGGAAGTGCGGATTGTGGATCCGCTGCCGGACGGGTTGTAGAAAAACCCGATAGAAATAACCCCGCCGCTTTCGCTGCGGGGCCTTTTTTATGCGGTTGCCCGCTTCAGACATTCGTGATTGCTCCCAAAATGGGATCGTGGTAGAGTTCTTCCATGCGAATCATTGCCTTGGGCACTCTACGCGACTTCTGGATCAAACACCCCGACGCATTGGAGCCGCTGAGTGCCTGGTACGCCATTGCCAGCCGCGTTCGCTGGGCTTCGCCCGTAGACGTCAAGGCGGCTTACCGGAACGCGAGTTTTTTGGCGGATAACCGTGTGGTGTTCAACATCAAGGGAAACGACTACCGGCTGGTCGTGGCGATGCACTACAACCGACAAATTGTGTACATCCGCTTTATCGGAACCCATCGCCAGTACGACCAGATCGATGCCAGTAAGGTTTAAATTGAAGGTGCAACCATCATGAACATTCACCCCATCCACACCAAAGCCGATTACCGCGCGGCGCTGCAACGCATAGACGCAGTTTGGGATGCCAAACCCAAATCACCCGAAGCCGACGAGTTGGAAGTGCTGAGCCTGCTGGTTGAAGAATATGAAAAGAAACTCATCAGCGTGCCCAAAGTGGACCCGATCAGCCTGCTGCTACACGTGATGGAAGCGCGCCAACTGAGCCGCAAAGACCTGGAGCCCTACATCGGCTCACGCGCACGCGTGGCGGAGGTGCTTAACCGGGTTCGACCGCTGTCGCTGGAAATGATTCGGCGGCTGTCTGCGGGGCTTGAACTGCCTGCGGACTTGTTGATTGCAGGGTATGAGTTGAGGGAGGTGGCGTGATGAATCCTGTATCTTGGCTTCAGATTCAATGCTCGGCGACTTTGTTAAATCCAAGACACCTGTGAATTTCCGACGACGTTGGGGTAACCTCTTGCCATTCATGAAGAATCTCGACAACTGCAAGCAACGCTATCCGGTAGTCAGCCGGATATTTCCGCAGTTTTGCGGGATACATCAAAGTTAGATTTACAAATGCAACCTGAACTACCTGCACAGTCGGTAGCCGCAATCGCGACGATCATTGCCGCAGTGATGGCCGGCGCCATTTCGTTTGTCAATCTCACTCTGACAAAAGAGCAGAAGACATCCGAGTTCCGGCAAGCCTGGATTGATGCACTCCGCGACGATTTGGCCACATTTTTTGCCACCGCCCGTGCTTTCGCGCGGGCTACTCAAGAGCTGCAAGCGTTCGGCAAAGGCGCCAAGGAAGGTGCGCCTATAGCGTTCACCGAGGAAACGATCAGCAATTTGCGCTACCAGATAGCAGAAACGCGCTACAGAATTCAACTTCGATTAAACCCGGAAGAAGCGGAGCACAAAGAACTACTGCGTCTCATGAAAGTAGCAATCGAACAGCAGCAACAAATGCTGGCTGGTGCTGGCGTGACGGACGCGACGTTACAAGCTGTAGAAACGGCTGCTGCCTACGCACCGCAAATCCTGAAGGCCGAATGGAATCGAGTGAAGCAAGGGGAACTGGCATTCCGCTTGGCGCGAAATTTGTTTTCCCCAGTTGTAATTCTTGCTCCCATAATCTTCGTAATCCTGTTGTGGGCAGGAAAGGTGAAAATCTAACCCCACGCTCCATCAGACAGCCAGCGGTAAACGCCAAGAATCTTGATTCGTATCAGCAGCGCGCTGTTGCTCAGCCGCGGTTTTTTTCCTACGAAGATGGATTCCGGGTCTAGCCCGGAATGACAGACAAAAAAAGCGGCCCGTAGGCCGCTTTTTCACGAAACGCGTCAACCTTGCTATCAAGCCGGCACGCTGTCCTTCACCGTATCCGCCATGTCGGTGTAATCTTTGACCTGGTCAAAGTTAAGGTACTGATACACGGAGGCACTGGCTGCGGTCAGCACACCCATGTCGGCCATGTATTCCTGCTTGGTCGGGATACGGCCCAGCTTGGAGCAGATGGCGGCCAGTTCGGCAGAACCCAGGTACACATTGCTGTTTTTGCCCAGGCGGTTCGGGAAGTTACGCGTCGAGGTCGAAAACACCGTCGCGCCTTCTTTAACCTGCGCCTGGTTGCCCATGCACAGGCTGCAACCCGGCATTTCCATACGCGCACCGGCTGAGCCCAGCACGCCGTAGTGGCCTTCTTCGGTCAGTTGTTTGGCGTCCATCTTGGTAGGGGGCGCCATCCACAGTTTGACCGGGATATCGCGCTTGCCTTCGAGCAGCTTGGAGGCCGCGCGGAAGTGGCCGATGTTGGTCATGCAGCTGCCAATGAACACTTCGTCAATGACGGAGCCCGCCACATCGCTAAGCGTCTTCACATCGTCAGGGTCGTTCGGGCAGGCGACGATAGGCTCGTGGATGTCGGCCAGGTCGATCTCGATCACGGCGGCGTATTCTGCGTCGGCATCGCCCTTGAGCAGTTGCGGGTCGGCCAGCCAGGCTTGCATCGCGGCGATGCGGCG
>JBKJIV010000072.1:0-17260 GCA_046598365.1 Polaromonas sp. | reverse complement strand
CAGCCAGCAAGGCCAGCGCGCGCCAGGCATTGCGATGCAAAGTCGCGTCCTGCAAGGCCAGCGCGGCCTGCGAAAGCAATTGCTGGGCTTTGCCCCATAACTGCCTTTTCAAACAAGCCATACCGGCCAGGTATTGAACGTTGGCGTCCCGCGGGCGCTGCTGGTAGGCGGCTTCGATACGTGCCAGCCAGGAGGCGTCTATGGAGTCAAGTCCGGCTTCAACCACGTGGATCAATTTGATGCGCAGGTTGTCTCCGACCTCAGAGCGTGACTGCATGATCGGCTCCCACACGCCCATCAGCCAGCTGCGCGCCAGACCAACATCACCATGCAAGGCCATCAGGCGCGAGGCGGCGTGTATCACCAGCTCGGGCATCGCGCGCTCTGCGGCATCAAGTGACTGCCAGGCGGTTTGCAACTGTGTCGGGTCGTGGGCGCCGCCCAATAATTCCAGTGCCAGCCCGCGCACCAGGCTTTGCGCCGCCGGAGCAGAAAATGCCCGGTGCTTGGCGAGCAGGCGGGCGGTCTCCAGCGCCTGGGAGGTTTGCCTGGCCTGTCGTGTGGCTTTCAGTTTGGTGCGCAGGGCCAACGTGCGTCGCGCCGCGCCTTGTGGCAACTGGGCCAGCAAATCCAGCGCGCCCGCCGGATCGCGGTCCTCCAGTGCCCAGCGCGCCGCGCGCAGCTGCACACCTTCACGGGTTTCCTGGGCACTGCGATGGGTGCTGCTTTCCAGAGCCATTTGCAAATGCTCATCGCGCAGGGTTTTGTTCTGCAGGGCCTGCGCGCTTTCAGCCGCCAGCAGGTGCGCCAGCAAGCGAAGCTGGGTCGCGCGCCCGGCACTGTAGCCACCCACATCACTGGAGGTCTGCGCGAGCTGGCTCAGACTCGTTTCCTGAATGAGCGCGTTTTGGGCCAGCTTGGCGGCCCGTATAAAACGACCGGCCATCAAATGCGACAGGGCGTCCATGAAGGCGGCGTACATCGCCCTTTCCTTTTGCTGGGCACGCCAGCGCCTGGCTTCGGCCGGCAGGGAAAAAACCACCGATGCGGCACGCAAAGCCACATAAAGCAGCGTGAAAAGCCCCGCCAGCAGCAACACCAGCAGATTAAAGGAGATGTCAACACGGTGCGGTGGCCAAAACAGGGTCACCACCGCCTGGTTGTTGCCAGCGACCAGCGCCGCTGCAACCGCGATGCCAAACAAGGCCAGGAGCCAGAGCGCGCCACGCATCGAGTGCCTCCCCTTACCTAGCGGCCCGCAGCCGCAGTGGCCAGGGCAGCCAGGGTTTCATCCAGGCGCGGCAGATCGCTGGACTTCATCTGGGTCTGCACCTGCCCCAGCAACTGAACGACCGCTTGCGTCTTGCGTGAAGCCGGGTCATAGTATTTTGCGAGAAGGACGCCGACGCCCGCCAGGTCCGCACGGGCGCCAGCAGTTTGCCGGGAAAGCAGGCCCAGCCGGGCATTGAGCAACCTGAGCTTGAGATTCTCGCGCAGAAACAGGGCCTGCTCTGGCGCCAGCAAGGCCGCATCGGGCTGATCAATCCGGCTGACACGCAGCAAGCCGCGTGCTTCGTCGATGGTGCCGCGCACCGCTCGTTGCCACCACGCTTTCCAGGCCTCGCGGTCCAGCAGCATCCTGGAAGAAGGTGCTGAAGCAGGAGGGGTCGGCACGGGCGCAACGGTCGCCACAGCAGGTCGCACCGCACTGCCCTGAGGCATGGCATTGGCTGGCGGCAAATCATCCACCAGGCGTGTCAATTCATCGAGCTTGAGCAACAAGCCGGGTACGTCGGTCACGGTGGTGGCCTTGATGCGTTCGACATCCCTGGCAATGGCCCGCTGGAGCGGATTGAGTCGCGGCTGCGCAGCGCGTGCCAGTCGCTGGTCTGCAGTTTTCAGCGCTGCCAGCAGCGGCTCTGCACTGCCAGTGAGCTGAGCCTGCTGTTGGGCCAGCCGAACAGCGGATTCAACATCAACGACCAGGTTTTCATCGCGAGAGCGCGACAGGCTTTGCATGAGTTCTTCGAGTTGCGTGCGCTGCAGACTCACTTCGCTGAGCCTGGTTTCGAGAATCGCCACACGTGCGGTGGCTTCGCGGGTGGTCTCCTGCGCCTGCCTGGCTAGCGCGCGGGCTTCGATAGCTTGCGCCGTCGAGTCGTTGCTGCGTTTAGCCAGTTCTTCCTGAATGTTGCCGAGTTTTTGCCACAACAAGCCGCCCATCAGAAGGCCCGCAACGGCCAGAACCAGGGCCAACAACACCCACCGGTTCAGTGAAAGCACCCCCGCGCTGCGCTCGCCGGCTGCGGCTTGCTCAGCGGCTATCGCTGGCAGTTCAGGGGGACTGGATTCGCTATCGCTCATGGTTGCATGGATTCTATCGACGCCACGATGTCCTTGAGCGCGGGACGTGACTCTGTAACAACACCCCAACCGGCTGCGCGCACCGCCTCGGCAATTCGCGGGTGCGTTGCTACCGCACGTGACCGCGACCAGTCATGGGTCGGCAGGTTCGCTACTGCCTCGGAGCTGCTGAACAGCCAGACCGACCCGTCCCGGGCAGCCGCATCCGCCAACTTCAGCTGCAGCGGAGTAAAAATGGGCGCCCGGCGCTGGTAAACCGCTACAAAATCCACCTGGGCACCCGCGGCAAGAAATTGGCGCGCCAGCCAGTCACGGCCAGGCGCAGGTGCGGCCTCAACACTTGCGGCGCCTTGCCCGCGCACAATCAGCACCCGCCGCCCCTGCCACGGCTGGCGCCCCACCACAGCCCACAGAGCTTCCGAGTCAAACTGACTGGCGTCTGCGGCGGGCGCGTCAATCCGGTCCGCGGGCACTCCCGCATCGCGCAAGGCGGCCACCGTACCGGGGCCAGGAGCCAGAAAGCGCAGCGTATCTGCCACGGAATCCATATCCATCTTTTCCCGCCACTGGAGGGCGCGGGGCGCAGTTGATGCAAAAAAACAATCGGCCGCATTGCCGCTGACAAACATCAGCGCAGCGTATGCATCCAGTTCGTTCCAAGCCTGCCGCAGTGACGAAGACTCTGGCAATGCCGCAATCTCAAGCAGCGGCAGCGCGTCGGCATTCAGACCGTGCTGCTGCAGATCATGGACCCAGCGACGGGCATCACGCTCGGGCCGGGTCACGATGACGCGCATGGCAGTCAAGGTGCAGGCGCTGGGGCGGTCCCGACCGCGCCACCCGCGCGTAACAGGGCAGCCACCCGCTCGCCCAATGCTTCAGCCTCAGCGAAATCGCCAACCGAAGCAAGTAATCCGGCGCGAACCAGGGGTTGGCCGGAGCCCTGTCCGTCGGGCCCCGGATCGCCCCAGGCGGCCTCCAGCCGCATCCGGCCAGACCCGTCTGTTTCACCAATGAAAGCCGCCAAAGGCATGGAACAACTGCCGCCCATGGCACGCGAGACGGTGCGCTCTGCCGTCACCGCCAGCCAGGTGGGCAGATGCGCCAACGTGGCCAGCGCCTCCCTCAGGTCATGGCGATCAGCTCGTACCTCTATACCCAGAGCGCCCTGCCCCGCGGCCGGCAGCATCTCCCCGGGTTCAAACGCGCAGCGAATGCGCGACTCCAGGCCCAGCCGCTTCAGACCGGCAGCAGCCAGCACAATGGCCTGGTAATGCCCTTCGTCGAGCTTGCGCAAGCGGGTATCGAGGTTGCCGCGCAGTGGCTCAATACGCAGGTCAGGCCGCAGCGCCTTGAGCAACACCATGCGGCGCAGGCTGGACGTGCCGACCACGGCCCCCTGCGGCAGCTCGGCCAGTGAAGAAAAATGGTTGGAGACCAGCGCGTCGCGCGGGTC
The DNA here is from genome assembly GCA_046598365.1 of Polaromonas sp. Lineage (GTDB taxonomy): Bacteria > Pseudomonadota > Gammaproteobacteria > Burkholderiales > Burkholderiaceae_C > Polaromonas. The sequence goes on along the minus strand of JBKJIV010000072.1, from coordinate 13,440 downwards.
TTCGCGGGCCAAGACACAGGCCAGGGCAAAACCTTCGGGCAAGTCCATCGGAACGTCTTTGAGGGAATGCACTGCCAAATCGGCCCGGCCTTCGGCAAGTGCTACTTCCAGCTCCTTGACAAACAAGCCTTTGCCGCCGATTTTGCTCAGCGAGCGGTCGAGGATCTGGTCCCCCTGGGTGGTCATGCCCAGCAAGGAGACCTGCCACCCGAGCCTGGTTTCCAGCAGGTTTTTGACGTACTCGGCCTGCCACATCGCCAAACGGCTTTCACGAGTTGCAATAACGACGCCGGGGGCCTTGGGAGAATCTGCGCTCACTCGTAACCTGTTTGTAATCTTTGGGAGTGAGTGAATGCTAGCATGCGGCAGTACAAAACAAGAGCCAACAAGAGGTAAAACCATGGTAACGACGGCGCGTGTGAAGCCCCCGAAAGAGCAGCCAGCGGGGGCCGCCAAAGACGTTGAACGCACGCGCGCCCGTGCCAGGGATAACGAGCGTCCGCTGGTCGAGGACATCCGCCTGCTGGGCCGGATTCTGGGTGACGTCATCCGGGAGCAGGAGGGAGTGCCCGCCTACGAACTGATCGAACAGGTGCGAAAACTCTCCGTGGCCTTTCGCCGCGATGCCGACCACGATGCGGACAAGGCGCTGAAAAAACTGCTCAAGGGACTCAGCGGTGACCAGACGGTCAGCGTGATCCGGGCCTTCACCTATTTCAGCCACCTCGCCAACCTGGCCGAAGACCGCCACCACATCCGGCGGCGCGCCATCCATGAGCGTGCCGGAGATACCCAGGAGGGCAGCATTGAGGTGGCTTTGGCCCGCCTGCGCTGGGCTGGCATTTCCCCAAAAACCATTTCCAACACGCTGGCGCATGCCTTTGTCTCGCCCGTGCTCACCGCACACCCCACCGAAGTGCAGCGCAAAAGCATTCTGGACGCCGAACGCGACATTGCCCAATTGCTCACTGCGCGCGACGAGACAAAAGCACGCGCCATCGCGGGCAACGCCGCCAAGGACGCGCTCACGCCAAGAGAACTGGCCGCCAATGAAGCAAGCCTGCGGGCCCGCGTGATGCAGCTGTGGCAAACCCGGTTGCTGCGCTTCACCAAACTCACTGTTGCTGACGAGATTGAAAATGCGCTGAGCTATTACGAATCAACCTTTTTGCGCGAGATTCCAAAGCTGTACGGTGAACTCGAACGCGCGCTGGGCAGCCAGCCGGTGCACAGCTTTTTGCGCATGGGGCAATGGATAGGCGGGGACCGTGACGGTAACCCCAATGTCAGCGCACACACGCTTGAATACGCATTGCGGCGCCAGGCGGAAGTGGCGCTGCGCCACTACCTCACCGAGGTGCATTACCTGGGCGGAGAATTGTCGCTGTCGGCCATGTTGGTGGACTTCACCCCGGCCATGCGGGCGTTGGCCGAAAGCTCGCCCGACACCAACGAACACCGCCTCGACGAACCCTACCGCCGCGCACTGACTGGCATGTACGCGCGCCTTGCCGCCACACTGAAAAACCTGACCGGGGGCGACGCGGCCCGTCACGCGGTGGCGCCTCAAAACGCGTACCTCAAGTCTGAAGATTTCCTGGCTGATCTGCGCACCATTGAAACTTCACTCAAGGCCAACCACGGTGGTGCGCTGATCGCGCAACGCCTGCACCCGCTGATTCGCGCGGTGGAGGTCTTTGGCTTTCACCTGGCCACGGTAGACCTGCGCCAGAGCTCGGACAAACACGAAGAAGTCGTCGCCGAGCTGCTGGCGGTCGCTCGGGTAGAGCCGAAGTACACGACTTTGTCAGAGACGGCCAAACGGGCGCTGCTGGTCAAACTTCTCAACGACGCCAGGCCGCTGCGGGTGGTCGGTACCGACTACTCCGCGCTGGCGCGCAGTGAACTGGCCATCTTCGAGTCTGCCAAAGTCATGCGTGAGCGTTTCGGCACGCAAGCCATCCGGCACTACATCATCAGCCACACCGAGACCGTCAGTGACCTGCTGGAAGTGTTGCTGCTGCAAAAAGAAGTGGGGCTGATGCACGGAACACTCGATCAGCAGTCGACGCACGACCTGATCGTGGTGCCGCTGTTCGAAACCATTCAAGACCTGCGCAACGCCGCGCCCATCATGCGCGACTTTTATGCGCAGCCCGGAGTGGCCAAGCTGGTCCAGCGCAGCGGCGCCGAGCAGGACATCATGCTCGGCTACTCGGACAGCAACAAGGACGGCGGCATTTTCACCAGCAACTGGGAGCTTTACCGCGCCGAAATTGCCCTGGTCGAACTCTTTGATGAGCTTGCCAATTCGCACAACATCCAGCTGCGGATGTTTCACGGCCGGGGCGGCACCGTGGGCCGCGGCGGCGGGCCCAGCTACCAGGCCATTCTTGCGCAGCCCCCGGGTACGGTACGCGGACAAATCCGCTTGACCGAGCAGGGTGAGGTGATTGGCTCCAAATACGCCAACCCGGAAATTGGCCGGCGCAACCTGGAAACGCTGGTGGCCGCAACGCTTGAGGCAACCTTGCTGCAACCGACCAAATCTGCCAGCAAAGCGTTTTTGCAGGCAGCAGCCGTGCTGTCACAAGCCAGCATGAATGCTTACCGCGCACTCGTTTACGAGACCCCGGGATTCACCGAATATTTCTTTAGCGCCACGCCGATTCGGGAAATCGCTGAACTCAACATCGGCTCGCGTCCCGCCTCCCGCAAGGCATCACAAAGGATCGAAGACCTTCGCGCCATTCCGTGGGGGTTCAGTTGGGGCCAATGCCGCCTGACCCTGCCCGGCTGGTATGGATTTGGATCGGCCATCGAGCAATGGCTTGGCGAAGGCGGCACAACCGCCAGTCGCAAGGAAGCGTTGGCCGTGCTGCAAAAAATGTACAAGCAGTGGCCATTTTTTCGCACGCTTCTCAGCAACATGGACATGGTGCTGGCCAAAAGCGACCTCGCCCTGGCCTCGCGTTATGCCGAGTTGGTCAGTGATGCAAAACTCCGCAAAAATATATTCACAGCGATTGAAGCCGAGTGGCATCGCACAGCCGAAGCGCTTGTGTTGATCACCGGCGACAAGCACCGCCTGACAAACAATCCTTCCCTGCAGCGCTCTATCCGCCACCGTTTTCCCTACATCGATCCTTTGCATCATCTGCAGGTCGAACTGGTGCGCCGCTACCGCGAGGGCAAAGCCGATGATCGCGTGCAGCGCGGCATTCACATCTCGATCAACGGAATTGCGGCGGGATTGCGCAACACCGGTTGAACCTGACCCGTGGGCTCATTTCCGCAGATGTAAGCGAACATCCGTCTATCTGTAGGCCTTGTCCTAGGGTCAGCCCCCGTTTCTTCTGATGGTTTGGCGAAACAGCGCTGGGTAGCATGAATTTTCAGCATGGAGGCGTACGGAAATGCCGTAGGTGCTCTTTGCCTCAAACACCTGATTCTGGAGCGCAAAATCATGACCACCCTTGACCTCAGGGCTGATTCGCCGTCGACCCATCCCACTGATTTTGTATCCACAGATGCCGCAGACCTGGCGTCGCATATGGACCACTGCGCGCACTCGCGCAGTCGCTTTTTTGCCCTGCGTTCGACATTGGAATCAGTGCATGCAATAGCGCATCCGCGTGTCGTGACTGTGCTGCTGCTGGGGGCAGTTTGCTTGGCACTGATCTTTCTAGCCTGACGGTGTGGCTAAGGACGTACTGAATCGGCTGCCCCTAAGTCCCTACGCCAGGCGACTGCTTCTCTCGCCCCCCGGCGAAATTCAACAGCCGATTCGAGCCGAGCTTTTCGGGGCCCAGCGTTTTGAGGAACATGGCCGCAGCCTGGCAGCGGCCCAGCCCGTGTTGCCATCCGGCAGCATACAAGGCGGCCCACCCTTTTTCCCGCGGGTGCAAGAGAATATTGCCGCGCTGCGCCAGGCGTTTGACTACATCTCCCTGACATCCCGAAGCGGTCACTACGTGACGCCGGCGGCCGAATGGTTGCTGGATAATTTTCACCTGATTGAAGCTCAACTGCAGCAGATTCAGGAGGGCGTTCCCCGCCGCTATTACAAGGACCTGCCCAAGCTGGCGAGCAAACCGCTGGAGGGTCTGCCGCGTGTCTACGGCATCGCCTGGGCCTACGTGGCCCATACCGACAGCGTGCTTGACCCGGTTCTTTTTACCGCTTTCCTGGACGCCTATCAGGAGGTCAGCGAGCTCAACCTCGGTGAACTCTGGGCATTGCCCACCACCTTGCGTGTGGTCCTGCTTGAAAACCTGCGCCGCATGGCAGACCGGATTGCCTGGAGCAAGGTCGCCCGCGAAATCGCGCACGCCGTCTGGGATGACGCAGACCTCCTCGGTCTGCAGGACCTCGACACCCTGCATCAAGCCATGAAAAACCAGGGGCTGGAGCGCAGCTACCTGACCCAGCTGTGGCAGCGCATGCCGGCTGAGGAGATTGAAGCGGCGCCAACTTTGGTGGCATGGGTCAAGCAACATTGCATGGACGTCTTGCCTCTCATAGGCGAAGGACAAACCAATCAGGTCGCCGCCAACCTCACAGTGGGCAACATCATCACGACGCTCAGGCTCATCGGGCAAGTCGAGTGGGTCGAATTGATTGAGCCGGTGAGTCACTCACTTCAAGTCCTGCGTCGCCTGCCCAGCTTCTCCAAAGAGAGCGAGATGACGCGTCAGCAGATCACGCGCGCCGTGGAAAGACTCGCTCACCAAAGGAGAAAATCAGAACGAGCCGTTGCCGAAGCGGTGCTGGCTTTGGCCAGCAACAAGGAGCCCGCAGCCCTGGAACACACAGCAGGTTATTACCTGCTGGGACCAGGGCGATCCAAACTGGAGGAAGTGCTGGGCCCGCAAACGGCCAGCTCCTCGCCGTGGCTACGCGTCCGGCCACCTCTTTCCCTGCGGCTGCCTCTTTACGCGCTTGTGTGGGCGGCAGGAACCGCCCTGGTTCTGGCGCTGGCATTGCCTTCTCACTCGCCCACGACGTGGCCGGTGTGGGTGGCCATGTTGCTGATGGCGTGGCCCGCGTCAGAAGCGGTAGCTGCGTTGATTCAACGCCTGGTCGCAGAATCGACACGCATCCTGCCGCTCGCCCGGCTGGATTTCAGCGCCGGCATTCCGTCTGAGCATCGCGTGCTGGTGGTGGTCCCGTCCATGCTGGGCAGCGCTGACTCGAACAGCGAACTGGTGCATCGCTTGGGCCTGCACTGGCTGGCCAGCCGCGAGAGCAATGCCCAGTTTGCCCTTCTGACGGACTGGGTCGATGCTGACACCCCCAGCCTCGCCTCCGACCAGATTTTGCTGGACGACGTACTGAGCAAGGTGCGGCGACTCAATCGGACCTACCCCACCGCTGAAGGCGAAGCACCCCGCTTTGTCTTGCTGCATCGGGCCCGCAACTGGTCACCGACTGAAGGCAGGTGGATAGCCTGGGAACGAAAACGCGGCAAGCTGGAAATGCTGCTCAGGCGCTTGGCCGCCGGCTCCACATCAAACGACGACGCCGGGTTTTTGCCTGTTGGCGAAGACATGCGTCTGGCAGATGACATCCGCTACGTTCTCACCCTGGACAGCGATACCGCTTTGCCACCGGGTTCGCTGCGCGAGCTGGTCTCTATCGCGGCTCACCCGCTGAACACACCACAGATTGACTCTGAAACCCGCCGCATCACCGCCGGCTACGGCATCCTGCAGCCCAGGCTGGTCACGCCTCTGGCGCCCCACCAAGAGCGAACCCGGTTTCACTCCCTTTTTTCCGGACAAGCGGGACTCGATCCCTACAGCAGCGGCACTTCCGACCTGTACCAGGACTTGTTTGGTTTGGGCACGTTTACCGGCAAAGGCTTACTCCATGTCAAAGCGGTTCACGCCGTTCTGGACCGCAGACTGCCTGAGGGCGCGGTGTTGAGCCACGATCTGCTGGAGGGCAGCATGGCGCGCTGTGCTTACGTCGGCGATGTGGTGGTGATGGAAGACCATCCCCATCATGCTGGCGTCGCGGCATCTCGCGTACACCGCTGGACGCGGGGTGACTGGCAGTTGCTGCCGCTGATGATGAACGCGCGGCGTTTCGGCATTGACGCGCTGGGTGTTTGGCGCATGGCGGACAACCTGCGCCGCGCCACTGTCGTGCCCGCATCCCTGTTGCTGCTGGTATGGGTGACAGCAACCGCTGCCCTGCCACTGTCCACCGCAGTGACTTTTGTACTCGCTGCCTTTATGGTCGGGCCTCTGGTGGGGGCGCTGGCCAGTCTTATTCCCGCCCGCCGGGGGATCGCGTGGCTGCACTTTTTCGATGCTGGTGTGCGCGACTTGCTGCGCGGTATCGCCGCAAGCATCTGGCAATTCAGCCAACTCGCCGTTCATGCCGGGCTGATGCTCGACGCGATCGCCCGCACCTTGTGGCGCCTGTGTATCAGCCGCAAACGCCTGCTGGAATGGACCACCGCGGCACAAGCGCAAGTTGCGGCCCGTTATACGCTGCCGGCCTTCCTGCGTAACCATGCCGTGTCGTCCGCGTTATGCGTCGGTGTGGCGATTGCGGCGCTCTGGAGTCCCTATCCGGTTGCCGGGCCCGCCCTGTTTTTGTTGTTGGCACTGGCTCCCGTGTCAGCATGGTGGGTCAGTGTTCTTCCGTCGCCCCGCCAGAGCTTGAAGCTGGATGCATCAGATCGCGACTACCTTGACAGGCTGGCCGCGCAAACCTGGAAATTCTTTGAACGCTGTGTGGGCCCAGAAGACAACCACCTGCCTCCAGACAATCTGCAAATGGAGTCCGAGCCGGTCATCGCTCACCGGACCTCGCCCACGAACATTGGCCTGTACCTGATGGCCGCTGCGTGTGCCCGGGAGTTTGGGTGGATTTCCACGGCGGAATTCATCACGCGGCTGGAAGACACCCTGGCCACGGTGGCGCGACTAACCAAACACAGAGGCCACCTGCTGAACTGGTACGACACCCGCACCCTGGAAGTGTTGCCCCCGGCTTATGTGTCTACCGTAGACAGTGGAAACTTTGCGGGACATCTGCTGGCCATGACGCAGGTATGTCTGGAGCTCGCGCGTCACAAGGACACCTCCATCACGCAGGCTTCAAGCCTGAACCAGCTCGCCGAGCGCTGTGAACGTCTGTGGATGACCATGGATTTCAGCAGCCTCTACAACCCCAAGCGCCACCTCTTTCACATCGGCTTGCGTGTGCATGAACAGGCACTTGACGCCAGCTACTACGACTTGATGGCATCCGAAGCCAGACTGACCAGCTTCTTGGCGATTGCCAAGGGTGATGTTCCCCGGCGTCACTGGGTGGCACTGGGTCGGGCTTTCCTGACCGTGGGCAGTATGCCCGGCCTCAAGTCCTGGTCCGGGTCGATGTTCGAATACCTGATGCCCTCACTGGTCATGACGGAGCCGGACCAAGGCTTGTTGCATATGGCCGGGCTTGCTGCCGTCAAAGAGCAGCAGGCATTTGGCCGCGCGCAGCAACTGCCGTGGGGCGTCTCCGAGTCAGCCTATTTTGCACAGGACCACACGCTGGCTTACCAGTACTCGCCATTTGGCGCGCCACGCCTGGCGCTGCGGCGTACGCCGGTAGCTGACCGGGTTGTTGCGCCGTACGCCAGCGTGATGGCTTGCATGTTTACGCCGCACGAAGCCATTGCCAACCTGCGAGAACTGGAAAAAATGGGCGCCCGTGGGGAATGCGGCTTCATGGACGCGGTGGACTTCACCGTTTCCCGCCAGCCTCGCGCTCAGGCCTTCAGCGTTGTCAGGAATTTCATGGCGCATCACCAGGGGATGTCGCTGGTGGCCCTGTGCAATGTGCTCTGCGACGGAGCGCCGCGCCGCTGGTTTGCGCAGTCGCCCCTGGTGCAGGCTTACGACTCCTTGCTGCACGAAAAAACACCGCGCCAGATCATTGAGAGCGCAGATCCGCGAACCCTTCCAGAGCCATCAGAAATCGAAGAGGCTGCGGTTTACCACTCACGGGAAGTGAACCCAACAGCGTCCGGATGGCAACCCACCCAACTGCTGTCCAACGGAAGTTACAGCGTGGCGCTCAGAGCCAACGGCGCTGGCCTGAGCCGCTGGCGCGGCAAAAACGTGAGTCGCTGGCGCGACGACCTGCTTCGCGACGCCTACGGCACGTTCATTTACGTGCGTGCCGCAGGCCAGTCAGCCGTGTCGTCGGTCACGGCCCATCCGGCACCCCATGCTGACTGGCAATACAAAGCGACTTTTTATGCAGACCGGGTTCAGTACGCTACCCAATCGCACGAACTTGAGACCACGACGACTGTGCTGGTCAGTCCGGAAGACGACACCGAAATCCGCACCGTGACACTGCACAACCTGTCCAGCTCCGAAATGACGCTGGACGTGATGTCGTGCTTTGAAGCGGTTCTGGCTGACCCGCGCGCCGACGAAGCGCATCCGGCGTTTTCAAACCTGTTTATTCAAAGCGAATGGCATGCGCAATGGCGCGCCTTGTTGCTGTCGCGCAAGCCCCGCCTGCAGGGTGACCCTGCCATGGCTGTCGCGCATTTCCTGGCCGTTGCAGACGCCAATATCCGGGCCATTGACTGCATGGCCGATCGACGTTCATTTCTGGGCCGCAGTCGGGTGGCAGGACAACCGGCGCTGCTGCCTCAGGCGCGGAAAGCTGACGGTTCAGTCATCAACGGGCTGGACCCGGTAGCCGGCTTGCGCGTTCGGCTGCGCTTGGCGCCCGGGGGTGTGGCGCGCCTGAGCTTTGCAACGGCGGCGGCCGAGGACACCGTCGAGCTGATCGCCCGGATCGACAAATACCTGCAACCCATGCACGTAGAGCGCGCTGCCCGAATGGCTGCGACGCTGGCGCAGGTACGCCTGCGCGACCTGGCCGTTGCGCCGGAGAGAAATGCCGCCCTGCAAGACCTCAACACCGCATTGATTCATACGGCCACACGTCCCATGGCCGAGCGTGGCCTGGTCGACCAGCGTCAGCTATGGCGCTTCGGGCTGTCAGGCGACAAACCCATCATCCTGGTGCGTATTCACTCCAGCAACGGCCTGGCGCTGGTGCAGGCACTGGTCGGCGCCCAGCCGCTGTGGAGCTTTGGCGGCTTGGCCGTGGACGTGGTGATCATCAACAGCGAGGTCAACTCCTACCTGTTGCCACTGCACCGCGACATTTTGGCATTGCGTGATCGCACGCGCCAGCAGGCGGCCAACAGTTTCCCCAACGGCGACGCGGGTGGATTTTTCTTGCTGCGTGAGCACGAGATAACCCCCGTGGAAAAGTCTGCACTGGCGGGGCTTGCCAGGTTTATCTTCGTTGCGGACGGTCGCCCACTGGAGCAGCAGGTGGCCGGTTTGCAGGGCGCCACCGGTTTGCGCCGCCGCACTGTACCGGCCAGCCTGCCGGTGGTGACCAGCGCGCTAGCCGACCCGCTGCTGCCACCGGTCACCGCAACCCAAACGCCAGTGGGTCGTTTCGACGCGCTGAGCGGCGAATTCCAGTTCAAGGTTGACAAGCAGCATCGCCCGCCGCGCCCCTGGGTGAACGTGATCGCCAATCCTTCCTTTGGCTTTCAGGTGTCTGAGGCCGGGGCTGGCTATACCTGGGCTGTGAACAGTCGCCAGCATCAGCTCACACCCTGGTCCAACGACCCGCTGCAAGACCCCGCCAGTGAACACTACCTGCTGCAGGATTTGTCCACGCAAAAGCTTCTGGCCCTGAGCCCCTCCACGGAAAGCTGGTCAGCAAAGACCTACCAGGTGCGCCACGGACAAGGTTATTCGGTGTTTGAAAGCCAGCACGGCGATTTACACGCAGCCACCACTTTTTTTGCCGACCGCGCAGACGCTGTCAAAGTCGTGCATCTTCGGCTGCACAACCGGGGAAACATCAACCGTGAACTGCGCGCCTTGGCCATGGTGGAATGGCAGATGGGCGCAAGCCGCCAGGAGCGGCGAACGGTTCGCGGATGGAAAGTACCCAACCGACCCATCCTGCTGGCGCAACAACGGGAAAGCCGCGCCGGTTTTGGCGGGGCCAGCGCGTTTTTATCGCTGGCAGGCCCGCTAGGGACGGTGCAATGGACTTGCGATCGCAGCGAGTTTTTTGACGTGGCGGGCCGGCTGGTTCTGCCGGAAACATTGGGCCAGCAGGCCGGCGCTGCGGCAGACCCTTGCGCTGCGTTGGCCGGGGATTTCACTCTGGCCCCGGGACAATCAATCCAGCTGACTTTCATGTTGGGGCATGCCGCTGACGCTGCGCAAGCCGAACAACTGGCAGACGACTGGCTGGCACGCAATGTCACGCAGGCACTGGACGGGGTCAAACAATACTGGTCGAACCTGCTCGAAAAAATCCAGGTACACACACCCGACCCCCTGTTTGATGCCATGATCAACCGCTGGCTGATTTACCAGACGCTCACCTCGCGCCTGTGGTCCAAAGCTGGTTTTTACCAGGCGGGAGGGGCCTTCGGGTTTCGCGACCAGTTGCAGGACGCCATGGCGTTTGCATTGATCGACCCGCGCCGCCTGCGCGATCAGATCGTGCTCAATGCCTCGCGCCAATTTCCGGAGGGTGACGTGCAGCACTGGTGGCACGCACCCGGCGGCGAAGGCGTGCGCACCCATTTTTCGGATGATCTGCTCTGGCTCCCTTACGCATGCGCCCACTATGTTGCTGTCACGGGCGACAACAGCCTTCTGGATGAGAACGTGGCATTCATCGATGGCCCACCCATACCGGAAGGCGCCGAAGATGCCTACTATGCGCCGCAAATCAGCGCCGAATCGGCCTCTGTTTTTGAACACTGTGCACGCGCGATTGACCGCAGCCTGATCACGGGAGCGCATGGCCTGCCCCTGATGGGCACCGGTGACTGGAACGACGGCATGAACCGTGTCGGTCATGAAGGCCGGGGCGAGTCCGTATGGCTGGCCTGGTTTTTATGCAGCGTGGTGCAAGGCTTCGCACCGCTGGCGCAGGCCCGGGGCGACACAGTCCGTGCGGAGAAATGGCTCAGAGCCCGGCAGGGCTGGATAGAAGCCCTGCACAGCCACGGCTGGGACGGTCAATGGTTTCGCCGGGCATTTTTTGACAACGGCGCGCCGCTGGGTTCTTCCACAAATGCGGAATGCAGCATTGACCTCATCGCGCAGGCATGGTCGGTACTGTCAGGTGCGTCCACCGATACCTTCATCCAGCCGGCCATGCAGGCCATGAACCAGCAATTGGCAGACCCGAGCACCAACGAAGGCGGCCTGCTGCGGCTGCTCGCTCCCCCGCTGGAAAAATCAGAAAACAACCCTGGCTACATTCAGGCCTATCCGCCGGGCGTGCGGGAAAACGGGGGCCAGTATTCACATGCCGGCGTCTGGGCCATGATGGCGCAGGCGCAAACGGGGGACACAGCCGCTGCATGGGAAAGCTTCAAGGCCTTGAGCCCAGCGCACCGCAGTGCGCATCCAACGCGCGGGCCGGTCTACGAGCTGGAGCCTTATGTGCTGGCAGGTGACGTGTACGGTGCAGCACCCTACATGGGCCGCGGGGGCTGGAGCTGGTACACGGGCTCTGCAGCCTGGCTGCATCGCGCGGCGATTGAAACCTTGTTGGGGTTGAGTGTTCGGCAAGGCGAGCTGTCATTGACCCCGCGTGTTCCGCAGGAGTGGCCTTCGTTCGAAGTCACGCTGAAGCTGGATGCCCGCGTGGTGATGCTCCGATGGCAACGCGCTGACGTCGCTGTGCCAGAGGGGTACACACCTGATCGTGTGCTGGCACCGGGCCAAACAGTTGTGTTGGCCGAGTTGCCTGCCCTGGCCCTGCTGCTGGTGCAGGCCAGGCCATGAAACAGTCGTAGCCCTTATGCAAGTTGGTCGGGTAGCTCCGCGCTGCGGCGGGGCTCGTGTTTTTCAATCACGGTTGCGATCGCGCGCTTGAGCTTGGCAACCGCGCCTGCAATGGCCTGGTGGGCGCTGGCTGCGCGTTCCTTGACCACCACCGGCTCCAGCCCCACCAGCCGCGCTTCCAGCGTGCATTGAATTTCGTCGGGTGCGGTTCTGGCATGACTGTTTGCATCTGTCAGATGAGCCTCCACGCGTGTGACATGTTCGCCAAAACGATGGAGCGCGTCTTTCACGACGCTGCTCAGGTGGTCTGCCATTTGATGGCTTCCATCAATGTGTGGGTCCGTGTTCAACAAAATTTGCATGGTGTTCTTTCAGAGTGATGGGAGCAGTCGCGCGCCTGGAGCTGACCGGGAAGGTCTGACCTGAACGGGCCTGCTACTGCCATCATCTACCGCTTCGGCGGCCCCCACAGCGGGAGGGTGCGGCCTGTGCCTGTAGGCGAATGCCTACCTCTTAAGCGCCGCGCAGGCGCGTCCTAGGCCTCGTACTCATTCTTGAGCTTCACCGGACGGTTGGAGCGGCGACGCAAGCGGATATTGAGCATTTCGACTCCAATCGAAAAAGCCATCGCAAAATAAACGTAACCTTTGGGAACGTGGTGGTCAAAGCCTTCAGCGATCAGCACGACGCCGACCACCACCAGGAAGGACAGGGCCAGCATCTTGACGGTTGGGTGGTCCGACACAAAGCGGCCAATGGCGCCTGCAAACAGCATCATCATGCCGACCGAGGCAATCACCGCTGCAATCATGATGGCCAGCTCATCAACCATGCCAACGGCCGTGATGATGGAGTCCAGCGAGAACACCATGTCCACCACCATGATCTGCAGAATCACCGCAGCGAAGGTGGCCTTGACGGCGCTGGACGCATGGCCTTCTTCGCCCTCCAGGGACTGATGGATTTCGCCGGTGCTTTTCCAAATCAGGAACAGGCCGCCCGCGATCAGGATCAGGTCGCGGCCGGAGATCTCCTGCTGTAGCACGGTGAACAGCGGCTCCACAAGCCCGATGATCCACGACAGCACCAGCAGCAGGCCGATGCGCATGAACATGGCCATGAACAGGCCGATGCGCCGCGCCAGCGCCTGCTTCTCCTTGGGCAGCTTGTCCACAAGAATCGAGATAAACACGATGTTGTCAATGCCGAGAACCAGCTCCAGCGCAGTGAGCGTGCCGAAAGCAATCCAGGCTTGTGGGTCGGTCAACAGTTCCATCATGGCAAGAGCTCCTTTTTCATCACGGCAGGTTCACAAAACAGTTACTGGAGTTTTATACCATCAGGGGCCGCGGGTCCCTCGGGGGGCAGGGCGCTACATGCAGTGAGCAACCGTCGGGGCCACATCTATGACCCGAGAAACTCGCCAACCGGTTTCAAGTCGTCCACCCGATCACAAACCGCTTTGACCATCATGAGGATGGGAATACCCAGCAACAGGCCCCACACTCCCCATAGCCAACCCCAGGCCAGCAGACCCACAAACACCGCTACCGGACTCATGCGGCCCGTACGGCTG
>JBKJIV010000026.1:0-58417 GCA_046598365.1 Polaromonas sp. | reverse complement strand
CGTATGTTGACCTCTCCCGCGGTAAATTGCGCGACCCCCGCCAGAGCATGGGCCTGAAGCGGGTACACGGCCGCCAGTGCCATTAGCAAGGCGGCGTTTTTCAAGGGGAAAGTGGTGTTCATCAGCAAGGCCCTACCTAATGGTTCAATCGTCGATATCTGGATGGTCGCATGGGAAGCGTATCCGCAGAAGATAAGTACCTAAAAATCCTTGCGGACCGTGACAGACAGCACTTGTTTGCGGAAGTCAGAGATGGCGATGTTGGATTTTGTTTTCGACAAAGACAGTTGCGGCGTGATGCGCCAGCTCACCACCGGTACCCAATTCAAGCCCAGGTTCAGATTGCTCTGGCTGTCACGCCGGGTGACCAGAAACAATGGGTCTGCACCGCCGTAATCGCGTTTTTCAAAGCCTACGTTGGCAAACAGGTCCACATCGGCGTTGATGGATTGCTGCAATCCAGCACGCAAGCCTGCCAGGCGGTGGCCGAGATGCGGCACGCCTGATGCACGCTCCTTTTCGCTGCCAAAGTAGCCGCCGCCAAACACCACCATGCCGCCACTCAGGGCCGTAGCGTACGAGGTACCCAAGACATAGCGATCTGCATCACGCACAGCCAGCCCTGGATAGCGCAGCGTGGAAAACTGCACATAGGTGCTCCACTGGCTGGCTGCATCGGGCCGGTAAGTCCATTCACCCACTACGCCGCGCTGGTCTCGCACCCTGCGGTTGTCGGCAGAATAGGTACCCACTTGGGCCACTGCACTGAACTCATTTTTGTCGAGCCGATAAACCGCACCGGCGCTGATGTCCGTCTGGTTGGTGTCAAAGTCGTTGTAGTCGTTGTGGAAGCGGAAATTCCCACTTGCACTGGCGATCAGTGACAGGCGCGGATCGATCACATAGCGCCCTGAGACTCCCGCGCCCAAAGTGTAAAAACTGTCTTTCAATTTGACAGCACTTGGGCTGAGGGTCAGCACCAGTCCGCCCAGGGCAGGCACTGCGACGTTGGCATTGGTAGGGCCGCTGTTGATGTTGCTGTCTGTGCCATAACTGGTTTCCACATAAGCCTTGATCGAAGAGCGGGCGGCCTCTTCGTTGCGGTCAATGGCGCGCAGGAAGTCGTCAATTTTTTTACTAACTTCGGGTGGTATGTTGTCGCGCTTGGCTTCCTGCAGCACCTGGCGGGCTGAGGGGTTGTCTCCCAATGCAAACAGCGCCCTGCCCAGCTCTGCACGGGCGCGGGAGTTGCCAGGTTGAACCGACAGAACGCGCTCCAGTGCAAAAACAGCGCGGGTGAACTGGCCGGTGTCGTTCGCAGCGATGCCAAGTGCGGTGTCAAAGTCGGGGTCCCCCGCACGTGCCGCTTCTACCGCGGCGAGTTGATCAAATGCTTGCTGGGCCTTGCCCTGATCAATCAACGCCACGGATTCCCGCACCAGGGCATCCACTTCGGCATGAGCCGCGCTCGCGAGCAAACATGCGGCTAAACAGATGCCGGACGGAAAAATGGAAAACGGTTTTGAAAACATATGTGTGAGGATAAGCAACAACCATGCAGGGGCATAGGTTTTATAGCACGCGATCTAGACGGGATCGTGATTTTATGGCGACTTTTACCTGTGATATCTGCAATATGACAACAGTTCCGGGATCTGGCGTGAGTGCTTTTGGATGCTTCGTGGCGCGGGCACGACCAAGGGTAAGTCCGAAGAATGGATTGAGTCACCGCGCTTAATATCAGTGTTTACTTATATTAAAGAGCACTTCATTGATCAGCAACATGATTCAGGCGGGGGCAAAGTCAGACCAGGGGCGGGTGTTTGAGCTTGCGGCCGAGTTGTTTGCGGTGCTTGCCACGCCCATGCGTCTTCGGGTGCTCAGCTCCCTCTGCGAGCGGGAAAAATCGGTCAATGAATTGTTGGCTGAGATCGACACCACACAGCCCAATCTATCGCAGCACTTGGCGGTGTTGTTTCGCACTGGCGTGTTGGCCAAGCGCAAGGAGGGTACGCAGGTCATTTATCGGGTCCAGAGCGAGAAAGCCGTGGCCTTGTGCCGCGGTGTTTGTACACAGATTGCGATCGAACTGGATGAACCTGGCGCAGTGTCTGCCGAGCAAAGCCTCACGCCGCGCCTGCCGCAAGGGTCGGCATGTTGAACCGTTTTATCCGTCGGGCCCCTGAAAGCTTCCTCAGCGGAGAGCAGATTCGGGACGTACGCGCCGGGCGGCGCGGATTTTTGACCAGTGCAATGGCCGCAGCGGCCGCGACCTTGGCCGCCGGCCAGTCAAAAGCCCAGGGCGACCCCCATATCTTGAACCTGCAGCCACACAGCAAGGCCTTGGGTCAGCCCGTGGCCGCGCGCGGCTACGGCGTGCCCAGTGAATGGGAAAAAAACCTGCAAAGGCGCGAAAGCCCGGGCCTGACACGTGTGCCGCAATCGAGTGTGAGTTTTTCACCGCTGCAAAGCCTGTTCGGCATCATCACGCCGAGTGGTCTGCATTTTGAACGGCACCACCAGGGCTGGTGGGACGTAGACCCTTCCAAACACCGTTTGATGGTCAACGGTTCGGACGACGGCATGCTCAAGCGCCCCATGGTTTTCAGCATGGACGAACTGATGCGCCTGCCAAGCGTCAGCTGCATGCATTTCATCGAGTGCGGCGCCAACACAGGTATGGAGTGGGGCAATGTGGCTGTGCCCACCGTGCAGTACACCCACGGCATGCTCAGTTGCAGCGAGTTCACCGGTGTGCCCTTGCGCACCGTGCTGGAGCTGTGTGGCGCTGACTTCAAGCGCGGCAAATTTGTACTGGCCGAGGGAGCCGATGGCTCGGGCATGACGCGCACCATTCCGATGAGCATGGTGATGGACGGCCAGGTGCTGCTGGCCTATGGGCAAAACGGCGAGATGCTGCGACCCGAAAACGGCTACCCCTTGCGACTAATTGTGCCGGGCGTGCAGGGTGTCAGCTGGGTCAAGTATCTGCGCCGCATCGAGCTGGGCGACATGCCCTACGGCAGCAAGGACGAGAGCCTTCACTACGTTGACTTGATGCCTGATGGCCTGCACCGTCAGTACACCAGCATTCAGGAAGTCAAAAGCGTGGTCACTTCGCCCAGCGGCGGGCAGGTGCTGCTGGAAAAAGGCTTCCACACCGTGACAGGTCTGGCCTGGAGCGGGCGCGGCAAGATCAAGCGGGTGGACGTCTCCGTCGACGGCGGCAAAAACTGGAAGGTGGCCCGGCTCGAAGGTCCAGTCTTGTCCAAATGTCTTACGCGTTTCAACAGCGACTTTGTATGGGACGGCAAGCCGGCGTTTTTTCAGAGCCGGGCGGTCGATGAGATCGGGCAGATTCAGCCGACCTATGGCGAGCTGCGCAAGGTCAGGGCGTCACGCAGCATTTATCACAACAACGCGATTCAATCCTGGGCCCTCGAAGAAAGCGGCGAGGTCAAAAATGTCCAGCTGGGTTAGTCTGTTGCGTTCGGGTGGAGCGGCTCTGGCCATGGGCTTCGCTTTGGCAGCCTCCGCCCAGGTAACCGCAGAGAAATTTCCAGGCATTGGGCGAACGGCCACGCCCGCCGAAGTGAAAGCCTGGGACATTGACGTCAGACCCGACTTCAAAGGCTTGCCCAGGGGCCAGGGTTCAGTGCGTCAGGGGGAGGTCATCTGGGAAGCACAATGCGCCTCTTGTCACGGCAGTTTTGGCGAGTCGTCCGACATTTTTACCCCGCTGGTGGGTGGTACTGCGGCGCAAGACAGTAAAAGCGGGCGCGTTGCAAGCCTGCTGCCCGGCGCCAACCAGCCACAGCGAACGACGCTGATGAAACTGGCTACCTTGTCCACGCTATGGGACTACATCAACCGCGCCATGCCCTGGAACGCGCCCAAGTCACTGAGTGCCGATGAGGTGTACGCCGTCACCGCCTACATGCTGCATCTGGGCGATGTGTTGCCGGTTGATTTCATATTGTCCGACAGCAATATCCGCGAGGTGCAGGAGCGCCTGCCCAATCGCAAGGGCATGACCACCGCTCACGCGATGTGGCCGGGCAAAGAGCTGGGCAGCAAGGCCAAGGCAGATGTGCAGGGGTCAGCCTGCGTGCGCGACTGCAAAAAAGAAGTTTTAGTTAAAAGTTTTTTGCCAGACTACGCGCGCAATGCGCACGGCCAGCTGGCCGAGCAGTCCAGGCCGCTGGGTGCGAGTCGCGGCGCGGATACCAGTCAACCTGCGGGGGACGTTTCGGAGCAAAAAATGGCTCACGCCCCTGCAGGACAGGGAAAGACAGCTCCTGAAAGGATAGCAAATTCGGGCACGATGGCCATGCTGCAAAAAAACGCCTGTCTCGCGTGTCATGGCATGGACAGCAAGGTGCTGGGACCTTCCTTCAAAGACATAGCCGGCAAATACAAAGACCGCGCGGACGCCGTGAATTACCTGTCGGGCAAAATCAAGGGTGGTGGACAGGGTGTCTGGGGCAACATGCCCATGCCGGCCCAAGCTTTGAGTGAGGGCGAAGCGAGGCAGTTGGCGCAGTGGCTGGCGAAGGATGTTTCAGTCAAGTAAAGGCGGGCGCGGGCTGGGGATAAACACCCTGTCAGAAACCGCAGATTGTGTGTTCAATTGTTCCTAAATATTCGCAAATTGATTTCAAACTGATTTATCCAAAGGAGTTCAAACCATGGAACGTCGTCACTTTTTAGCAAGCAGCTCCGGCGCCACCGCGCTGGCGCTGGCCGCTTCTGCAGGGCTGTCGCCTGTGCATGCCCAAACCGGGGCCGCCTGGAACAAGACCGCTTTCGAAAGCAAGTCGCTGGCCGAAGCCGCCAAGGCTCTGGGTGGCAGCGGTGCTCCCGTTGAAAGCAAAGACCTGATCCTGCAGGCCCCGGAAATTGCCGAGAATGGCAGTGTGGTGCGTGTGGGGGCGCAGAGCAACATTCCCGGTACCACGCAAGTGGCGCTGGTTGTTGAGAAAAACCCAAATGCGCTGGCCGCGTTGTTTGATATTCCTGCCGGAACCGATGCCAACGTCTCAACCAACCTGAAAATGGGCCAATCCTCCAACGTGTACGCGTTGGCCAAGGTCGGGGACAAGATTTTTTATTCCGTGAAGGAAGTCAAAGTCACGCTGGGCGGCTGCGGCGGTTGATCCGCCTCACAACAAGATCGAAAGGAAGAAAGAAATGTCAGAACCAATGCGAATCAGGGCCCAGGCCCAGGGTGATAAAACCACCGTGCGTGTGCTGGTCAGCCACGAAATGGAAAGCGGTCAGCGCAAGGATGCGGCGGGCAATACCGTTCCGGCCTGGTTTATCCAGAATATCAATGCCACGCATAACGGCAAAACTGTCATGAGTGCGCAATGGGGACCCGCTGTTTCCAAAAATCCCTACCTGCAGTTCAGCTTCAAGGGTGCCAAGGCGGGCGAGAAACTCATCGTCAACTGGACTGACAACAAGGGTGACAAGCGCACCGACGAAGCCGTCATTTCCTGAAGTTTTCGCCTATAACAACACGAGGAGCGCGCGATGAAATGGAAACTGTTGGGACTGGTTGCGGCCGGTCTGTTGCCTCTGACGGTGGCAGCTCAGAAAAGCACCGCTGAGGGCATAGCCGAATACCGGGCCATGCTGGCCGATGGAAACCCCGCCGAGCTTTTCGAAGCCAGAGGCGAGGCCTTGTGGAAGCAGGCCCGCGGACCCAAAAATGCCAGCCTCCAGCAGTGTGACCTGGGCAAAGGCCTTGGCGTTACCAAAGGCGCTTTCGTTGAATTGCCGCGTTATTTTGCGGACACCCAGCGGGTACAGGACCTGGAGTCACGCCTGTTGACCTGCATGGAAAGCCTGCAGGGTTTCAATGCCGCCGCCATCGCTAAAACCCCGTTTGGCCGGGACGAACAAAAAACGCTTGAATCGCTGGTGGCCTTCATTTCGGGCGAGTCACGCGGCATGAAATTCAATCTGCCGCAGGCGCACCGTCAGGAAAAGCTGATGTACGCGGTTGGCAAACAGGTGTTTTACCAACGCGCCGGGCCTTATGATTTTTCCTGTGCCTCCTGCCACGGCGAAGACAACAAGCGGGTGCGGCTGCAAGACCTGCCCAATCTGACCAAAAATCCAGGCGCGGGCGACGGCTTTGGCGCCTGGCCTGCCTACCGCGTGTCCAGTGGCGACTTGTGGGGCATGCAACGTCGCCTGAACGACTGTTACCGCCAGCAGCGCTTTCCGTTTCCGGGCTACGCATCGGACGTCACCATCGCCCTGGGTGTGTATATGGGTGTTAACGGCAAGGGCGGCGTTTCCACAGCGCCCGCTCTCAAGCGTTGAAAAGACCTGAGGAACATACCCCTATGAAAAATACATACAAACGCGCGTCTTGGTTGGTCCTTGGCGTTCTCCTCGCTGGCTGTGCGGCTGGCCCGTCTCCGCAAGATGTGGCAGAGGCCACACAAAAAGTGTTGCAGTCGTCCTTCCGCGACCAAGGCATCGCCAAGACCACCTGGCTGGTGCAGGACCCGTCCAACAAAAGTTGTTCCGAATCGCAGGGCGCTGCTCTCGACGAAAAAATGGCCAAAGCCATCGAAACCGCCAATCTTCAAACTGTGAAAATGCCGTCCGATGGAAAATTCTTGGGCGATTGGCGAGAGGGCGAAAAGATTGCGCAAAACGGCCGCGGCATGACCTGGTCTGACCCGGCCGGTTCTGCCAACGGCGGCAGTTGCTACAACTGCCATCAGATCAGCAAGGAGGAGCTGTCTTTCGGCTCCATAGGCCCCAGCCTGTACAACTACGGCAAGCTGCGCGGCGTGGCAGATCCTGCTGCGGCTGGCAGCAAGCCGATTGTTGACTACACCTGGGGCAAGCTCTGGAATTCCAAGGCTTACAACGCTTGCTCGGGCATGCCGCGCTTTGGCCATGCGGGCATTCTCAATGAAACCCAGTTGCGCCATGTGATGGCATTGCTTTTGGACCCCCAATCGCCAGTTAACAAATAGTTGTTGGCCCGTGTGGCAATCCGTCCTTCGATTAGGGCAATGCTGGCATCAAATAATTCATAAGGTTTCATGAATCTTTCCCGCCGCGAATTCTCCAGTGTCATGGCGGCGGCGCTCGCCGCTGGTTTTCCCGTCCACCGCGAGGCCAGTGCGGCTCAGGCGGCCGGCCTGTACAGCTTGCCGCGCACTGGCAATGTGCATTTGCTGCACATGACCGACTGCCACGCGCAGCTCATGCCCAGCTACTTTCGCGAGCCCTCTGTCAATCTTGGCGTGGGCGCCATGCGGGGGCAACTGCCGCATCTGGTGGGTGAGCATCTGCTCAAAGCCGCGCGCCTGAAAGCGGGCACGCCAGAAGCGCACGCTTTTACCTATCTCAACTTCGAGCGGGCCGCCCGCCAGTACGGCAAGGTTGGCGGTTTTGCGCATCTGGCCACGCTGGTCAAGCAACTCAGGGCCGACAGGCCGGGCGCTTTGCTGCTCGATGGGGGGGACACCTGGCAGGGCAGCGCTACGGCGCTCTGGACCCAGGGGCAAGACATGGTGGACGCCGCCAAATTGCTCGGTGTGGAGGTGATGACCGGCCACTGGGACTTCACCTATGGGGAAGAGCGCATCAAGACCATCGTCGAGAAAGACTTTGCCAGCAAGATCGACTTTCTCGCGCAGAACGTCAAGACCAGTGACTTTGGCGACGCGGTGTTCAAGCCTTATGTCATCAGGGAAATGAACGGCGTTCCTGTCGCCATCATTGGCCAGGCCTTTCCGTACACACCCATTGCCAACCCGGCCTGGCTCACGCCCAGTTGGACCTTCGGTATCCGCGAAAGCGAGATGCAGGAAACCGTCAACGAGGCGCGTGCCAAGGGCGCGCATGCGGTGGTGCTGCTGAGTCACAACGGGATGGATGTGGACCTCAAAATGGCCTCGCGCGTCACCGGCATCGACGCCATTCTGGGTGGACACACCCATGACGGTGTGCCCGTACCGGTGATCGTCAAAAATGCGGGCGGCCAGACCGTGGTGACCAATGCTGGCAGCAATGGCAAGTTTCTGGGCGTGCTGGACCTGGACGTCAAGGATAAAAAAGTTGCAGGCTTCAAATACCGCCTGCTGCCCGTGTTTTCGCGCCTGTTGCCTGCTGACCCGGCCATGAGCGCGCTCATCACGAAAATTCGCAGCCCTTACGAGTCCAAATTATCGGAACAACTGGCAGTGACAGAGGGCACGTTGTACCGGCGCGGCAACTTCAATGGCACGTTTGACCAGCTCATCCTCGACGCGCTTATGGCAGTGCGTGGCGCCGACATCGCCTTTTCGCCCGGGTTCCGCTGGGGTACCTCGCTGCTGCCGGGCGAGTCCATCACGCGCGAGCATGTGATGGACCAGACCGCCATCACCTACCCCTGGACCACGTTGACTGACATGCGCGGCGACATGATCAAGACCATTCTGGAAGATGTTGCGGACAACCTGTTCAACCCCGATCCGTATTACCAGCAGGGCGGTGACATGGTGCGGGTCGGCGGCTTGAGCTATCGCTGTGAGCCCGGGGCAAAGATGGGCGCGCGTATCCAGGACATGCGCCTGAAAGGCCAGTTGATAGAGGCCGGCAAGAGCTACAAGGTGGCAGGCTGGGCGCCGGTGCAAGAGGCCAGTAAAAATGCAGGCCCGCCGGCCTGGGAAGTGGTCGAGACCTATCTCAAGGCGCAAAAAGTCGTCAAACCGCCCAAGCTCAATTTGCCCACCTTGGTCGGCGTGCAGGGAAACCCGGGTCTGGCTTGAAGCCCCCGAAACCTGCGGGCCGTTTCCTGTTGGCGTGACAAAAACAAACATCGATTTGCGCGGGTGACGCGCGGCATCACTTCCTGCGTTCCTGATTCAGTGGCACAATCGAGCCTGTTTCTGAAGGCCCTTCCTTGCCACAGTCGCATCCGCTAATCGGTCCAGCCGTGTTGCGGAAGGTTAATCAACCAGCCATATCCAGTTATGGCCAGCTAATGTTTCCCAAAGGGAAACGGAGGTCAGCGTAATGAGTTCAAGCTCGCAGTCGGCGTCTTCGTCCGTCTATTCAGCCTATCAAGGCAACACCTATCTCTTCGGGGGCAATGCGCCTTACGTCGAAGAGATGTACGAAAACTATCTCGCCAATCCCGGCAGCGTGCCCGACAACTGGCGCGAGTATTTCGACGCACTCCAGCACGTCCCCGCTCTCGACGGTAGCAACGCCAAAGACGTACCGCACCTGCCGGTAGTCAATGCCTTTGCAGAACGCGCAAAGCTGGGTGGTACACGGGTCGTAGTGGCCAGCCAGGATGTCGAGTTGGGTCGCAAACGCACGGCCGTGCAGCAGCTGATTGCCGCTTACCGCAACGTCGGCGCCCGCTGGGCTGACCTGGACCCTTTGAAGCGCACCGAGCGCGACCATATTCCCGAGTTGGACCCCGCCTTCTATGGGTTCTCCGATGCCGATCAGGAAACGGTGTTCAACACCAGCAACACCTTCTTCGGTAAAGAGACGATGAGCCTGCGCGAGCTCATGAACGCACTGCGCGAGACCTACTGCGGCACCATTGGTACCGAGTACATGTACATGACGGACCAGAACCAGAAGCGCTGGTGGCAGCAAAAGCTGGAAAGCATCCGCAGCAAACCCAATTTCACGCCAGAGAAAAAGCTTCACATTCTTGACCGCCTGTCGGCCGCTGAAGGCCTGGAGCGTTTCCTGCACACCAAATACGTGGGCCAAAAGCGCTTCTCGCTCGAAGGCGGTGAAAGCTTCATTGCCAGCATGGACGAGTTGATTCAGCGCGGCGGCAGTGTCGGGGTGAAAGAAATCGTTATCGGCATGGCCCACCGTGGCCGTCTGAACGTGCTGGTCAATTCGCTAGGCAAGGTGCCTGCCGACCTGTTTGCGGAGTTTGACCATACTGCCCCGGAAGAGCTCCCAAGCGGCGACGTCAAATATCACCAGGGTTTCAGCTCCGACGTGACCACCCCCGGCGGACCCGTCCATTTGAGCCTGGCCTTCAACCCTTCACACCTGGAGATCGTCAACCCCGTGGTTGAAGGTTCGGTGCGTGCCCGCATGGACCGTCGCGCTGACCCCAAAGGTCTGCAGGTGCTGCCGGTGCTGGTACACGGTGATGCGGCCTTTGCCGGCCAGGGCGTCGTGATGGAAACACTGGCACTGGCCGAGACCCGTGGTTACTCCACCGGCGGTACGGTGCACCTGGTGATCAACAATCAGATTGGTTTCACGACCAGCGACCCCCGCGACAGCCGCTCCACGCTGTATTGCACCGACGTCGTCAAGATGATCGAAGCGCCCGTGCTGCACGTGAACGGCGACGACCCGGAAGCCGTGGTTCTGGCCACCCAGTTGGCGCTTGAGTTCCGCATGGCTTTCCAGAAGGACGTGGTGGTTGACATCATCTGCTTCAGAAAACTGGGCCACAACGAGCAGGACACGCCCGCACTGACGCAGCCGCTGATGTACAAAAAAATCGCCCAGCACCCCGGCACCCGCCGCCTGTACGCAGACAGACTGTCGGCACAGGGTATGGGCGAGACGCTGGGCGACGACATGGTCAAGGCCGTGCGCGCCGCACTGGACGCTGGTAAAAGCACCTTCGACCCGGTAGTCACCAACTTCAAAAGCAATTACGCGGTGGACTGGAGTCCTTACCTCGGCAAGAAGTGGACCGACGCTGGTGACACCGCTATCCCCATGGCCGAGTGGAAACGGCTGGCCGACAAGGTCAGCACCATCCCGGCTACGGTGACCGCGCACCAACTGGTCAAAAAGGTCTACGACGATCGCGCAGCCATGGGCCGCGGCGACATCCCGGTGGACTGGGGCATGGGTGAACACATGGCCTTTGCCTCGCTGGTGGCCAGTGGTTACCCGGTGCGCCTGTCGGGTGAAGACTGTGGGCGCGGTACCTTCACGCACCGTCATGCGGTGATTCACGATCAGAGCCGCGAGAAGTGGGACACCGGTACCTATGTGCCGCTACAAAACGTGGCCGACAATCAGGCTCCGTTTGTGGTCATCGACTCTATCCTGTCTGAAGAGGCGGTGCTGGCCTTTGAATACGGCTACGCCTCCAATGACCCCAACACGCTGGTGATTTGGGAAGCCCAGTTTGGCGACTTCGTCAACGGAGCGCAGGTGGTGATTGACCAGTTCATCGCCTCAGGCGAGGTCAAATGGGGCCGCGTCAACGGCATCACACTGATGTTGCCGCATGGCTACGAAGGCCAGGGCCCGGAGCACAGCTCTGCCCGCCTGGAGCGCTTCATGCAGCTGTCTGCTGACACCAATATGCAGGTGGTTCAGCCCACGACAGCCAGCCAGATCTTCCATGTGTTGCGTCGCCAGATGGTGCGCAACCTGCGCAAGCCGCTGATCATCATGACGCCCAAGTCGCTGCTGCGTAACAAGGATGCAACCTCGCCGCTCAGCGAGTTCACCAAGGGCAGCTTCCAGACAGTGATTCCGGACAGTGGCGCCCTGAAGGCCGACAAGGTCAAGCGCGTCATCGCCTGCTCGGGAAAGGTGTATTACGACCTTGCCAAGAAGCGGGAAGAAAAAGGGATTGAGGACACGGCCATCGTGCGCATTGAGCAGCTCTACCCGTTTCCGCACAAGGCTTTTGCCGCCGAGCTGAAAAAGTACGCCAACCTCACCGACATCGTCTGGTGCCAGGACGAACCGCAGAACCAGGGTGCCTGGTTCTTCGTGCAGCACTACATCCATGAAAACATGGCTGAAGGCCAGAAGCTGGGCTACTCCGGTCGCGCGGCTTCCGCCTCACCCGCCGTGGGCTACTCACACCTGCACCAGGAGCAGCAAAAAGCACTGGTTGACGGCGCGTTTGCCAAGCTCAAGGGCTTTGTACTTTCCAAATAAGAGAAACAGGCACGCCCGTGGCGTGCCTGCTCCAAACCCACATACCCGAAAGAATTCACATGGCTATCGTAGAAGTCAAAGTTCCCCAGTTGTCCGAGTCCGTCGCTGAAGCCACCATGCTGCAGTGGAAGAAAAAGGTCGGCGACAGCATCGCCATCGACGAAATCCTGATTGAGATTGAGACCGACAAAGTGGTGCTCGAAGTGCCCGCACCTTCAGCCGGCGTTCTGGCCGAAATCCTGGTCGCTGATGGCGGCACCGTCGCCGCTGAGCAATTGATTGCCAGAATCGACACCGACGGCAAAGTATCTGCCGCTGCACCTGCGGCTGCAGCAGCGCCTGCTGCCGTAGCAACGGCATCATCACCAGCGGCCGCCGCAACCGCTGCCGGTGGCGGCATGGCCGGCGTGCCCATGCCCGCTGCCGCCAAGCTGATGGCAGACAACCAGCTTGCCTCCGGCACGGTACCAGGCACCGGCAAGGATGGCCGCGTGACCAAAGGTGATGTTCTGGGCGCCGTTGCCGCAGGGTCTGCGCCTAAATCAGTAGCTGTCAGCACAATACCTACAGGGGCTCCGACCACTTCTTTGCCTCAAGTTTCCGCACCCGCCAAAGCCAGCAGCCTGGGGGATCGCCCTGAGCAGCGCGTGCCCATGAGCCGTCTGCGCGCCCGCATTGCCGAGCGTCTGCTGCAGTCCCAATCAACCAACGCCATCCTGACCACTTTTAACGAAGTGAACATGGCGCCCGTGATTGAGATGCGTAAACGCTTCCAGGAAAAGTTTGAAAAAGAGCATGGCGTCAAGATCGGCTTCATGAGCTTTTTCGTTAAAGCGGCGGTCCACGCGCTGAAAAAATACCCTGTGCTCAACTCCTCGGTGGACGGCAATGACATTGTTTACCACGGCTTCTTTGACATCGGCATCGCGGTAGGCTCTCCGCGCGGTTTGGTAGTTCCCATCTTGCGCAATGCAGACCAGATGAGCTTTGCAGACATCGAGAAGAAAATTTCCGAATACGGTGCCAAGGCACGCGACGGCAAGCTGGGCATTGAAGAAATGTCGGGGGGCACTTTCTCGATCTCCAATGGCGGCGTGTTCGGCTCCATGCTGTCCACCCCGATCATCAACCCACCGCAATCGGCCATTTTGGGTGTACATGCAACCAAAGACCGCGCCGTTGTTGAAAACGGCCAGATTGTGGTGCGCCCGATGAATTACCTCGCCATGAGTTATGACCACCGCATCGTGGACGGCCGCGAAGCCGTGCTTGGCCTGGTGGCCATGAAAGAAGCGCTGGAAGATCCGGCTCGTTTGTTGTTTGACATTTAAGGAGGCGTACATGTCCAAACAATTCGACGTGATCGTCATCGGCGGCGGTCCCGGCGGCTATATCGCTGCTATCCGCGCCGCGCAACTCGGCAACAATGTCGCCTGCATCGACGAGTGGAAAAACGCCAAGGGCGGGCCCGCTCTGGGGGGCACCTGCACCAACGTCGGCTGCATACCTTCCAAGGCTTTGCTGCAGTCGTCCGAACACTACGACCATGCGAGTCACCACTTTGCCGAACATGGCATCGAGGTCCAAGGCCTGAGCCTGGATATTGCCAAGATGGTGGGCCGCAAGGACACCGTGGTCAAGCAGAACAATGACGGCATTGTTTACCTGTTCAAGAAGAACAAGGTGACGTTCTTCCATGGACGCGGCTCCTTTGTCGCTGCCAAGGACGGCTTGTATGAGATCAAGGTGGCAGGGGCTGCCGAAGAAACGATCTCTGGCAAACACATCATCGTGGCCACGGGCTCCAATGCGCGTGCCTTGCCCGGCACACCTTTCGATGAAGAAAACATTTTGTCGAACGACGGTGCCCTGCGCATCGGCGCTGTGCCGAAAAAACTGGGCCTGATTGGGTCAGGCGTTATTGGCCTGGAAATGGGCTCTGTGTGGCGCCGCCTTGGCGCGGATGTGACGGTGCTCGAAGGTTTACCGGTATTTTTGGGTGCGGTTGATCAACAGATCGCCAAGGAAGCACACAAGGCTTTTGTCAAGCAGGGTCTGAAGATCGAACTCGGCGCAAAAGTTGGCGAAATTAAAACCAGCAAGAAGGGCGTTTCGGTCGCCTGGACCAATGCCAAGGGTGAAGCCCAGACGCTGGATGTTGACAAATTGATCGTGTCGATTGGTCGGGTGGCCAACACCATTGGCCTGGCGCCTGAAGCTGTGGGCCTGAAACTCGACGAGCGCGGCGCCATTGTGGTCGACGCTGAATGCAAAACCAACCTGCCCAATGTCTGGGCTGTGGGCGACGTGGTTCGCGGCCCCATGCTGGCGCACAAGGCCGAGGAAGAGGGCGTGGCGGTGGCCGAGCGCATTGCCGGGCAGCACGGTCATGTCAATTTCAACACCATCCCCTGGGTGATTTACACCAACCCCGAGATTGCGTGGGTCGGTCAGACCGAGGAGCAGCTCAAAGCTGCAGGCCGTGCCTATAAAGCCGGCACCTTTCCGTTCATGGCCAATGGTCGCGCGCGGGCGCTGGGCGACACCACCGGCATGGTCAAAATGCTTGCGGATGCGGCGACTGACGAGATTCTGGGCGTACACATCGTCGGGCCCATGGCCAGCGAACTGATCGCCGAATGCGTGGTGGCGATGGAATTCAGAGCCAGTGCGGAAGATATTGCCAGGATCTGTCACGCCCACCCGTCGCTCAGCGAAGCCACCAAAGAGGCTGCGCTGGCGGTGGACAAGCGAACACTGAATTTCTGACGTGACATCGGTCCTCGAGCAGTATCAGCTAGAACTTGCTGCTCGCGGCTATCAGAGCGACCCGGCCCAACTTCGTGCCGTAGAGGCGCTGGACCGCTGTGCCCGGGAGTGGGCCGAATTCAAGGAACAGCGCTCCAACCCTCTGAAGAAACTCATCAACCGGCCTGACGTCCCACGTGGTGTCTATATGCACGGCGGGGTAGGGCGCGGCAAGAGTTTTTTGATGGATTGCTTCTACAACGCGGTGCCGCTCAAACGCAAGACGCGCTTGCATTTTCACGAGTTCATGCGGGAGGTGCATCGTGAACTGCGTGACCTGCAAGGCACGGTGAACCCACTCGACGAGCTCGCAAAGCGGATGGCCAAACGCTACCGCCTGATCTGCTTTGACGAGTTTCACGTGGCCGACATCACCGATGCGATGATTTTGCACAGGCTTCTGGCGGCGCTTTTTGACAATGGGGTGGGCTTTGTCACTACCTCCAATTTCCATCCGGATAATCTCTATCCCAACGGCCTGCATCGCGATCGAATTTTTCCGGCAATTGACCTTCTCAAGAAGCAGCTGGAAGTGCTAAGCGTTGACAACGGCACTGACTACCGCAGGCGCACGATGGAGCAACTCAAGCTTTACCACGCGCCTCTTGGGCCCCAGGCCGACCAGGAAATGGAAGAAACCTTTAATCGCCTGGCTGAGTCGCATGATGAAGCACCGGTCTTGAATATCGAATCGCGAAAAATTCAGGCCAGACGCAAGGCGGGTGGTGTGGTGTGGTTCGACTTCAAGGTCCTGTGTGGTGGGCCGCGGTCACAAAACGATTATCTGGAAATTGCCAGCCAGTTTCATACGGTGTTGCTCAGCGACGTACCCCATATGCCGGTGCGTATGGCGTCGGAGGCACGCCGCTTTACATGGCTGGTGGATGTACTTTACGACCGCCGTGTCAAACTCATCATGTCGGCAGAAGTGGCACCGGAGGCGTTGTATACCGAGGGCCCGCTGGCCCACGAGTTTCCCCGAACCGTTTCACGACTTGGAGAAATGCAATCTGCGGAATTTTTGGCGCTGGAACGCCGCAATGTAGACACAACACTCACATGAAAAACCGCTTATTTTTATTGCTGGCAGTTGCTACAAGTTTTGCGGCAGTTGCGCAGACCGGGTTTGAGGCTGCGTCTGCGGCTTCGGACCTGGAGCGTAATCGCATCAATGCCGAACGTCTTTCACTTGAGGCTGGATTTGATGCTGAAGACGCTGTTTGTTACAAAAAATTCTTCGTCAACCGCTGCCTGAATGGCGTCAAGGAAAAGCGCCGTGAGGCCATGGCGGAGTTAAAGCTGCGAGAAGTTGCCTTGAATGACGAGGTGCGCAAACGCAAGGCGGCTGAGCAGATTGGCAAAACCGAGGAAAAGAATTCTCCCGAGGCGATGCAGCAAGCGGCGCAGCGGCGGGCCAAATCACTGGAAGATGAGCGTGCCCGCGTGGATCGGACTCGTTTGAAGGCGCAGGAGCGAGGTGAGCTCAAGCAACAAGAAGCGTCAAGCGCGGCAGATGCCGCCAACAAGCTCAAAGGATCTCAGGAGAAAGCGCAGGTGCGGGGCGAAAAGCAGGCCGTCATTGCGGAAGAAGTCAAAAAATACAATGACAAGCAGCGAGAGATCGCGGAGAGAAAAGCGGCCCGCGAAAAAGACTTGCGCGAGCAAACCAAGCCTGCTGCCAAGCCTCTGCCTACGCCAGGCTAGTCTCCCCGCTTCAGGCGAGGGCCTCGAGTTTGACGATCACCAGCGACAGGTTGTCCCCACCGCCATTGGCTCGCGATCTGGCTTTTTGGATCAAAAACTCCGACGCCTCACGAGGCGACAGCATGGACAAGGCGGAACCCATTTCATTGGGACTGAAGTAGTGCCAAACCCCGTCGCTACATGCGAGCAGCGTATCGCCAGGCATCAATTGGGGTATGAAGTGCTGAGTAACAGGCGGCCCTTCTTCGGTGCCCAGGCATCCCATGAGGATGTTGGACTGGGGATGTACGTTGGCTTCGTCGTCAGTGATTTCGCCCTTGTCGACCAGCGTCTGGACGTAGGAGTGGTCAATGGTCCGTTTGACCATTTTGCTGCCGTGAAAATGGTAGACGCGGGAGTCGCCGGCGTGCACCCAGTGACAGTCACCGGCCGGATTGATTAAAAACGCAGCCAATGTGCTGTGGGGCTCCTGCTCTGCGGAGATAGCGGTCAGTTTGATAACCGTGTGCGCTTCCTCAACCATTTGTTTGAGCATCGCTACCGGGTCATCGGTCGTAGGTGAATAGCGCTCAAACAGTTGCTTCGCGGTCATCATGACCTGGTCGGACGCCTTGCGCCCGCCGCTTCTGCCGCCCATGCCATCGGCCACGATGCCGAGCATGCAACCGGCAACGCGCGAATGGGTAATCAGTGCCACCTGATCTTGCTGATAGTCGCGGTCTCCCTTGTGGATTCCGGTGGACGCTGTGATTCGATAGCCTTTGGACATCTTGAATGGCGAGCCCTGGTGACTCGATTTATCTCCGTAATCGACGTATTATCAGGCGAAGCATACCGCCCCCGGACAAAATACTCTTGGACTTGAATTTACACTCCCCGGCGCGCCGCCTCATCGAACTCCAGATCGAACACGCAGATCTCGATGCTTTGGTGGACATTTCTTGCCACGCCGTTCCGATTGATGAGTTGATGCTCAGGCGCCTGAAAAAGCGTCGATTGTCCCTGCGCGACCAGATCCACCAACTCGAACTCTCGCTCGACCCTCCTGAGCCTGCCTGATGAGCCTGGAGTCCCAAGTCCTGGCGGTTTTTTCGCCCGAAGGTGTGCTTGCGCGCGAGACCGACCAATTTATCCCAAGGGATGGTCAAACCCAGATGGCATTGGCCGTTGCCCGCGCGATAGAAGGTGCCTACCCCCTGGTGGTGGAGGCCAGCACCGGTGTCGGGAAAACATTTTCTTACCTGGTCCCGGCGCTGCTCAGTGGTGAGCGTGTGTTGCTGTCTACCGCGACCAAGGCGTTGCAGGACCAGCTGTTTGGTCGGGACCTGCCCGCGCTTGTCAAAGCTCTGGGTGTCCCTGTCAGCACCGCCCTGCTCAAAGGGCGGGGGAGCTATCTTTGCCTGCACCGGATGGAGATGGCGCGTCACGACGCCAATTTCCCGGAACGCAGTGCCCTGCGTGCGCTGGCCAAGGTGGAAGCTTGGGCGCCTGTCACCCGGACCGGGGATCTTGCGGAACTGCCTGGCCTGGACGAGCGGTCAGCGGTCATTCCCTGGGTGACCTCCACGCGGGAGAACTGCCTGGGCGCTCAGTGCCCACGGTTTCGCGCCTGCCACGTCAATCTTGCGCGCAGACAGGCCTTGGCTGCGGACGTTGTGGTCATCAACCATCACCTGTTTTTTGCAGACATGGCGGTGCGCGAGTCGGGGGTGGCCGAGTTGCTGCCGAGCGTGCGGATCGCCATTTTTGACGAGGCGCACCAGCTCAACGAAACGGGTGTGCAGTTTCTGGGTAAAAACCTGTCGACTGGTCAATTGCTTGATTTTTCCCGCGATATGTTGGGCGCGGGTCTTCAACTCGCACGCGGCTTGCTCGATTGGAGTCTGTTGGCAGGATCGGTCGAGCATGCCGCGCGCGAGCTTCGCTTGTGTGTGGGCAAGGCCTATCCCGGCACCAAACTGCGTTGGACCGAATCCACGCCAGAGGGTCTCAATCCGGGCGAGTGGACTTCTTCGCTCGCGGCTGTTTGCGCGTCCCTGATCCCAGTTTGCGACGCTCTCGAAACCGTCAGTGAAATTGCGCCGGATTTTGTACGACTGCATGAAAGAGCGACTGAACTGGCAGAGCGCGCGCGGGCTTTCTCTGATTTTGCCGAGCCAGGGGGCGTGCGCTGGCTGGATGTGGGTACGCAGCTGCGATTGGTGGAGTCACCACTGGATATTTCAAAGGCAGTTCACGCCAAGGTGTTTGGGGATGGCGCGTCAGCCAAGACCTGGATATTTACATCGGCAACCTTGGGCGATGACGAGGCGCTGAGCTGGTTTACCCAGCCGTGCGGTTTGGCCGAAGCCACCGTGTTGCGGGTGGGCAGCCCTTTTGACTACGCGCGCCAGGCTGCGTTCTACATACCTCAAAATTTTCCAAAACCCGCCGATCCCACGCACACCGCGGCAGTGGCAGCTGCTGCGGCCGATTGGACTCGCCGCCTGGGTGGACGAACGATGGTACTCACCACCACCTTGCGAGCCCTGCGTGCTATTGGAGAGGCACTCGAGGTGGCGTTTGAAAATTCGGCTGGCGTCGAGGTGCTGGTTCAGGGTGCCATGCCCAAGAGGGCGCTGATTGAGCGTTTTCGAGAGGGTGACAGCCACGGCAAGCCCGGATGCGTTCTGGTCGCATCGGCGTCGTTCTGGGAGGGGATAGACGTGCCGGGCGATGCTCTCCAACTGGTAATCATCGACAAGCTGCCTTTTCCCCCGCCAAATGACCCGATGGTGGAGGCGAAGTCGCGGTTGCTGGAATCGGAAGGAAAGAGCGCATTTAACGACTACTTTCTTCCCGAAGCTGCGGTAGCGCTGAAACAGGGTGCCGGACGTCTGATACGCCGCGAAACAGATCAGGGCGTGCTGGTGGTGTGTGACAGCCGCCTGGCGGCTATGGGCTACGGCAAACGCTTGTTGCGAGCTTTGCCTGCCATGCAGCGCCTGGCGTCAGAGCAAGAACTGAACGACAGGCTGGACCTTCTTACCAGAACTTGTACCAAGGCTCATTGACTGACTTGAAGCCCTTGGAGAGGTATTCGCTCTGGGGGTAAGTCGTTTCCATCACACGCCTGGCGTCGTCACGCAACTGGGTCATGCCCAAGGCGTCGTATGACTTGTACAGCAGGAAGACAGCCTCCTCCAAAACGGGTACATCGCGGTAGTCGGAAATAGCCAATTGCGCGCGATTGATGGCCGAGACGTAAGCGCCACGGTTGTAGTAATAGCGGGCGACATGCACCTCATACTGCGCCAGCAAATTAACGATGTAGACCATGCGCAAGCGGGCGTCCGCCGAATACTTGGATTCCGGAAAGCGATTGACGAGTTCCTTGAACGACTCAAATGATTCCTTGGCGGCCTTCTGGTCACGCTCGGAAAGATCCTGCCTGTAAATAAAGCTGAACAGGCCGAGGTTTTCGTTGAAGTTGACAAGGCCTTTGAGGTACAGGGCATAGTCCACCGCAGGACTGGACGGATGCAGTTTGATGAAGCGGTCCAGCGTTGCCAGGGCTTGCGCCTGCTCCCCGCCCTTGTACTGCGCATAGGCCTTTTCCAGTTGCGCCTGCTGCGCCAATGGCGTGCCGGCAGCGCGACCTTCGAGCTTTTCGAACAATGGAATGGCTTTGTCGTAGGCACCCGAGTTCGCTTCGTCTCTGGCTTCGGAATAAATCTTGTTGGGGCTCCAGGCGGCAGTGGGGTCCTTCACGGGGGTGGAGCAGGCCGACAGCAGAAGTGCGCAGGCAAGGACAAGGGCGCCGGAAGGGGATGTCACTGGAACAACCGATAATTTGGTGGAAAACATCGCAATTGATCCTCTTGATGACTGATTCTGTACAAAGCCAATTGATTATATCGGGCGCTGCTTCGCCGCTGGGCCCGTCCGAAGAGACCCTGGACGAGGCGGAGGCGAGTGCGGACTTTGAGCTGAGGCAGGTGATGGTTCCTGCGGCCAGCCACGGGGTGCGTCTGGACCGCGCGCTCGCCGGCATTGTGCCGGAGTTTTCACGCAGTTATCTCCAGCAGTTGATTGAGGCGGCGGCAGTGCAGATCAATGGCTTGACGGTGACCAAGGTGTCGGCCAAGGTCAAGGCTGGCGACGACCTCAGGATAGAGCTCAAGCCAACCCCGCAGAGTCAGGCTTTCCAGCCCGAAGCCATGGCCTTGGAGATTGTGTTTGAGGATGAGCATTTGCTTGTGATCAACAAGCCGGCGGGGCTGGTGGTGCACCCCGCGCCCGGCAACTGGAGTGGCACGCTACTCAACGGCTTGCTGGCGCGCGATGCGCTGGCTGCCATGCTGCCGCGCGCGGGTATCGTGCATCGGCTGGACAAAGACACCAGCGGTCTGATGGTGGTGGCCCGCAGACGGCAAGTGATGGACCAGCTGGTGGAAATGATCGCGGCCAGAACCGTCAGCCGTGAATACCTTGCCATTGGGCATGGGGCCTGGCAAGGGCCTTCGTCGATTCAGGTCAATGCCCCCGTTGGCCGTGATCCCCGAAATCGCTTGCGAATGGCTGTTGTTGATCTTGAGAAAAACTCTGGAAAAACAGCATCAACCGGTTTTACCCTGTTGGAGAGCGAAGGGGCGTATTGCCTGGTGCGCTGTAAGTTGCAGACCGGCCGGACCCATCAAATCCGTGTCCACATGGCTTCGATAGGCCATCCCCTGGTGTCTGACGAGGTCTATGGCGGCAAACCGGCGGCCAACTTGGGGCGACAGGCCTTGCACGCCTGCAAATTGTCCTTCGATCACCCAGTGACGGGTGAGGTGCTTGACTTCAGGTCGGCGCTGCCGCCTGATCTGTCCGAAGCCTTGCATCAATTGGGGCTAAGATACAATTGACGCAGTAGTTTTCTGCTACCCGCAACATAGCGCCCCTGATGAAGTGGTTGCGCATGAATGTGAACTGCGCCCTCAGGCGCCTTTAGCTCGAATAATTTCGGAACCAAGTACATGATGACGACGGATGCCAAGCGCGTCCTCGAAACGGCACTTATTTGCGCTCAGCAGCCGCTGCCTTTGCGCGAAATGGGTGTTTTGTTCAACGGGGCGCTGACGGCCGACACCCTCAAAGTATTGCTGGAAGACCTGCAGAACGACTGGTCTGGACGCGGCGTGGAGCTCGTCCATGTGGCTACCGGCTGGCGTTTTCAGAGTCGCCCCCACATGCGCGAATATCTGGACCGCCTGCACCCGGAAAAACCTCCCAGGTACACCCGCGCCACTTTGGAAACCCTGGCCATCATCGCCTACCGCCAGCCGGTGACGCGCGGTGACATGGAAGACATTCGCGGCGTCACCATCAACAGCCTGCTTCTCAAGCAGCTTGAAGACCGCGGGTGGGTCGAAGTCATCGGTCACCGGGAAACCGTCGGTCGGCCCGGTTTATATGCGACAACCCGGCAGTTTCTGGACGACCTCGGGCTGGAATCGCTGGATCAGCTGCCAGCCACCGATCACCCCTCGAGCCAGGATACCTTGCTGGAGCAGATCGAGTTCGGTCTGGCCGCATCGGTGTCCGGTGATGCCGACGATGCACAGGTGCAGCTGGAGGTCGTCACTGAGCTGGAACCAACTGATTCCCAAAGTTCTCAGGAAAATCCGGGCGCCAGCCCCTTGTCCACGGATCCCCACGTCTGAACGAACACATGAATCATCCAGATCACCCGGCTGCGAACAACCCGACCCCTGCGGCTGAAGACTCAAAATCCGACGCTGCCCCTCCTTCATTCGGGGCTGCTGCTACGGATTTGACGGCGGAACAGATGCCAACATCAGGGGATTCCGGCGCCCGACCGGACACCCGTGTGCAGCCTCATGCTGTGCAGGCCAATCGCTTTGAAGATGTGGTGACGGGCAAGTTTGATGCCGACGAAGAGGATGTCTCGGTTGAGTTGACCAAGCGGGTTTTGTCGGCTCAGCCAGAAACGCCAAAACTGCACAAGGTGCTGGCCCAGGCAGGGTTGGGCTCAAGGCTGGAGATGGAGCAACTGATTCTGGAAGGCCGAATTTCGGTCAACGGCGAGCCTGCACATATCGGCCAGCGGATCCAGTTCGGTGACACCGTCAAGGTCAACGGAAAGCCGATACGGGTGCGTATCGATGCACCGCCACCTCGCGTCATCGCTTATCACAAGCCTTCCGGCGAAGTCGTGACGCATGATGACCCGCAGAACCGGCCCACGGTATTTCGTCGGCTTCCCAAACTATTTCAGGGCAAGTGGCAGTCCGTTGGTCGTCTGGACCTGAATACCGAAGGCTTGCTGCTGCTGACCAGTTCTGGCGAGTTGGCCAACAGGTTGATGCACCCCCGCTTTGGGCTGGAGCGCGAGTACGCCGTGCGGGTGCTGGGCGCGCTGAGCAACGAAGAAAAAAAGCGTTTGCTTGAAGGCGTCAATCTTGACGACGGCTTGGCTCAGTTCAGCTCACTCGAAGCCGGTGGGGGGGAAGGCGCCAATTGCTGGTACCGGGTCACCATTTCGGAAGGCCGCAACCGCGAAGTGCGTCGCATGTTTGAGGCGGTGGGCCATGCTGTGAGTCGGCTTATTCGCATTCGCTACGGCGCAGTGGTACTTCCGCGAGGCCTCAAGCGAGGCGCTTTTGTGGAGCTGGATGAGCGCGATATCCAGGATTTGACTGGCGCTGTCAGTCGGTCAGAATCCCGGGCAGATCCACGTGGCGCCAGGAATGCCGGGCGCCCAGGAGACGGTCCAGCTGGCGAAGGACGTCAAGGCAGAGGGCCACGCCGAAACGACAGGTCCCGCGGCGGACGCGGGCGACCCGAAACAGGCAATTTTCCAGCCTCTGGCCCGCAACAAAATTTGCCAGAGCAGAGAAACGACACGGAACATGAGCCCCACGATTTGCAACCTCCTTTAAGTCGTGCTGATGCGCCGCGCGAAGGCAATCGTCGCCGTGGCGGCAAGGGTCGCGGCCCGAGCGGTGGCAACGGAGCCGGAAATTTTCGGGGAAATTCAGGGCCACCTGCACAAAACCGGCGGGATGACCGTGGGGATCGGGGTGACAAACCCCCGGGCGGAGCCCAGCCAGACCCCATGAAAACCTCCTTCGGTTACATCGGAGCAGAAACCTTTACCCGGCAACGTCAAGGCCAAGGGCAGGGCCAGGGGCAGCGGCGAGGTGGGGGTGCTGGCAATGGCGGCGGGGGCGGTGGTCCGCGCCGGGGTGGTGGCGGAGGAGACCGCAGCGGTGGTAATCGTGGCAATGGCGGCGGCAACCGGGGCGGAAACCGTTAATCTCCCCCGTGAAAGCCGGGGGTTAACGTGATGGCGGCATTGCGTACGGGTTAAAATCAGAGGCTTTATTCGATTTGAATAAAGCACGAAAATCAAGGTTAAGGAAATTTCATGGCGATCGAACGCACCCTCTCAATCATCAAGCCTGATGCAGTAGCTAAAAATGTTATTGGTCAAATTTATGCCCGCTTTGAAGCGGCCGGCCTCAAAGTGGTCGCTGCCAAGATGGCGCACCTGTCGCGCGGCGAAGCCGAAGCGTTTTATGCAGTGCACAAAGAGCGCCCCTTCTTCAAGGACCTCGTTGGATTCATGATCTCCGGTCCGGTCATGATTTCCGCACTGGAAGGCGAGAACGCGATTTTGAAACACCGCGACCTGATGGGCGCCACCGACCCGAAGAAAGCCGCAGCCGGCACCATTCGCGCCGATTTTGCCGAGAGCATCGATGCCAATGCCGTACATGGCTCTGATGCCACAGAGACTGCCCAAGTGGAGATCAGCTTTTTCTTCCCGGGCATGAACATCTATTCGCGCTGACATGTCGCCCCCACGCTTCGCTGCGTTCCGCTGCCCCCCACGGGGGCTTCGGCGCATTTGGAGCGGTCCGGTACCAAGCCGGGGTAAATTTCCAATTCAATGACTGCCAACCTGCTTGATTTCGATCTGGAAGGTCTGGCTGCTTTTTGCGAGGGGCTCGGCGAAAAACGTTTTCGAGCCACCCAGCTTTTTCGCTGGATACATCAAAAGGGCGCGACAGGTTTCGATCAGATGACCGATCTGGCCAAGTCGCTGCGTGAAAAGCTCCCTGCCTCTGCGCACATTCAAGGCCTCAAGGTGGTGTCTCGCCATGATTCGGCTGACGGCACGATCAAGTGGCTGTTTGATGTCGGAGCCGGTGACGTCATCGAGACCGTGTTCATTCCCGAGTCCGACCGCGGGACGCTGTGCAT
Organism: Polaromonas sp.; assembly: GCA_046598365.1. Lineage (GTDB taxonomy): Bacteria > Pseudomonadota > Gammaproteobacteria > Burkholderiales > Burkholderiaceae_C > Polaromonas. The sequence continues at coordinate 33,736 of JBKJIV010000026.1, read as the reverse complement.
TTCATCTCAGGCGGGTTGCGCTGTCGGCTGCCGTTTTTGCTCTACGGGCCATCAAGGCTTCAGCCGCAATCTGACGACCGCCGAGATTGTTGGCCAGCTCTGGTTTGCTGAGCACTTCCTGCGCCAGCACCTTGGCAGACAAGATCGCGTGGTGTCCAACGTCGTGATGATGGGCATGGGTGAGCCGCTGCAAAATTATGCGCAGTTGTTGCCGGCCTTGCGCGTGATGCTGGATGACCATGCTTATGGTCTTTCACGGCGGCGTGTCACTGTCTCGACCTCAGGCGTTGTGCCCATGATGGACCGCCTGGCGCAGGATTGCCCGGTCGCCTTGGCTGTGTCCTTGCATGCGCCGGAAGACGAACTGCGCAGCAACCTGGTGCCACTGAACAAAAAATATCCCATTGCGGAGCTGCTCGATGCCTGCGCCAGGTACCAGACCGCAGCCCCTCGCGACTTTATTACCTTTGAATACTGCATGCTCGATGGCGTGAACGACCAGCCGGAACATGCCCGAATGTTGGTGTCATTGATGCACAAGCATTCGTTGCAGGGTCTTTCCTGCAAGTTCAACCTGATCCCGTTCAACCCCTTCCCGGCATCGGGCCTGAAGCGGTCAGGCATGCCGCAAGTGATGGCATTTGCCAAAATCCTGATGGATGCCGGCATTGTCACCACGGTTCGTAAAACCCGCGGCGATGACATTGACGCAGCCTGCGGGCAACTGGCTGGTGATGTGCAGGACCGTACTGGGGTTCAGGAGCGTATGGCGACGCAGCGGCAGGGTATGCTCAAGGGTATCAAGATCGTCTCCAAAGAGGTAGGTGTATGAAGCTCGTTCGCAAACTCATGGGACTGTCGGCATGTTTGGCGCTTGTGCTGCTCGCCGGTTGTGCGGGCAATTCGGGTGCACCAGCCGCGAGCGGGGGGCGCGGGGAAATCATCACAGAGTCGGACGAACCCGACAACCGCAAGCGTGCCCGCATCCGCCTGGAGCTGGCTACCAACTATTTCCAGCAGGGGCAGACCAATGTCGCGCTCGACGAGCTCAAGCAGGCGCTGGTGGCCGATCCGACCTTTGCCGATGCCTTCAACCTGCGTGGCTTGGTCTACATGAGGTTGAACGACAACGCGCTGGCCGAGGAAAGTTTTCGCCGCGCGATGGCACTTAATCCGCGGGACGGCGATGTTTTGCATAACTACGCCTGGCTTTTGTGCCTGCAGGCGCGTTACAACGAATCATCCGCGCTGTTTGAGCGAGCCATCGCCGCCCCCTCCTATGGTGGGCAGGCCAAGTCGCTGACCATGCAAGGCATTTGTCAGGTGCGGGCCGGGCGCAATGCGGAGGGCGAGCGCAGCCTGACCCAGGCCTTTGAGCTGGACGCCGGCAACCCGGTGACGAGTTATCACTTGGCCAACGCGCTGTTTCTGAGGGGCGATCTCCCACGCTCGCAGTTTTATATTCGGCGTTTGAACAACAGCGACCTGGCAAACGCCGAGACTTTATGGCTGGGCATCAAGGTGGAGCGCAGTCTGGGAAATCGGGAGGCCATGATGCAGCTGGTGGGGCAATTGAAAAAGCGTTTTGGACAGTCGAGCGAGGCTGCCGCTTATGACAGAGGGGCCTTCAATGAGTGAGTGGGCTGACCAGCCTGCGGCTCAGCAGGAGGAGCCCGCGTTGCAAAATGGGGCCACAGACGAGGGCTTGAGCGAACCAGGAATCACCGCCGGAACCCTCCTCAAGCGCGCCCGGGAATCCGCTGGCTTGCACATTGCTGCTCTGGCGGTTTCACTGAAGGTGCCCGTCAAAAAACTGGAGGCATTGGAGGCCGACAGGCTGGACTTGTTGCCCGATGCGGTTTTTGTGCGGGCATTGGCGGCGAGCGTGTGCCGCTCTCTCAAATTGGATGCGACTCCAGTGCTGGCGCTGTTGCCTCAAACCGGCAAGCCGCGTCTGGACTACCAGCGTACCAGCATCAACACCCCTTTTCGCTCACCGGGCGATGGACCGGGCCCGTCGATTTGGACACAGGTTTCCCGGCCGGCCGTGCTTGCCGGGCTACTCCTGTTGCTGGGGACTCTGGTGCTGATCTTTCTGCCATTTGTGCAGCAGCAATACAAGGTGGTTCCACCAGTGATGGAGCCTCTTGGAGGCGCTTCCAGCCCGGGCAGCCCGACAGCGACAGCGGCCCCGTCTGGTGTTGCCATGGCAAGCGTTGAATTGGTCGAAGGCGCAAAAGTGCCTCCGACCGCGTCTGCCGAGGCCGTGAGCCCGGTTTCCGCCGCGTTGCCCGCCGCCGTACCTGCCATACCTGCCATCTTGCCAACCATTCCTGTAGCTTCCCCGCCGCTGTCAGGTGCTGCTCTGGGTCAACCCATAATCAGCAGTCCAGCATCGGCTTTGGCGGCTGCAACGCCACCGGCAACAAACGGCATCATTGTTTTCCAGGCGAAGGGTGAATCCTGGGTCGAAGTGACAGATGCCAAAGGCGTCGTGGTCTTGCGCCGCACCCTGACTTCTGGGGAAACCGCAAGCGCATCTGGCTCCCTCCCGCTTGTTGCGGTGGTCGGTCGAGCCGACGCGACGCAGGTTCAAGTCCGTGGTCGCGCGTTTGATCTGAGCCCGGTCAGCAAAGACAACGTTGCACGTTTTGAGGTGAAATAGTGGTGCCCTGTCTTCCAGTCGAATCGGCTGCACCCAAGCCACGTGTCTCCGAACAGGCACGCGTGGTTTGGGGCTCTCGTGTAGTCACCGTGGGTGGCGATGCGCCCGTGCGGGTGCAGTCCATGACCAACACCGACACGGTAGATGCAATTGGCACCGCCATCCAGGTCAAAGAACTGGCCTTGGCAGGTTCAGAAATGGTGCGCATTACCGTCAATACCCCGGAAGCTGCCGAGGCTGTTCCGTATGTGCGCGAGCAGCTCGACCGCATGGGCATTGACGTGCCCCTGGTTGGCGATTTTCACTACAACGGTCACCGCCTGCTGACAGACTATCCTGCTTGCGCACAGGCACTGTCCAAATACCGCATCAACCCCGGTAATGTCGGCAAGGGCGACAAACACGACAGGCAGTTCGGCCTGATGATCGAGGCAGCCGTTCGCTGGGACAAAGCGGTCCGCATTGGCGTCAATTGGGGAAGCCTGGATCAGGAACTGCTGGCCAGCCTGATGGACGAAAACAGCCGCCGCTCCCAACCCTGGGATGCCAAACAGGTGATGTATGAGGCATTGATCACATCGGCCATTGATTCTGCAGTGCTTGCTGAAAAAATGGGCATGAAAAGAAACCAGATCATCTTGTCCTGCAAGGTCAGCGGTGTTCAGGATTTGATCTCGGTTTACCGCGAGCTCTCAAAACGATCCCGTTACGCGCTCCATCTGGGTCTGACTGAGGCTGGAATGGGCACCAAAGGGACGGTGGCTTCCAGCGTCGCGCTGGCGGTGCTGCTGCAGGAGGGGATCGGCGACACGATTCGGGTCTCGCTCACGCCGCAGCCCGGCGAAGCGCGAACGCAGGAAGTGCTGATCGCCTCAGAAATTTTGCAGGCGCTGGGGCTTCGCAGTTTTGTGCCCAGTGTCACTGCGTGTCCCGGCTGCGGCCGTACCACCAGCACCACTTTTCAGGAGTTGACCAAGGAAATTGACGATTTTCTTCGCGCTCAGATGCCAGTGTGGCGGGCGCAATACCCCGGCGTTGAAAAACTCAAGGTCGCCGTGATGGGCTGCATTGTCAACGGGCCAGGCGAGAGCAAACATGCTGACATCGGTATCAGCCTGCCGGGATCCGGCGAGGCGCCCGCCGCGCCTGTATACATTGACGGTGAAAAAAGCGTCACCCTGCGCGGGGACCATATCGCGCAGGAGTTCCGGGTCATTGTCGAAAACTACATTGAAAAGCGTTTTGGCACGCAAGCCGTCGCTGAAACCGCTTAATCACTGCCATGGTTGAAAAATTAGCTGCCGTCAAAGGCATGAACGACATATTGCCGCCCGACTCTGCACGCTGGGAATGGCTGGAAGAAAAAGTTCGATCGTTGATGCGGCGTTATGCCTACCGCAATATCCGCACGCCGATTTTGGAGCACACCCAACTGTTTATACGCGGCATCGGTGAGGTCACCGACATCGTCGAAAAAGAGATGTACTCTTTTGAAGACCGCTCGGACAAATATGGCGATCACGACCACCTGACCATGCGGCCTGAAAACACCGCGAGTGTGGTTCGTGCAGTGACTGAACACAACATGCTTTACGAAGGCGGCAAACGCCTGTATTACATGGGCCCCATGTTTCGCCGGGAGAGGCCGCAGCGTGGCCGTTACCGGCAGTTCCACCAGATTGGCGCCGAAGCTTTGGGCTTTGCGGGTGCTGAAGTAGATGCTGAACTGATCCTGCTGGCTGCGGCTTTGTGGAAAGAACTTGGCCTGAGCGATTGGCGTCTGGAGATCAACAGTCTGGGTCAGCCCGAAGAGCGCGCCCAGCATCGCGCCCAGTTGATCGCACACCTTGAAAAACACGCCGATCAGCTCGACGAAGAGGCGCGCCGGCGCCTGCACAGCAACCCGCTGCGCATTCTGGATACCAAAAACCCAGCCATGAAGGCCATCGTTGAAAGCGCTCCCCGGCTTATCGATTTTCTGGGAACCCAATCGCTGGCGCATTTTGACAGTCTCAAAGCCATTCTTGACGCCAATGGCGTAGCCTGGACGCTCAACCCGCGCCTGGTGCGCGGCCTCGACTACTACAACCTGACGGTGTTCGAGTTTGTGACGGATCGCTTGGGCGCGCAGGGCACCATCTGTGCGGGTGGCCGCTACGACTATCTGGTCGGGCAAATGGGCGGCAAGCCGGCACCTGCCGTGGGTTGGGCTTTGGGAGTGGAACGGGTGCTTGATCTGATCAAGGAGCAGGGCACCGAGATGACGCTTCCCGTGCCCGACGCTTATGCAGTGGTACCCGAAGTGTCTGCGTTGCCTGTGGTTCTGCATACCCTGCAGACCTTGCGCGAGCTGGGCGTGAGCGTGCAAATGCATGGATCAGCAGGAGGCGAGGGTATGGGCAGCATGAAATCGCAATTCAAAAAAGCGGATGGCAGTGGCGCGCGTTTTGCCCTGGTTTTTGGCGCAACCGAACTAGCGGACGGCTGTGTGGCGGTCAAGGCCTTGCGCGGTGAAAAAACCGATGCCGCCCAAGCGCAAACGCTGCGGTCCTTGAGCAGCATCCCCGAGTGGGCGCAAAGCCTGCGAGTGGTCGGCTGACGCCCGCGCCCTACAATCAACACCATTCATTGGGTAGAACAGACAGAGCTTTATGGCAAAACATCTCGATTTGGAAGAACAGGAACAGCTCGACGAGCTGAAACACTTCTGGAAGCAGTATGGCGACCGGATTACCTGGGCATTGATTATTATTTTGGGCGCTGTTGCGGCCTGGAATGGCTACAACTACTGGCAGCGCAACCAGTCGGTGCAGGCCGCGATGATGTACGACGAGGTCGAGCGGGCTGTTCAGTCCGGAGAAATCCCCAAGCTGGATCGCGCATTGACCGATATGAAAGAGCGTTTTGGGGGAACTACATTTGCCCAGCAAGCCGGATTGCTCGCTGCCAAAACCTATTACGACAAAGGCAATATCGATGGTGCCAAATCGGCGCTTGTATGGGTTGCTGGTAAAAAAGCGGATCAGGGCTATACAGCCATAGCCAGCCTGCGCCTGGCCGGCTTGCTGCTGGAAGCCAAAGCGTATGACGAGGCCCTGAAGGTGCTGTCTTCTCCTTTCCCCAAAGACTTCGCAACTTTGGCGGCTGACCGCCGGGGCGACATCTTGATGGCGCAGGGCAAGAAAAGCGAAGCCAAAGCCGAATACGAAAAAGCCTACAAGGACATGGACGCGCGCAGCGAGTACCGGCGTCTCGTCGAGGTCAAGCTCAATGCCCTGGGTTCAAACCCTGCAATGCCATCGTCCAGCCCTGCGGTCGCCGCTGCAGTCATTCCCGCATCCGCTCCGGAGGTCAAGCAGTGATGTTTATCAAGTCTTTCAAGTCCGGTGCCGTTTCTGCACGGGTACCGGTTGCTATCGTTTTGGTAGCGGTTCTTTCCGGTTGTTCCACGATCACCGGCCTGTTCGGAAGCTCCGTGAAAAAACCTCAGCCAGCAGAGTTGCAGCCGGTGGTTGCGCTGGTACCTGCCAAGCAGGTGTGGAGCGCACGCATCGGCGAGGTGACCTTTCCGCTTCAGGGCAATGTTAACGGCGAAACCTTGGTGGTAGCCAGCAATGACGGCACGGTGGCCGCACTGGATACGCGTACCGGACGTGACCGGTGGCGCACCAGTATTGGTGCGCCGATTGCCGCTGGCGTGGGCAGTGATGGAAAACTCGCTGCTGTGGTGACCCGTGGCAACGAGGTCGTGGCGCTGGACAACGGGCGTGAAATCTGGCGCCAAAAACTGGCGGCCCAGGCGTTCACTTCGCCGTTTGTTGCGGGCGGCCGCGTGTTTGTTCTCGCGGCGGACCGTTCGGTCAACGCTTTCGACGGTCAGACGGGCAGAAAGCTCTGGACCCAGCAGCGTCCCAGCGAACCACTCGTCCTACGCCAGGGTGGCGTCATGCTGGCGGTTGGGGATACGCTGGTGGTCGGTTTGGCCGGACGTCTGACCGGGCTCAACCCCTTGAACGGCAGCATCCGATGGGAGGCCGCGATTGCTTCGCCGCGCGGCGTCAATGACGTCGAGCGTCTGGTGGACCTGGTGGGACATGTGGGCCGCAACGGAACGACCGTCTGCGCCCGAGCTTTTCAAGCCAGTATCGGCTGCGTAGACGCTCAGCGCGGTACGCTGCTCTGGACCAAACCAGCCAACGCGGCGCAGGGCGTTGACAGCGACGAGCGGTTTGTTTTCGGAACCGAGGGTGACGGCAAAGTGCTTGCAATGCGCCGGGCTGACGGTGAGCCTGCATGGAGCTCAGACCTTTTGCGTTACCGCAGCTTGACCTCACCTTTGGTGGTGGGGCGCTCCATTGCCATTGGTGACTCGGCCGGTTTGATACACCTGCTGTCGCGGCAAGACGGTTCGCTCCAGAATCGGCTCACGACGGACGGCACGCCGGTGGCTGCTTCCCCTTTGTTGGCCGGCAATACGATGATCGCGGTCACGCGTTCTGGCGGTGTTTATGGATTCGCTCCCGAGTAATGGTGGCCGCCACGGTACTCGCTTCGCGTAGTTCGCTTTCCCAACGGGAGGCTGGCCTTGCTTGTGCCGACCCTTCTCTGCCACCTTTATTCCCTGTGTTTGCCATCTCGTGAAACCTGTACTCGCTCTGGTCGGGCGCCCCAATGTGGGCAAATCGACAATATTCAACCGCTTGACCAAGACGCGTGACGCGATTGTTGCTGACTATGCCGGCCTGACACGCGATCGCCACTACGGTAACGGCCGGCTCGGCCCGCAGGAGTTCATCGTCATTGACACCGGCGGCTTTGAGCCTGATGCAGTTGATGGCATCTACAAGGAAATGGCCAAGCAGACACGCCAGGCAGTGGCTGAAGCTGACGTGGTCGTCTTCGTGGTTGACGCACGTGCGGGTGTGAATGCCCAAGACCACGAGATTGCCAGGTATTTGCGCAAATTGGGAAAACCAACAGTGCTAACAGCCAACAAGGCCGAAGGCATGACCGAGGGTGTGCAACTTTCCGAATTTTTTGAGTTGGGTTTGGGTGAAGTGCTGGCAGTATCGGCTTCACACGGTCAGGGCATGCGCTCGCTGGTCGAGATGGCCTTGCTCCCCTTGAAATTGCCGGATCCCGCTGAAGAAGATCTGCTGGCCGATCCCTCGGTGATCAAGCTGGCAGTGGCGGGCCGCCCCAACGTTGGCAAATCAACCTTGATCAACGCCTGGCTCGGCGAAGAGCGCCTGGTGGCCTTTGATCAGCCGGGAACCACCCGCGATGCGATTTCGGTGCCTTTCGAGCGTGCCGGCCAAAAGTTTGAACTGATTGACACCGCCGGCCTGCGCCGCAAAGGCAAGGTATTCGAAGCAATCGAAAAATTCTCGGTGGTCAAAACCCTGCAGGCGATCGAAAGCGCCAATGTGGTGCTGTTGCTCCTTGACGCGACCCAAGGCGTCACCGATCAGGACGCGCATATCGCTGGCTACATCCTGGAAAGTGGCCGCGCCGTAGTGCTTGCCGTCAACAAATGGGATGCAGTTGACAGTTACCAGAGGGAAATCCTGGAGCGCTCTGTCGAGACGCGCCTGGCTTTCCTCAAGTTCGCGACCATCCACAACATTTCCGCCATCAAGCGCCAGGGCCTTTCCCCGGTATGGAAATCCATCATTCAGGCCCATGCATCGGCCAACCGCAAGATGTCGACTCCTGTGCTGACCCGCTTGTTGATGGAGGCCGTGCAGTTTCAGAGCCCGCAACGGGCTGGCATGTTCCGTCCCAAGCTGCGCTACGCCCACCAAGGGGGCATGAACCCACCCATCATCATCGTTCACGGCAATTCGCTGGAGCACGTGACCGACGCCTATAAGCGCTTTCTGGAAGGACGCTTTCGCAAAGAGTTTGAACTGGTCGGCACACCGCTGCGGATCCAGATGAAATCGTCGAGCAACCCTTATGCGGACAAAGATTCAGACTGAGCCTACAACTGCCCGCAATTTGCTGTGGTAAGGTGAAGTTCTACTAACTCTTGAACACGGAAAATATCGTGAGCAATAACAAAGGTCAGCTGTTGCAGGACCCCTTCCTCAACACTTTGCGCCGTGAGCATGTGCCGGTTTCGATTTACCTCGTCAACGGCATCAAACTTCAGGGCCAGATCGAATCTTTCGATCAGTACGTCGTGTTGCTGCGTAATACCGTGACCCAAATGGTCTACAAGCATGCTATTTCGACCATCGTTCCCGGTCGCGCCGTCAATTTTGCGGCAGCCGAATCCCAAGAAAGCCCTGCCAGCTGAGTTCTCAGGACTTTCGCCAGGCTAAATGTCCACCCGCCATTCTGGTTGGGGTGGATTTGGGCCTTCCCAATTTTGATGCCGGCCTTGAAGAGCTGGGCTTGCTCGCTCAAACAGCGGGCTTGCAGCCGGTTGCGCGCGTGGTTTGCAGACGCAAGGCACCCGATGCGGCACTGTTCATAGGCAGTGGCAAGGCTGATGAAATCAAGATGCTGGCACTGGAGACGGGGGCTACTGAAATCCTGTTTGATCAGTCCTTGAGTCCGGCGCAGCAGCGCAATCTTGAGCGGGTGCTGGAGTTGCCGGTGAATGACCGCACCATGCTGATTCTGGAAATTTTTGCCCAGCGTGCGCGCAGTCACGAGGGCAAGCTGCAGGTCGAACTCGCCCGTCTGCAATACCTGTCCACCCGTCTGGTCAGGCGCTGGTCCCACCTGGAGCGTCAAACTGGTGGCGCGGGTGTTCGCGGTGGTCCCGGTGAAAAGCAGATTGAGCTGGACAAGCGCATGATCAGCGAGTCGATCAAGCGCACCAAGGAGCGTTTGACCAAGGTCAAAAAGCAGCGCCAGACCCAGCGGCGCCAGCGCGAGCGACGCAACGCCTTCACGGTCTCGCTGGTGGGCTACACCAACGCCGGAAAATCAACCATCTTCAATGCACTGGTCAAGGCGCGCGCCTATGCTGCAGACCAATTGTTTGCCACCCTGGATACCACCACGCGGCAGATGTATCTGGGCGACGCCGCTCGTTCAGTTTCGCTTTCGGACACCGTTGGCTTCATTCGCGATTTGCCGCATGGACTGATTGATGCCTTTGCGGCGACCTTGCAGGAAGCTGCGGACGCCGATTTGTTGCTGCATGTGGTCGATGCCGCCAATCCCGACCATCTGGAGCAGATTGAGCAGGTGCAGCGTGTGCTGGCCGAAATAGGCGCCGCAGCTGTGCCGCAGATTTTGGTGTTTAACAAGCTCGACGCCCTTGAAAAATTGCAGCGACCGCTTCAACTGTGTGACAGTTTTGAGATCAAGGACGCTTTTTCGGACACCGGTGCCCGTGTCGACCGGGTGTTTGTGAGTGCGCAAACCGGTGAGGGTTTGCCCTTGCTGCGTCAGTTGCTGGCCCGCCAGGCGTCTCAGGTGCCGGTAGAAGATATCCCTCAAACCAAGGAAGCTATCGCCTGATTAGGCACAATGTCGGAGTTATGAAAAAAGTGAGCTCGATTCCATGAACCTGAACCCTGCGCTACAGACATTGACGACCCTGCCAGGACGGCTGCGGCAACGCGCCCGCGGAATGTTCAACCTGAACGATCCCCGCTGGGGCCGTGACGACGACAAAACCTCGTCTGACGAGTCCAAGCCGGAAGCTGGGCGCGATGACGTGCCGCCTGCGCGGCCACCCGCGCCGAACCGTCCGCAAGGCCAGGGCCCAAACCAGGGTCCGCCGGATCTGGATGAGTTGTGGCGTGACTTCAATCGCAAACTTGGCGGCCTTTTTGGCGGGGCCAAAAATGCTGGCCAGCGCGTACGTGGCGGAGGAGGCGGTGGTGGTGCGGGCGGCCCGGGCGGTTTCCAGCCCGATATGAAAAATGCCGGCATAGGCATCGGGCTGATCGCCGGTGTGGCAGTTCTTATCTGGCTGGGGACCGGCTTCTTCATCGTGCAAGAGGGCCAGCAGGCCGTCATTACCCAGTTCGGAAAATACAAATCAACCGTTGGAGCTGGTTTTAACTGGCGCCTTCCTTATCCGGTGCAGCGGCACGAAGTCCTGTTTGTCACCCAAATCAGGTCTGTCGATGTCGGTCGGGACAGCATCATCAAGTCCACCGGACTGCGCGAGTCGGCCATGTTGACCGAAGATGAAAATATCGTGGAAATCAAATTCGCCGTGCAATACCGTTTGAACGACGCGCGCGCCTATCTGTTTGAGAGCAAAAACCCCGCAGATGCGGTGGTGCAGGCTGCCGAAACGGCTGTGCGCGAAGTGGTCGGCAAGATGCGCATGGACGCAGCACTTGGCGAGGAGCGCGAGCAGATTGGCCCGCGGGTGCGCAAGCTGATGCAGACCATTCTGGACCGCTACAAGGTGGGCGTTGAGGTCGTCGGTATCAATATGCAGCAGGGCGGCGTGCGACCGCCAGAGCAGGTGCAGGCAGCGTTCGATGACGTGCTCAAAGCGGGTCAGGAGCGCGAACGCGCCAAAAACGAAGCGCAGGCCTACGCCAATGACGTGATTCCCCGCGCGGTAGGCTCGGCATCGCGCCTGAAGGAAGAATCTGAGGCCTACAAGGCCCGTATAGTGGCCCAGTCTCAGGGTGATGCACAGCGCTTCAAATCGGTGTTGACCGAATACCAGAAGGCGCCTCAGGTTACCCGCGATCGCATGTACCTGGACGCGATGCAGCAGGTTTACAGCAGCGTCACCAAGGTCATGGTTGAATCGCGCCAAGGATCCAATCTGTTGTATTTGCCGCTTGACAAGATCATGCAGCAGACGGCTGGTGCTGCCGCCAGTGAGCCAACTGCCGCTGCTCCGACCACCGCACCTGTAGCGCCCGTCGTGCCAAACGGCACAGATACACGTGTCCGTGATGCCTCCCGCACACGTGACCGCGACACCCGTTAAGGAAGAACAAAGTGAACAGAGTTGGATTAATCGCTTCTTCACTGCTGGTGGTGCTTGCACTTGCCAGTTCCATGCTGTTTGTCGTTGACCAGCGGCAGTTTGGTGTCGTTTATGCACTGGGTCAGATCAAGGAAGTCATCACCGAGCCCGGTTTGAACTTCAAGCTGCCGCCGCCGTTTCAGGACGTGAAGTACCTCGACAAGCGTTTGTTGACGCTGGACAGTACCGATACCGAACCTGTGTTGACGGCCGAGAAGCAGCGGCTGGTGATTGACTGGTATTTGCGCTGGCGCATCACCAATCCGTCCGAGTACATCCGCGCCATCGGTGTGGACGAAAAAGCTGGTGCCAACCAGCTCAGCCGGGAGGTGCGCAACGCCTTTCAGGAAGAAATAAGCAAACGCACGGTCCGCGAGTTGATCTCCACCAAGCGCGACGCCTTGATGATGGAAGTCCAGCGCGAAGTGCAGGAAAAGGTGCGCAGTAAAAACTGGGGCATGGAGATTGTGGATGTCCGCTTGACCCGCGCCGACTATGTCGAGGCGATCACCGAGTCGGTTTACCGCCGCATGGAAGCCGAGCGCAAACGTGTTGCCAATGAATTGCGTTCCACCGGTGCTGCCGAAGGCGAAAAAATCCGCGCCGATGCAGACCGCCAGCGCGAGGTCACTGTGGCCAATGCCTACCGTGACGCACAAAAAATTAAAGGTGAGGGCGATGCCCAGGCTGCCGGCATCTATAACGACGCTTTCGGCCGTGATCCGCAATTCGCCCAGTTCTATCGCAGCCTGGACGCCTACAAGGCCAGCTTCAACAAGAAGAGCGATGTGATGGTGCTCGATCCCTCATCGGACTTTTTCAAGACCATGCGCGGCTCTGGCGCAGGCGGCGCGCCAGCCAAGAAGTAAGTTCTTTTGGACGGCAGCACGCTCTGGCTCGCGTTGGCGTGCCTGCTGGTCTTTGAAGGCCTGTTGCCGTTTATTTCTCCTGCTGGCTGGCGGAGCATGTTTGAGCAAATCCTCAAAATGAGCAACGGCCAGATTCGATTTTTTGGTTTGTGCAGTGTGGCAGCGGGCCTTGTTCTGCTCGCCTTTTTGCTCTGACAAAAAGTCACTGACGGGTCGCGACGGAACGCGGTATTTGCGTCGCAATGTCGCATCTGGTCCATAGTCGGCCAAAAACGGCGCCCAAGCCCGGTAAAATCCTGTTTTTAACAGCGCCCGATAAATACATGCCCGCCTGGTCGTCATCATGGCAATTGCCGGATCAAATTGCCGATGTCCTGCCCTCAGAGGCGCGCCACATCGAAGAACTGCGCCGTTTGTTTCTCGACACGGCCCGCAGTTATGGCTATGAGCTGGTCATGCCGCCCCTGCTGGAGCACCTGGAATCCCTGCTCACCGGGACCGGCGAAGCGCTCGACTTGCAAACTTTCAAACTCGTTGACCAGCTATCTGGCCGCACTCTGGGCCTGCGCGCTGACACCACCCCCCAAGTTGCCCGCATTGACGCCCATTTGCTCAATCGCCGGGGCGTAGCTCGCCTCTGCTACTGTGGTCCGGTGTTGCACACCCGCGCCGATCGCCCGCACGCCACGCGCGAGCCTTTGCAGTTCGGGGCTGAAATTTATGGCCATGCGGGACTGGAGGCCGACCTTGAAGCCCAGTTGTTGGCGCTTGAGGGCTTGAGCGCTGCCGGCGTGACACAACTCTCGGTGGACATGGCCGATGTTCGTATCGTCAGCAGCCTGTTGGCTGGCGTCAAGGTGAGCGCCTCCATGCTGGCCCGCATTCACGGGGCGCTTGCAGCCAAGGATGCCAGCGAGCTTTCCAGCCTGAGCGCCAGTCTTAACGGCGAATTGCCGGCAGCCGCGCGACAGGGTCTGCAGACTTTGTTGCAGTTGTACGGTGATGACAAGGTATTGCTTGAGGCGGAAAAAGCCTTCAAGGACTTGCCCGAGGCTTTGCAGGCGTTGAAAAACCTGAGATGGCTGGCAACCCATGTGGCTGGTTTGGCCGCCGATGTCAAAATTGGATTTGATCTGGCTGATCTGCGTGGTTATGCCTACTACAGCGGCACCCGATTTGCCATCTATGGGCACGGCCAGCGAGAGGGCGGGCAGGGCGCTGAACTGGTTCGTGGTGGCCGTTATGACGAGGTGGGCGCGGTATTTGGCCGCAATCGCCCGGCAGCGGGCTTTAGCCTGGACCTGAAGGAGCTTGTCAGCGTGCTGCTTCCCAAGCCGCCAAGAGCGGCTATCCGCGCGCCATGGGGTGAAGAGCCCGATCTGCGCGCCGCCATAGCCGGCCTCCGCGCTGGTGGTGAAACCGTGGCCTGCGTGTTGCCCGGTCATGAGCATGAAGTCGACGAGTTTGACTGTGACCGCGAACTGGCCAAAGTATCCGGGCAGTGGCAAGTTCGCCCGTTGCTGGCCTGAGTTGCCGCCCTGACGCCCCGCATTCCAACGAATCTTAAAGAGTAAACAGATGACAAAGACAATTGCCGCAACTGCCGGCCGCAACGTGGTGGTCGTGGGTACCCAGTGGGGCGACGAAGGCAAAGGCAAGCTGGTCGACTGGCTCACTGAAAGCTCACAGGGCGTGGTGCGCTTTCAGGGTGGCCACAACGCCGGCCACACGCTGGTCATCAATGGCATCAAAACCGCGCTGCACCTGATCCCCAGCGGCATCATGCGGCCGGGCGTCAAGTGTTACATCGGCAACGGCGTGGTGCTTTCGGCAGCCAAGCTATTTGAAGAAATCGAAGGGCTGGAAAAAGCCGGTGTTGAGGTGCGCTCGCGCCTGCGCGTCAGCGAAGCCTGCCCGCTGATCTTGCCTTTTCATGTGGCGCTGGACGTGGCGCGCGAGACCCGCCGCGAAACCGGAGGCACCGTCAAAATTGGCACCACCGGTCGCGGTATTGGCCCGGCCTATGAAGACAAGATCGCACGCCGCGCGCTGCGCGTGCAGGACCTGAAGTACCCGGAGCGTTTTGCCGCCAAGCTGCGCGAGCTGCTTGATCTGCACAACTTCGTGCTGACCGGTTACCTCAACGCGCCGGCCATCGAGTTCCAGCCTGTGTACGACGAAGCCATGCGTCACGCAGAGCTGCTCAAGCCCATGATGGCCGATGTTTCGCGTGAGCTTAACGACGCGCACCGTGATGGCGCCAATCTTCTGTTCGAAGGTGCGCAGGGCACCCTGCTCGATGTCGACCACGGCACCTACCCCTTTGTCACGTCCAGCAATTGCGTGGCCGGCAATGCGGCTGCGGGCGCGGGCGTGGGTCCCGGCATGCTGCACTACATCCTGGGCATCACCAAGGCCTATTGCACGCGCGTGGGCGGCGGACCTTTCCCAACCGAACTTGATTGGGAAACACCTGGCACGCCCGGCTATCACATGAGCACTGTAGGTGCCGAAAAAGGCGTGACCACAGGGCGCAGCCGACGCTGCGGCTGGTTTGACGCCGCGCTGCTCAAGCGCTCGGCGCAGGTCAACGGCCTGTCAGGCCTGTGCATCACCAAGCTCGACGTGCTCGACGGCATTAAGCAACTCGAATTGTGTACCGGCTACGAGCTCGACGGGCACATCACCGACATCCTTCCTATGGGCGCCGAAGACATTGCGCGTTGCAAGCCGATTTACGAAACCTTGCCGGGCTGGACGCAGAGTACGGTCGGCGTCACCGACTACGACAAGCTGCCGGCCGCTGCCCAGCGCTACCTGAACCGCATTGAAGAAGTGACCGGCGTGCCGATTCACATGATTTCGACCAGCCCTGACCGGGATCACACGATCTTGCTGCGCCATCCCTTTATCGCCTGAACAGCCCCGTCACGAAAACCCAAAGTCAAATAGCCTTCAAACCCCATTAAAACGGGCACTGAAAGCTAAAAATCAGGAGCAAGTTGCATGTTGACCGAAGACGGCAAACACCTTTACGTCAGCTACGACGAGTACCACAACCTCATCGAAAAACTGGCCATCAAGATCCACCAGTCCGACTGGCAGTTCGACACCATCCTGTGCCTGGCCCGCGGCGGCATGCGCCCTGGTGACATTCTTTCGCGCATTTTCGACAAGCCGCTGGCCATCATGTCCACCAGCTCTTACCGAGCCGACTCCGGTACCGTGCAGGGTAACCTCGACATCGCCCGCTTCATCACCACACCCAAGGGCGAAATTGCTGGCAAAGTGCTGCTGGTCGATGACCTGGCCGATACCGGCCACACGCTCAACGCCGTGATCCATCAGCTACGCAACAACTACAAGCCGATTACCGAGCTGCGCAGCGCTGTGATTTGGACCAAGGGTGTATCCGCATTCCAGCCTGACTATTCGGTCGAGTTTTTACCGACCAATCCCTGGATTCATCAGCCTTTCGAGGGCTACGACGCGCTACGGCCTGCGCA
The DNA here is from genome assembly GCA_046598365.1 of Polaromonas sp. Lineage (GTDB taxonomy): Bacteria > Pseudomonadota > Gammaproteobacteria > Burkholderiales > Burkholderiaceae_C > Polaromonas. Next base: position 17,734 of record JBKJIV010000026.1, on the reverse strand, counting down.
GTTGATGGAGAAGTGGAAGATATAGAACCCCCACGTTCGCGCACTGAGTGTCGCTCTCTGCCCCCCGAGGTGGCGCTGCGCCTGCGGGCCGGCGAAGCCGGTTCCGCGGCCCCTGCTTGAAAAGACGGACTCCCGCGCTTGCTTCCTCCTGCCGTTACCATGGGGCATGAGCGATATTTCGACCCAACTGATTCACCACGGCTATAAGCCGCCCGCCGGCTTTGACGCAGTCCAGCCCGGCATCCACAAAGCCTCGACGATCATCTTCCCAAGCGTTGCTGCCTTGCGCCAGCGCGACTGGAAGCACAAGACCGGCTATACCTACGGCCTGCACGGTACGCCCACCACCTTCACACTGGAGGAGCGCATTGCGACGCTGGAAGGTGGCAAGTTCTGCACACTTGTGCCCAGCGGGCTGGCGGCGGTGGCGCTGGTGGACATGGCACTGCTCAAGGCCGGGGACGAGGTGCTGATTCCGGACAACGCGTACGGCCCTAACAAGGCCTTTGCCCAAAACGAGCTGACCGCCTGGGGCGTGAGCTTTGCGTATTACGACCCGATGTCACCCGCTGACCTGGCGACCAAATTGAGCGTGAAGACGCGCCTGGTCTGGCTCGAGGCGCCGGGTTCGATCACGCTGGAGTTTCCGGATCTGCCGGCGCTGGTGGCGGTTGTCAAAGCCCATGGCGGCGCGCATCCCCAAGGCATTGTCACTGCGCTGGACAACACCTGGGGCGCTGGTATTGCTTTCAATGCCTTTGAGTTGGGCGCCGACATTTCGGTGCAGGCGCTGACGAAATATCCCAGTGGCGGTGCGGACGTGTTGATGGGCTCGGTGGTCACGCGTGACGAGGCCTTGCACCAGTTGGTTCATTTCTGCCACATGCGCGTGGGTTATGGCGTTAGTGGGAATGATGCTGAGCTGGTGATGCGCGGCCTGAACAGCATGGCGCTGCGTTACGCCGCCCAGGACAGCGTCACCCGCGAACTGGCGGCATGGCTGCAAGGGCAGCCGCAGATTGAGGCTGTCTTGCACCCTGCGCTGCCGGGCTCGCCCGGCCATGAAGTCTGGCGCCGCGATTGCTCTGCCGCTGCGTGCCTGGTGAGCATCGTCTTCAAGGCAGGTTTTACGCAGGCGGAAGTTGACGCCTTCTGCGACGGCCTGAAACTATTTAACATTGGTTATAGCTGGGCTGGCCCCATCAGCCTGTGCGTGCCCTATGACGTACCAGCCATCCGCACCGCGCCCTGGCCTTACAAAGGCGGGCTGGTGCGGTTTTCCATCGGGCTGGAGGCCGTGGCTGACCTGCAGGCTGATCTGGCGCAGGCGCTGGCTGCTATGCAGTACAGTTAGACCTATATTCCTGAAGAAAGCACGCCGTGGCAACTCCCAATTATTCCTACGAAAAACGCCAGAAAGAGCTGGCCAAAAAGAAGAAAAAAGAGGAAAAGCTCAAACGCAAGGCCGAAGGCAAGCCGGACTTGCCCGATGACGATGCGACAGACGGTGAAGCAGGCGACAATTCCGCCCCGGCCGACGCTGCTCCTTGAGCCGTTCCACCCGGTCACTTAAGCAGAGCCAATATTTTGCGCTGTAATTACGAAAATAGCTTGCTATAAATAGAGTAGCAACTTGTTCCCCCGCCGGCTCCGTCGGACAGCAAAACTGTCCCCGGAGCCTTGTTTTTTGGCGGCCTCAGGCTGCCAGCAAGGCCTGAGCCACTTCGGTCATGGCAAGGTCTGAGTGATCACGCGGGGTCAGCACCCGCGCGGTGCCGTACTGTTGGAAGTTCCGGCGTATCGATTGCAAATAGGCGGGGTCGTAGTGTTTGACCAGGAGCTCCTGCACCACGGACGCCACATCGCCGCTGCGGGCACGGGCCTGCCAGTCGCTCACTGTCTCCTTACCGCGGGCTTCGGTCAGCGCGCCAAGGCGTTCGCAGAAAAATTCGGTGTCAGCCACAAAAAAATCATAGTCTTCCATCAGCAAGGCCACCCGTTCTGACTCTGGGAGATCCAGCTGCAGGCAGGGGCTGGAGCGCATGGCCGCCACCAGGCCTTCAGGCAGCGCCACGTTGCCGACTTTTTTACTTTCGCTTTCGATGTAGACCGGACGCGCGGGATCAAAACGGCGCAAGGCCGCCCAAATGCTGGAGTCAAACGCTTTCTGGCTCGGCTGCGGTACGCCGGGAATCATGCCCAGCACCGAGCTGCGGTGGTTGGCAAGCGCCTCCAGGTCCAGCACCTGCGCGCCTTGGGCTTGCAGGGCCTGCAGAAGGCGCGTTTTTCCGGAACCGGTGGTGCCGCACACGACCTGGTACTTAAAGCGTGCAGCTAACTGGGGCAAATCAGCCACCAGTGCGGCGCGAAAAGCTTTGTAGCCGCCATCGACCAGCGTGACCCGAAAACCAATCTGGTCAAGCACCAGGGCCAGCGAGCCACTTCGTTTACCGCCGCGCCAGCAGTACACCAGAGGCTGCCAGTCTTTGGGTTTGTCCAGCACCTCGCGGTGAATGTGCTCGGCAATGTTTTTGGCAACCAGCGCGGCGCCCAGTTTTTTGGCTTCGAACGCGTTGATCTGCTTGTACTGCGTGCCGACGATTTTTCGCTCGTCGTCGTGCAGGCTGGGCCAATTGACGGCGCCGGGTAGCCGATCTTCCGCGTATTCCTCTTCGCTGCGGGCGTCAATCACGACAGAGAAAGTTTCCAGAGCCCCCAAAGCGTCGGCGGCGGAAATGCGTTCAACACTCATACGTTTGCGGTCATTTGATGAGTTTTTTCAGCTCGGGCCACACAGTGGCCAGCATTTTTGCCTGGGATTGTTCGTTGGGGTGAATGCGGTCGGCCTGAAAGTTGATGACCGGGTCTTCTACATCGGCAACCCCTTTGAGGAAGAAGGGTACGAGTGCCACTTTCTCGGCCTTGGCAACCTTGGCGAAGAGTCCGGAGAAGGTTGTACCGTAGGCGCCACCGTAGTTGGGTGGTACCTGCATGCCCAGCAGCAGGACTTTGGCGCCGGTTTTGCGGGCCGCCTGAGTCATGGCCGTGAGGTTCTTCTCGGTCATTTCCAGGGGCAGGCCGCGCAGCGCGTCATTTCCGCCCAGTTCCAGCACCACGGTCGTGGGCTTGTGCTGTGCCAGCAGGGCTGGCAGGCGTGATCGGCCGCCCGAGGTGGTGTCGCCGCTGATACTGGCGTTGACAACTTTCGCGGACTTCTTTTCGCTGGCCAGCTGTTTCTCTAGCAGTGTTACCCAGCCGGTGCCGCGCTTGAGGCCATATTCCGCGCTCAGAGAATCCCCGACGATCAAAATTACCTCAAGGCCTTGAGCGGGTTTGCCCGGCAGAGCCGGCGAAAGCGCCAGTACCGGGCCTGCCGTCACAGCCACAACCAGCAGCGCGCCCAAGGGTCTTGCAAGGCGGTGTGCCGCAGCATAGACAAGCTTGGTAAAGTCGGATTTCAAGATTTTTGACAAGGCTGCCATGTTTGACCCTGCGGTTAATGTGCTGAACGACGTATCTGCTGCGTCCAGTACCCCTTCAATTATTTCCGTTGAGCACGTTTTCAAGAGCGTCAGCGACTCAACCGGCACATTGACCATTTTGCGCGATATTCACTTTGCACTGGCAGCCAGGGAGACTGCAGCCATTGTGGGCGCCTCCGGGTCTGGGAAAAGCACCCTGTTGTCCATCATTGCCGGGCTGGACACGCCCAGCCAGGGAACGGTGCGGCTGGCGGGCCAGGACCTGTTTTCCATCAGCGAAGATGACCGCGCAGCACTGCGCGCGCAGAAAATTGGCTTTGTGTTTCAGAGCTTTCAGCTGATGGGAAATCTCAACGCCCTCGAAAACGTCATGCTTCCTCTGGAGCTGTCGGGCGTCAAAAATGCGCGCGCTCAGGCCACAGAAATGCTCAAGCGTGTGGGCTTGGGCGAGCGCCTGGGCCACTACCCTAAAGTGTTGTCCGGCGGTGAGCAGCAACGAGTGGCACTGGCCCGGGCCTTTGTGGTGCAGCCCGCCGTGTTGCTGGCTGACGAGCCCACCGGTAGCCTGGACTTTGCCACAGGCGAGAAAGTCATGGCGTTGATGTTTGAACTGAACCAGGAGCTGGGGACCACGCTGGTGCTGGTGACGCACGACCAGGGTATTGCCAGGCGCTGCGAGAGGCGCATCACCATCGAAGCCGGTCAGTTGGTGTAAGCCCAAGAACAAGGGGCAGCATGCCTCTTCCGGAGTGGCATTTTGCGCTATCAAAAATATAGTGCTGCGAAGCAGGGTCAGTGAGGTGTGTGCGTGGCGACTAAAAATTTGTCACGATCCGCTGGTCGGTCAATTTGGGCCGCCAATGCCTGACGCAGGGCCTGGAGCGAGCTGTGGCGCACCACTTCTTTTCTGAGAATCATTTTTGCCAGCGGGCCAATAAACTGGCTCAGCGCCCGCTCCAGTAATGCCAGCTGGGCGTCAGAGAAATGGGGCGATGAAATGGGACCCGAGTGAGCGCTGACGGGTTGACTGACGTCCGCGTAAGTGCGGCTGAAAGCGTTGCTCGTGTCCGGACGGCTTCCCGAATGAGCCGGTGGCTGCGTTTTGTGGCTCTTGGGCTTGATAAAGAGTTCGCGCGCCGTTGGGTCGGGAATGGACACCGCCAGCAAATCGCGCAGGCCCTGGGCGCTGATGGAGCGCGGCACCGCTTTCTTGACCAGCACTTTGGCCAGTGGCCCAATATTTTTTGCCAGTTCCGCCTCGATTTCCGCGACCATTTCTGGCGTCAGGGAAGCCAGCGCGGCAAAAGAGGCCGTGTTTTCGAACTCGTTGCTGCGCTGCACCGGTGAATGCTGTGGTCTGGATTGTGGATCCAGCACAGCGTAGATGTCATGCGAGCGCAGGTGTTGATCCAGATGCGGGCCCAATGCGTTGAACATGCCGATCGCGTTATCAGTGATGCGCGAAATGACGTCGTAATAGGCGCGTGACACCACAATCTGGTTGGGATGGGCGAAGGTCGCAATGCGCTGGGCGACATTGATGCCATCGCCAACCACGGTGACGCGGTGATTGACGTCTGGCACGATGCGTATAGGCCCCAGGTGCATGCCAATGCGCACCGACAGCATCTGGCCATACTTTTGCATCAGCAGGCTGCGCAGCAGCATGGCCGATTGCAGCGCTTCTTCAGGGTCACCGAGAAAACATATGGCAGCCCCATCACCGGCATCAATGACAACGCGAGAGTCTACCGGCACGCCCTTGAGCGCCTTGTCCATAAGGTCGTTGAAACGCTCTTTCAGTACGACCTGATCATCGACCGACTGCCGGGTATAACCAACCAGGGTCAACACCATCACGGTACCCAGCACGTTTCTGCGGATCTTCTCCGCGCTGCCCCCCGAGATGGATTGCGATTTGGTTAAAAAAGCAAGCACGTCGCTGTTTGGGCCGCTCTGGCCGTCGCCAGGGGCTCGGGTTTTCAGCGTCAGTGTTTCATCCCGCGTGTGCTCGGCTGATACCAGCACCTCCCGCAAGTCAGACACGCGTTGCGGGCGGCGCTTTTCATCGGGACTCAGCGCCCAGTCGATGGCGCGCAGCAGGCCTTCGCCGAAAACGCCGGCGTCACCGATTTGAATCGCTTTGGGCATGGTGTCTGACTGCACACGCGCCGCCGACTCTACCGGTTTTTCGCCCGTTGTCATCCAGTACATCACGGCACCCAGGGAGTAAAGGTCCGTCCACGGACCCTGGTTGCCCTGGCTGTGGTACTGCTCAAAAGGTGCGAATCCCGGACTGACGATGTTTGTGATGTCGCGTTCGTGGACGAGGCGGCGGGCCGCCCCGAAATCCAGCAGCACCGGCGTGCCGTCGGCGCGAATGTAGATGTTGTCGGGTTTGATGTCGCGGTGCAGAAAGTCCAGCTGGTGGACGGCCTCCAGACCATCCAGCAAGGGGTAAATGATTTTCAGCAGGGTTTTCTGGTCCAACTCCGTAAGCTTGGCCAGCCAGCGCTTGAGTGGGTCACCGGACTCGTACTCCATGACGATATAGGCGGTCCCGTTTTCCCTGAAATACCGCAGCACGCGCACGATGTTGCGATGGCGAAAAGCGGCCAGCGCCCGGGCCTCGTCGAGAAAGCGCTCCAGTCCCCCGTGAAACTGCTTTTCGCCGTCGGAAGTCCGGACACTGACCGACAGGTCCGCTGACCGAAGCGCGAGATCGCCAGGAAAATACTCCTTGATGGCAACGGGCAGCTCGAGATTGATGTCCTGGGCCAGGTAGGTGATACCAAAGCCGCCGCCGCCCAAAGTCTTTTCAATGCGGTATTCGAAAATTTTGTGCCCAGCGGGCAGGGCGGCTGGATCAATGCTGGCCCCCTTGCGTTCGCCGTCCTGAACCGGGATGGTGTTCATAGGCGGCCAGCGACAGGCCCGCCCTGGGGCATGCCCATGCACCCCGATATCGGGGAGAGGTTCGCGCTGGACAACAGGTTAGCCGGGGTCATGCTTATGGCCCGCCGCGCTCAATCATCTGCATGGCCTTTTCCAGGCTGCGGCGCATGCGGTTGAACGAACTGCCGAGAACGGCGACTTCGTCCTTGCCCTTCTCGTTGAACTCAGGCTCGCCGAATTCGCCGGTGCTGATCTTGTCGGCCGCTTCGGACATCTTGCGGATCGGGCGCACGATGAGCCACGAAAGCATGATGTTCAGGACAATGAAGACTGCACCGAAGACAGCCGCGAGCGATCCCATGAAGGTGGTGAAGGCTCGCTCAGCCTTCTGCAAGGGCACGTCCATCGGGACGCTGACCATCTGCGCGCCGACGATCTCGTTGGTCTTCCAGCCGAAGCCGTTGGCTTCGCCGTAGATCTTGATCATCGACGGAGGCGCTGCGGCGGCGGTGCTGTGGCATTGCAGGCAGGCCGGGTTGCTGATCTGAATCGGCTTGGCGATGAAGAGGCTGCGCCCGGTAGAAGACTGGCGCTCAGCCACGATTTCCTTCACGTCGGGATAATTGCGAAAGCGGTGCACGACGTCGGCTTCCCAGTCGGCCGTGCGGTTGCGCGGATTGGTCGGATTAAGCGTTGCTTCCTTGTAGCTGTACTCCACGTACTTCTTGCGCAGCGTGTTGATCGTTTCGGTGGCCGCATAGGCGGGCACGGTCTGCGGCAGAAAGACTTCGTCCATCTGCTTGATCAGGTGGGGCCGGATCTGGTCTACCGTGTAGGTTCGCATCGAGCTCGCCGATTCCAGCATCAGGCGCGCGTCGCGTATCACCTCGTCGCGGGCGTTCTCCTGCAGCAGCTGGCGCGAGACGGCGCCAGCCGCGGCGAAACCGGCCAGAAAGACGACCACCAACACCAAGTTGAATTTGAGTCGGAGCCCCATACCTCTCACTCCTTGTAGTAATTCCATTTTATACAGGGGACAGGGGCGCGGTCACGGGATAATCGTGTGATGTCTTCGCCCAGAGTTCTGTTTGGTTTTCACGCTGTTGGCGTGCGGCTCAAGACCGCGCCCCGGTCCGTTATCGAGATATACACCGATCCGACCCGGAAGGATGCGCGCATGCGCCAGTTCCTGGAACGCGCAGCGGAAGCGGGCGTCCGCGTGATTGAGGCCGACAACCTGCGTCTGGCCAAACTGGCCGGCAGCCACGGCCATCAAGGCGTCGCCGCACGTGTGGAGGTGCTCAAGGCGGTGAATTCCTTGGACGACCTGCTGGATGGAATCCTGGCGCCGCCGCTGCTCCTGGTACTGGATGGCGTGACGGATCCGCACAACCTGGGCGCGTGCTTGCGGGTGGCGGATGGCGCGGGTGCACATGCCGTGATCGCGCCCAAGGACCACTCCGTAGGGGTAAACGCCACTGTGGCTAAAGTGGCGAGCGGTGCGGCAGAAACCGTGCCGTATTTCATGGTGACTAATCTTTCCCGCACGCTCGGCGAGCTGAAGGAACGGAGCATCTGGTGCATAGGGACCAGCGACGATGCGTCCAAGACGGTCTACGAGGTCGACCTCAAAGGCCCGGTCGCGCTGGTGCTGGGCGCCGAAGGCGCCGGCCTGCGCCAGTTGACTCGAAAGACCTGCGATGAGCTGGTGAGCATTCCGATGCGCGGCGCAGTGGAAAGCTTGAACGTGTCGGTGGCCAGCGGGGTTTGCCTTTACGAAGCGTTGCGGCAACGAACATGATCCAAGAAGTGCGCGGCGGGCTGCGAGCGGCACGGCGCGCAGTTGCTGCCCCAACTGCTCAAGGAGTGAACCTATGACCCATTTTCGTTTTCGCGCTTTCGCGATCGTGATGCTCGTGATGCTGACCTCCTGCACGCAGGAGCAGCAGAACAAGCTGGGCCGCGACATCCAGAACTGGACCGGCACCAACGGTGTGCTGGAGGTGTACGCGGGTGACAAGTTGGTGCGCCGCTGGCTCAAGGTGGACAAGCTGAGCACCGCGCTGGGCACTGACGACAACAAGCCGCGGGCTTATCGCTTCGGCTACGGGGTGCTGGACGAGAACCTGAACTTCGTCGCCGACCCCGCAGAAAAGAAGGGCTACTTCGAGATCGGCGACCACGTGAATTACGTGTTTTTCGAGAACCCGCGTTGAAGGCGCCGCAGGAGGTGGCGGAACTGTCGTTTCGCCTGGCCGATCCGGCAGATGCACTGTGTGTAAGCGCGCTGGGCACGCAGGTCTTTTTCGATACGTATGCCACCGAGGGAGTTCGTCCTGCGCTCGCGCGGGAGGCGGCGGCCCAACTTTCCGAGTCGGCGATCGCTGCGCAGATTGCGTCGCCTGCGTGCGCCTTCGTGCTGGCGGAGCGCAGCGGTCACTTGGTGGCCTATGCCCACACGGTGTTTGGCGCCGCGCACGAACTCGTGGACGCGGCGCCTGCCTGCGAACTGAAGCGACTTTATGTCCAGGAGCGCTTCACCCGCAAGGGCATAGGCCGCGCGCTTTTGCGTGAAGTGCAGGTGCTGGCCGGCGCGCGGGGGCTGAAATCAATGTGGCTCACCGCGTGGGTGGGCAATTCTCGGGCGCTTTCCTTTTATGCAGCGGAGGGCTTCACCGACGTCGGCGCAACACCTTATGCCTTTGAGGGCGAGAGCCATGAGAACCGCGTTCTGGTGAAACTGCTTGCGGTCTAACATGGCTAATGGCATCCAAAGTCTTTATCGCTCCCATCACGACCGCCGACCAAGCGGATTTCATCGCCGCTGCGGCTCGTAGCCGCAAGTTGCACGCGTCCTGGGTGTCGCCGCCTGCGACGGCCGAAAAGTTCAAGACGATGGCAGCGCGGCTGCAAGGTCCGCTGAATTTCGGTTTCCTGGTGCGGCGCTCGGACACGAGCACGCTGGTCGGCTTCGTCGATATCACCAACATGGTGCAAGGCGTGTTCCAGAGCGCCTACACGGGTTACTACGCCTTTGCCGGGCACGAGCGGCAGGGCCTCATGCGCGACGGTCTAGGCTTGGTCGTGCGCGCGGCTTTCACCCAACTCAAACTTCACCGGCTGGAAGCCAATATTCAGCCGGAGAACGCGGCATCCATCGCGTTGGTCCGCTCCTGTGGCTTCAAGAAGGAAGGCTATTCGCCGCGTTACCTCAAAATCCGTGGCCGCTGGCGCGACCATGAGCGTTGGGCAATCGTCGCTCGCTGAGAAACGCCATCAAGGCCTGAATGATGCCGCCGAAACTCACGCTCGAACCGCAGGGGGCGCTGCATGCGTTGGAGATGTTCCAGGTACTTGCCGATCCTGCGATCTATGAGCACGAGAATGAGCCGCCGCCCTCGCTCGAGTGGTTGCAGGAGCGCTTTCGCAAGCTTGAATCGCGCAGTTCGCCGGACGGGCAACAACAGTGGCTCAACTGGGTGATACGGTTGCCGTGGTGTGAGTTGGCGGGCTATGTCCAGGCAACGGTGGATGCCAACGGTCGCGCCGCAATCGCATACGTGCTCTCCAGCCCTCACTGGGGCCGCGGGATTGCGAGCACGGCGGTCAGCGCCATGATCGACCAATTGCGTGAGCAGCACGGCGTGCAAACTCTGTCGGCCGTCCTGAAGCGAACGAACGTGCGCTCATTGCGGTTACTGGAGCGGCTGGACTTCGTTCCCGCGGACCCGCACGTCTACACTGCGCTCGGTGTCGGGCCGGACGAGTTGCTCATGGTGCGTGAGGTCCTGAAAGAGGAAAGATAACTTTGACGCGCTTCGCCGCTTTCGTTGCAGTCCTGCTCGGCATGCTGGGAACTGCCTTGCCCGTGCGCGCAGCCGAGGCACCCGCTCGACTGCAAACCGAGGTGGTGGTACTTGCCACGCTGCATCAGTACCACACCAAGCTCGCGCGCTACGGTTTCGCGGACCTGGCCACAACGATCGAATTGCTCAAGCCCGACGTGCTGGCCCTCGAACTGACCGCCGAAGAGATCGCGAACCGCACGCCGCAGCGCGCCAAGCAGGAGTATCCGCAGAGCGTGTACCCCTTGCTCGATCGCCGCAATTACGCCGCGGTAGCCCTCGAGCCCTCGGGCACGTTGCGCGCAGCGCTGCTCGACAAGTTTGTCAACGCCGACCGCACCTTTGCCCGCAGCGCACCCGAGCAGGCCAAGGCGTTCGAGGCTTACAACAGCCAGCTGTTCTCCTACCTGCTGGAGAACTGGAAGACAGCCTGCGACGTCAACTCGGTGCAGACCGATGCGTTGCTGGAAGTGAAGCACCGGTTCCAGGATGCCATCACGCCGCCGGATCAGGCGGCAGCTTGGGACGGTTGGAATCAACACTTCCTTGCGCAAATTCTGCGCGTGGCGCGAGCGCACCCCGGCAAGCGTGTCGTCGCGCTCGTGGGGGTGGAGCATGCGTATTGGTTGCGTGCGCAATTGCGCGAGCAGCCGGGCCTACAACTGCAGGACACCGCAGCCTTGCTGCAAGCGCAGCCAGGTGTGTGCCGCTGACAGGCGCTACAGCCAACCGACCCACCCCAGCGCCGCGCCGCCGCCCAGCAGCCACAGGAGGTGGACCTTGGTGCGCCAGACCAGCAATGCCGTGACGACGGCCACCAGCCAGAGCGGCCAATCGCGGGTCACGTAGTCGCTGCCGGTGGCGAGAATCCACCCAGTGGCCACGAGGAGCGCAATCACGATGGGCGCCATTCCCTGCTTGAAAGCGCGCACCGCGCGCAGCTCGCGGTTTTCGTGGCCCCAGCGCGTGGCCAGGTAGGTCAGGGTGGTGCTGGGGATCATGATGCCTGTCATCGTCACCAGCATGCCGAGCAACGCGGTCGGTATCCCGCCCGCATTGAGGCCGACGTTCCAACCGAGGAGCGCGATGAAAAGTACGTTGGGTCCCGGCGCAGCCTGGGCGATCGCGATCGAGGCGTTGAATTGCGGATCGGTGAGCCAGCCTTGTTGGTCGACCAGGTAGCGGTGCATATCCGGCACCGTGGTGATGGCGCCACCCACCGAGAGCAGGGACAAGAATAGGTAATGCACGAAGAGCGAGAGCCAGTCGCCAACGGAGAGAGTGAGACTCATTGTCCAGCCCGCACCAAACTGCGCCAGGTCAGCACGCAGGCCAGGCCTCCCACTCCCAGCAGGATGTAGGCCAGCGGCCAACGCAGCAGGGCGATACCAACGAAAGAAGCCGCGCCGAACGCCGTGCACATGGGCACGCCCAGCGGGTGCTTTTTGAGTGCGCTCATCAGCTTGAGACCGGTGGCGGTAATCAGGCCCGCGGCCACGGCGCCCATGCCCCGCAAGGCGCCGGCCACCTGCACGTTATCGGCAAATTGGGCATACAGCAGCGCCAGAGCGAGCACCACCAGCAAGGGAAAGGCCAGCATGCCGGCGAGCGCCGTCATTGCGCCGCGCAGGCCGAAGTAGCGATCGCCGATCATCAGGGAGAGGTTGACAACGTTGGGGCCAGGCATGATTTGCGCCACGGCCCAGTCCTCCACAAATTCCTCGCGCGTCATCCAGCGCTTTTTCTCGACCAGTTCGCGTTGCACCACGGCGAGTACGCCGCCGAAACCCTGCAGCGCGAGCAGGGTGAAAGAAAAGAACAGGTCGGTGAGGGATTCGGGCTGGGGACGCCTGACCGGCGCTTGTTCGGGGGGCGCCTCTGGCAGTGGACTCATTTCGCCAATTATCGCGCCGACGCTGTTAAGCAGCTTGCGCTTGGGGGCTAGACGCTGAAGGCCCGCCACTCCCCGTCCGGTTGCGCCAGGCGATGCGTGATGACTTCGAGCGCACGCGGGTGGGCTGCCAAAGCGTGCGGATTTCCCGCCGGAATTTCAATCGTCTCGGAAATAAACGACTCGGTTTCGGTGCACATGCGCCATGGGAGGCTCGCGTCCTCGGCGCTGTAGAGAGACGTGCACGGGACGGGCGGCCGCTGGCGCAAGCGCTTGCGCACAGCCAGCGCCTTGCGCGGATCCTCACCCGCGAGCACCTTGATCAAGGCAGCTTCACCGCGCGGGCTGGCGGCAGTGTTGAAGGGCGTACCCAAGGTGATCACCTGGCGCACCAGCGGGTCAGTGCGCTTGGCCACTTCGCGCGCATAGACCCCCGACAAGCTCCATCCCAGCAGGGTGACCGGCTTCCACTGCGCCTCAAAGACCTCGATCACTTGTTCTTCAAGGCGCGGCAACCAGTGATCGATGCCAAGCGGCCCGGGACCGGTGTCGGCACCGAGGCCCCAGTCGTAGGTGGTAAAGCCGGCCTCGTCGAGTACACGACGTAGCGATGCGGTGCTCTCGGGACCTTGTCCGAAAATCGGCATGACCATTACCGGCTGGCCTTCGCCTAGATAAAGCTTTCCGTGAGCAGTGATGCGGTAGGGACGGACGGTGCGCTGGATCAGACGGCGCAACGGCAAAAGCGCATCCAGCACCGGGCTGGGGGAGGGGGACGACAGGCCGGCGTGGAGCATGGAGCCCTCCTGGGGTGACAGCAATGCCCCATGCTAGGAAGCTGGGCAGCGCCCCGCACGAGGAAGCCACCTCTTCGCACAGTAGGAGGGGGACTACGAGCCCAACCGGCTCGTAACTGGAGGTAGTGGATCAGTAACGCGGCTGGTGCCTGACGATGGCTTCGTTGACCTTCCCCGTCAGCGCAAAGCCCGGCCCGTAGCGATCGGCAAGCTCGCCCGCCCGCGTGGAAAACGCATCGATGCCCGTGCCATAGATGAACTGCATCGCGCCGCCGGTCCAGGCCGGAAAGCCGATGCCGAAGATCGAGCCGATGTTGGCGTCGTGCACCGTGGTCAACACGTTCTCCGCCAGGCAGCGCGCTGTTTCGACGGCCTGCCGATAGAGCAAGCGGTCCTTCAGCTCGCGCATGTCCCATTGCATGTCGCGCGTCTCAAACAGGTTCTTCAGTTCCGGCCACAGGAATTTTCTGGCGCCTTTTTCGGTGGGGTATTCGTAGAAACCGGCGCCCGCCGCGCGCCCGTTCCGGTCCCATTCCTTGACCATGCGCTCAACCAGCAGCTCTCCCGCGGTGGCGATGTAGGTTCCACCCTCGGCGCGCAGGTCGGTTCGCGTTTGATCGAGCACGTGGACCGACAGAGACAGCGCTGTCTCGTCCAACACCGCGAGCGGGCCCACCGGCATGCCGGCCTGGACGCCCGCCTGTTCAATCACCGCCGCGGGAATGCCTTCGCCGACCATCGCGGCCCCTTCCATCACGAAGGTGCCGAACACCCGGGACGTGAAGAAGCCGCGCGAGTCGTTCACGACAATGGGAACCTTGCCTATGGACTGCACGTAGTCAAATGCCCGGGCCACGGTCTCGTCGTCGGTCTCCTTGCCGCGGATGATCTCGACCAGCTTCATCTTGTCGACTGGGCTGAAGAAATGGATGCCAACGAATTTCGCAGCGTTGCGGCTGGCCCGGGCCAAGCCGGTGATCGGCAGCGTGGAGGTGTTGCTTGCGAAGAAGCCGCCAGGCGCAAGCAGCGGCTCGGCGTCCTGCGTGACGCGGGCCTTGAGGTCGCGGTTCTCGAACACGGCCTCGATGATGAGGTCGCAGCCGCGCAGCGGTTCAAGCGATTCGGTTGCAGTGATGCGCGCGAGCAGGGCTGCTTGCTCTTGCGGGCTCATGCGGCCCTTGTCCACCCGCGACTGGGTGAGCTTGGTGCTGTAGTTGCGACCTGCCTCGGCCTTGTCGTGACTCACGTCGCGCAGCACCGTCTCCACGCCTCGGCTCGCCTGCACATAGGCGATGCCTGCACCCATCATGCCGGCGCCCAGAATGCCGACCTTCTGCGGCTTGTAGCGGGGCACGTCCTTCGGTCGCGATTGTCCGGAACGAATGGCACTCATGTTGAAGAAGAACGTGTTGATCATGTTCTTCGCGACGGGCCCCGCGATCAGCTTGGCAAGGTAGCGCGATTCGATGCGCAGTGCGGTATCGAAATCGACCTGCGCGCCTTCTACCATTGCAGCCAGTGCGTACTCGGGTGCGGGGTAAAGCCCGCGTGTTTTTTTCTTGAGCATCGCGGGGGCCAGGCTCAGGGCGCCCGCGATCTTCGGATTGGCGGGTGTGCCACCGGGCATCTTGTAGTTCTTGTCGTCCCAGGGATGGCAGGGCGGCGCACTGCCATCCGCGTGCTGCCCGATCCACGCCAGCGCCGCGGGTCGTAGCGCGGCAGCATCGGCCACCAGCTCGTGCACCAGACGCAGCTCCAGCGCTTCGCGCGGCGTGAAAAGCTTGCTCTCCAGGATGTACGGTTGCGCGCCCATGAGCCCAAGCAAGCGCGTCATCTTCGTGATGCCGGAAGCGCCGGGAATGAGGCCCAGCGTGATCTCGGGCAGGCCGAACTGGATCTTGGGGTTATCCACCGCGACGCGGTAGTGGCCCACCAAGGCGACTTCCCAGCCGCCGCCCAATGCCGTGCCATTCAGGCAGCTGACGACCGGCTTTCCCAATGTTTCCAGCGTGCGGAAATTCTTCTTGGTCTGTTCGATCTCGCGAAACACCTGCGGTGCATCGGCGGGCTGCAAACGCATGGTCGCCTTAAGGTCCGCCCCGGCGAAGAAGGTGGTCTTGTTGGATGCCAGCACGATGCCCTGGATCGCGTCCTTGTCGCGCACCACCTGCGTAGTCACCTCTGTGAGGTCGTTCTGCCACTGGGTGCACATCGTGTTGACGGGAGAACCCTCCTCGTCGAAGGTGACGGTGGCGATGCCGCCTTCAAGGGCGTACTGGATGGTTTTCATGAGATCAGATCCGCTCGACGATGGTCGCAATCCCCATGCCGCCACCCACGCACAGCGTGGCCATGCCAAAACGCAGCTTGCGCCGGTGCAGCTCGTCGATCAGCGTATTGAGAATCATCGCGCCGGTTGCGCCAAGCGGGTGGCCCATGGCGATGGCGCCGCCGTTCACGTTAACCTTCTCGTGCGGGACGCCCATCTCCTTCATGAACCGCATCGGCACCGCAGCAAACGCTTCATTGACTTCAAAGAGATCGATCTGGTCGATCGTCATTCCTGCCTTGGCCAAGGCTTTGCGGGCTGCCGGCATGGGTCCGGTCAACATGATGGTCGGGTCATCGCCCGACAGCGCAGCGGCGACAATGCGCGCGCGCGGCTTAAAGCCATGTGTCCTGCCGGCCTGTTCGCTGCCGATGAGGACAGCGGCGGCACCGTCGACGATGCCCGACGAGTTGCCCGCATGGTGCACATGATGGATGCGCTCGACGTGAGGATAGCGACCGATCGCAACGTCGTCGAAGCCCATCGCACCGAGCTGCTCGAAGGCGGGACGCAAAGCAGCCAGTCCCTGCATCGTGGTATGTGGCTTGATGAATTCGTCCTCGGCCAGGATCGTCTGGTCCAGAAAATCTTTGACTGGCACCACCGAACCCGCGAAGAAGCCGCCTTCGCGCGCGGCCGCGGCGCGCTTCTGGCTCTCCATGGCGAAGGCATCCACGTCATTGCGCGAAAACCCTTCGAGTGTGGCGATCAAGTCCGCGCCTATGCCTTGCGGCACGAATGCCGTCGCTGAATTCGTCTCCGGGTCCTGCGCCCAGGCGCCGCCGTCGGAGCCGATCGGCACGCGGCTCATGCTCTCGACGCCGCCGGCCACCACCAGGTCTTCCCAACCCGAGCGGACCTTCTGCGCAGCCATGTTCACGGCTTCCAGTCCCGAGGCGCAGAAGCGGTTGATCTGCACACCGGCACAGCGGTAATCCCACCCCGCCTTGAGCGCGGCCACTTTCGCGA
This sequence comes from Polaromonas sp., assembly GCA_046598365.1. Taxonomy (GTDB): domain Bacteria; phylum Pseudomonadota; class Gammaproteobacteria; order Burkholderiales; family Burkholderiaceae_C; genus Polaromonas. The sequence continues at coordinate 1,526 of JBKJIV010000026.1, read as the reverse complement.
TCACCGAACCCTGGTCGCCGATCGGCGACACCACGCCCATCACGACGTCGTCGACCTGGCCGGTGTCGAAGTCATTGCGGCGCTGCAGTTCGGACAGAACCCCGGCCAGCAGGTTGACGGGCTTCACTTCATGCAGGCTGCCGTCCTTCTTGCCCTTGCCGCGGGGCGTGCGGATGGCGTCGTAAACGTAGGCTTCGGTCATGGCGGATCCTCGAGGTTCTGGTGCTTGACCAGTATAGGCAGTCGGACCGCAGACGCTCGGCTTCCATGGACTCCCCATCGAGTGGTAGACCCGTCGCGGAGGTGACGCCCCGCGGGATTGCCGGTCGATTCGGCGCCGCACCGACCTCGTCGCGCCTGTGATCCTGTGAAGCACCCCGCCGCAAGAGGCGGCGGGCGTGCAGTAAGCTTCCACCGCCGCCCTTCGAGGCGGCGGTTGTCATTGAGGAACCATCATGATCGAACGCACGCTCTTCAACGCCGACCACGATGGCTTTCGCGATGCCTTCCGCAAGTTCGTCGACAAGGAGGTGGCGCCGTTCCACCAAGCGTGGGAAGAGCAGGGCTTCGTTGCGCGCGAGCTGTGGAACAAGGCGGGCGCCAACGGCTACCTGTGCGCCACCTTGCCGGAGCAATACGGCGGATCGGGCGCCGACAAGCTGTATTCGGTGATCCAGATGGAGGAACTCGCGCGCGGCGGTTTCAGCGGTGTCGGCTTCGGGTTGCACAGCGAGATCGTGGCGCCGTACATCCTGCATTACGGCACCGAAGAACAGAAGCAGCGCTTCCTGCCGCGCCTGGCGAGCGGCGAGATGGTGGGCGCGATCGCCATGAGCGAGCCGGCAGCGGGCAGCGACCTGCAGGGCATCAAGAGCACCGCGATCCGCCAGGACGACGGCAGCTACCTCCTCAACGGCAGCAAGACCTTCATCACCAATGGCTGGCATGCGGACCTGGTGATCGTGGTCGCCAAGACCGATCCCGCCGCCGGGGCCAAGGGCACCAGCCTGCTGCTGGTGGAACGCGGCATGCCGGGGTTTCAGACCGGCAAGCGGCTCAAGAAGCTGGGATTGAAGGCGCAGGACACGTCGGAGCTGTTCTTCGAGAACGTGCGCGTGCCGCCCGGGAACCTGCTCGGAGGCGAGGCGCATCTGAACCGCGGTTTCATCTGCCTGATGGAGCAACTGCCCTGGGAGCGCCTCCAGATCGCGATCACGGCGGTGGAATCGTCGCAGGCGGCGATCGACTGGACCGTGCAGTACGTGAAGGACCGGCGTGTCTTCGGCCAGCCCGTGGCAGCGTTCCAGAACACGCGCTACAAGCTCGCCGAGATGCAGACACAGGTCCAGGTGGCGCGCGTGTTCGTCGACAAGTGCCTCGAGCTGGTGCTGAATGAAAAGCTGGACACCGCCACCGCCAGCATGGCCAAGTACTGGACCAGCGACCTGCAGTGCCAGGTGATGGACGAATGCGTGCAGTTGCACGGCGGCTACGGCTACATGTGGGAGTACCCGATCACGCGCGCA
>JBKJIV010000144.1:0-22490 GCA_046598365.1 Polaromonas sp. | reverse complement strand
TACAGAGCGAAACGGCTTTCATGGGTCGCGGCGTCTCAGGCTGCGCAACCTGCGACGGGTTTTTCTACCGCGAGCAGGATGTATGCGTGGTCGGTGGCGGCAACACCGCCGTTGAAGAAGCGCTTTATTTGTCCAACATCGCCAGCAAGGTATATTTGGTTCACCGCCGGGACAAGTTCAAGGCCGAAGCCATTTTGATTGACAAGCTGCATGAAAAGGTAGCGGCGGGCAAGATTGTTTTAAAAGTTCACAACACGCTTGAAGAAGTGCTGGGCGACAAGGGCGGCGTGACGGGTGTCCGGCTGAAAAGTAGTTTGACCGGCGCCACACACGACATAGAACTCAAAGGCTGCTTTATCGCCATTGGTCATCAGCCCAATACTGACATTTTTAACGGCCAGTTGGAGATGAAAGGTGGCTACATCATCACCAAAACCGGACTCGATGGTTTTGCCACTATGACCAGCGTGCCAGGAGTGTTTGCGGCAGGCGATGTGCAAGATCATATTTACCGACAGGCCATCACCAGTGCAGGTACGGGCTGCATGGCGGCGCTCGATGCGCAGCGGTTTCTGGAGCAGAACGCTTAACTGTCTGCCTTGGCCTAGATTTCAGGCTATAATCTAAGGCTTCGCTGGAAAATTTAAGCAAATAAATGTTGTTTTCCGCATCCGATTTTATTTTTTACGGAGAGTGCTCATGGCACGCGTCTGTCAGGTAACGGGCAAAGGCCCGATGGTAGGAAACAATGTTTCCCATGCCAACAACAAAACCAAACGCCGGTTTATGCCTAATCTGCAATATCGCCGTTTTTGGGTCGAGACAGAAAACCGTTGGGTGCGCTTGCGCATTACCAGCGCTGGTCTGCGTTTGATTGACAAAAAAGGCATTGATGCGATCCTGGTGGATCTTCGAGCCCGCGGTGAAGTCTAAGGAGATAAATTATGGCTAAAGGCGCACGCGAAAAAATCAAGCTGGAATCAACTGCCGGCACCGGTCATTTCTACACGACCACCAAAAACAAGAAGACCACACCTGACAAAATGCTGATCATGAAATTTGATCCAAAAGCACGCAAACACGTGGAATACAAGGAAATCAAGCTGAAGTAATTCAGTTTGGTTGGCGGGCCCCTGGCGCCGCCCTTTTAAAAAACCCGCTGAACCTCAGCGGGTTTTTTTATGCCTGTTGTTGAATGATGTGGTGGGCCGCGCATCGATGACCGGCGTGTCCTTGCGGCGACCCATGCGGCGTGGATCCGAGTTCAAGGCCGTGACAGCAGTCACGGCGAACCAAACGCCGCACCCGTTAAAAAGCCGCAGCAGCGCTGACGCTGATGCGGCCAGGAACTGAGGAGAGCTTAGGCGCGTGCGGCGCGCAGCTTCATCGAGAACTCTTGCAACGCGGCGATGCCGCTTTCTTCAGCCCGGCGGCACCAGCCCTGCAAATCAGCCGCCAATTGCTCCCGTGAAGCGGAAGTGGTCATCCACATTTGACGCAGCTCTTCGCGCATGGTGACCATTTTGTCGAGCACCGGGTGCTCGGCGCGGGCCTGGGCAACCTTCGGTTTGGCCGCAGCGGGCACCTTGTCGTCGTCGCGATGCAGCCAGCGGTTGGCGGCCTTCAACACGGAGATATCAGCCTTGCGGGCCTTCAGGGCTTCGATCTCAAGCTTGCCGGCGCGGCGCAACTCACGCGCATAGGCGGCCATCATTTCGTAGCGGTGTGCAATCAGGGCTTCAAGTGTCTTCTCGTCAGCCACAGGCTGGATACTGCCGAGAGAAAGTTTGGGCGGAACCTTTTTGACCGTGGCCAAGCCCACTTTCTCAAGTGCGCGGATGTAGCCCCAACCGATGTCAAACTCGTAGGGCTTGACGGAAAACTTGGCCGATGTGGGGTAGGTGTGGTGGTTGTTGTGCAGTTCTTCGCCGCCAATCATGATGCCCCACGGTGAGATGTTGGTGCTGGCGTCTGGCGCCTCGAAATTGCGATAACCCCAGTAGTGCCCGATGCCGTTGATGATGCCTGCGGCGGTGACGGGGATCCAGGCCATCTGGACAGCCCAGACGGCCAGACCAGCCACGCCAAACAACGCGAGATTGATGATCATCATCAGACCGACACCTTGCCAGCTGTAGCGTGAATAGAGGTTGCGCTCAACCCAGTCGTCTGGCGTACCGTGGCCATACTTGACCATGGTTTCCTTGTTTTTGCTTTCCGCGCGGTACAGCTCAGCACCTTGCCAGAACACCTTTTTGATGCCGTGGGCCTGAGGGCTGTGTGGATCTTCAATGGTCTCGCATTTGGCGTGATGCTTGCGGTGAATGGACACCCATTCTTTGGTGACCTGACCGGTACCGAGCCACAGCCAGAAGCGGAAAAAATGCGCAGGCAAGGCGTGCAAGTCCATGGCGCGGTGCGCCTGGTGGCGATGCAAATAAATAGTCACGCTGGCAATGGTGATGTGGGTGGTCACCAACGCGTAAATCACGATTTGCCACCAAGTGGCAGCCAACAGTCCATGGGCCAGCCAGTCGAGGGCGGCGTCAAACACGATCATGAGAGTCCTTTAAACAATCCGTAGAAGTCCAACGGCGCAGCATATTGACTGCAATGGACTAAGCTCTCTATTGTAATTGCCTACGTCCAAACCACCAAACATGGCCGTACCGAAAAGCAGCCCTTCCGGCACAAGTTATCAAATCAGCCGATCTTTGCCGTAAATCTGCCTTCGTCTGACTTCTTCGCGCAATTTAAATTCAAATTTTTTGCCAGACAGCGGCAAAAAAACCGTCAGTACCGTGCAAATAGGGCCACAAACGCAAGTAAGGTCCGCTGCAAAGTTTGGCGGCACCCTCCACTCCCAAATGGGTCAAAAGCTCGCTGGTTTCAAGCGGCGTGAAATCTTTATTCGCGGCGGTAAAGGCTTCGGCGATCAGTTCGTTTTCCTCGCGGAGCACGCTACAGGTCGCATACACCAGCCTTCCACCCGGCTTGAGCAGGCGTGCAGCACTTTGCAGAATGGCGGTTTGCTTGGCCGTGAGTTCTTCAATCGCTTTGGGGGTTTGCCGCCATTTCAGGTCGGGGTTACGCCGCAAAGTACCCAAGCCGGAGCATGGCGCATCAATCAGCACCCGGTCAATCTTGCCTGCCAGGCGTTTGATTCGGTCATCCCGCTCATGGGCAATGGCTACCGGATGGACATTGGATAGCCCGCTGCGCGCCAGGCGCGGCTTGAGCGCATCGAGCCGATGGCCGGAGGTGTCAAAGGCGTACAGGCGACCGGTATTGCGCATGTTGGCGCCCAGCGCCAGGGTTTTGCCGCCAGCACCCGCGCAAAAATCAACCACCATCTCACCACGCTTGGCGTCCACCAGCAGGGCCAGCAGTTGGGAGCCCTCGTCCTGCACCTCGATGGCGCCGCGGGTGAAGGCGTCCAGTTTGTTCAGCGCAGGCTTGGTCGTCATGCGCAAGCCCCAGGGAGAGAACGGCGTTGCTACCGTTTTGATAGCTGCTTTCGCAAGCTCTTTCTGCACCTCGGCCCGCTTGTCTTTCAAAGTGTTGACGCGCAGGTCAAGGCCTGCCGGCGCGTTGAGGCTTTCAACCAGCGGCCAAAAATCGTCACCCAGCTGTTCTTTGAGGGGCTCCACCAACCACGCCGGTAAGTTGTGCCGGTGCAGCTCCATCAAGTCGGACGGTTTGACCTGATCGCAGCGTGCCAGCCAGTCTTTTTCGGGCTCGGTCAGCGCGCCCAGCAAAAAATCGCGCTCGGCGGCAAAGCCCAAAATCGCCAAACGCCGCTCCGGCGGTCCGCTGCCGTGTTGGGCCAAATAGGTGAAAAGGTTCTTCTTGCGCAGCACCGTGTATATCGTTTCTGCCACGGTGGCCCGCTCACGCGGCCCGAGGCGCTGCTCGCGAAAATGGCGTGACACCACCATGTCGGCGGGGTGATCAAATTTGAGTACCTGCTTGAGAAGCATGGCACAACTGTCGAGTAAGGCGTTGGGGTGCATAGCCCCCTATTGTCCCACCCGACAGATAAGCATCAAGCTGAGGCGCGAATGTAGAAGGGCTCGAAGGCGTTTTTCTCTATCTCGGCCCGCGTGGGGGACTCTCCGGCCCACAGGACAAGGGTCGGCCCCGGCAGGTCCAGCGAACGCTCGAGTTCGCGGCACAGGTAGTAGCGATCTTCATCATCCATGCCTGGCAGTTCCACAAAGACAAGATAGCAGCGTCTATGAGCAAATTCACGCAGGCTTTTGCGCACCACCCAGGCCCTGGCGACCGGCTTACAGCGGGCCAGTTCAGCCTGCAACTCACCCTTTTCAAACTCGCCCAGGTCGTGGCGTGTGATGGACTGGAAAAACGGGGTATTCGCCAGTTCCTCCCAGGCACGCGCCTCGGCTTCTCCGGCCTGCTTGAGTCTTTCGCGCCAGAGCTTGAGTGCCTTGTCGTCCAGGTTGCCATCCGGACCAGGTTTTTCCAGTTCGGCCACGGCGATGCGGCAAGCCCACCAGCGGTGCTGGGCGCTGTTGTCAAACAACTGCGCCAGGCACTCCATCCGCAGTCTGCGCTCATCAGACTTCAGGCACAGCACCAGCCCACGCAGAGCGCCGGCATGGCCTGGCGTGATTTCCAGCGCACGCTGGTAGTGGGCGCGCACATCGGCTCGCGCGTCGAGACAGCGCAGGAGATTAGCCCATTCAGCCATTTCATCAGCGTTGTTGCGCGCGGCGCTTGCGCCCAGCGCGTCGGCCCGACCCCGCACGCGGGCGAGGTAAGCGTGGTGTTGCTTCCAGGCGGTGGCATTGTCCTTGCACCACTCATTGTCGAAATGGGCAATCCATTTGGTCGCGCCACGGCCCAGTAAATCCAGCGCCGGTCGCTGCGACCAGACAGGCAAATTTTTGCTCGCATTAAGCGCCTCCAGCCGGTCGCGCAGTACCGGGTGGGTGTCCTCTACATCACTGATCTCGCGCAAGGTCTGGCGCAGCGTTTCGCGGGCAAAGTCTTCCGGCAAAGGCAAAACCAGCACTTTGCGCATGACGGTGTAAGGCCCCACAGGTAGCGCGCTGTGCGCGGCTGCACCCCAGTGCCCAGGCCAGAACTCCTTGTTTACCCAGTCGCCCTTGATGGCTATCTCCGTCAAAGCTGCGGCAGCGACGTCTTTGCCCAGCAGCTTGCCGGAAATCCTGTCCGCCTCGTACTCGTCCTGCCGGGCCAGCGCAAATGTCTTGGCTGAAAAGCGCGGGAAATACCACCTTAAAAAAGCCTGAGTGGCCGCGGCAACCGGCCCCTCGTCATTGCGCAAACCGTGGTTGAGCTTGGCCCAGCTCAGGCGGGTACGGTAAATCCAGGCTGCAAAGCGCCCGTGGTCGCCGCGCAAATGCCCGTACTCATGGGCCAACACCGCGAGAAAGCGCGGGCGATCCACCGCCAGCAGCAAAGGCAGACCAATGGTGAGGTAATTGACTGCGCCGCCAAACAAGCCATAGCGCGGATGCTGGCTGATGCTGGCGTTGTAGTCGGCGTCAAGCAGCACCTTGTGAATAGGCGGACCTTTGATCTTCTTGCGGATGCGTTCCAGCGCCTCGAAAAGCGCAGGCGCGTCTGACCGCAGCAACTCAAGGCCTTGTGGCTCATCAAACCGGCACCACAGTGCCTGCAATGTAGTCCACAACAGGCCACCGGCGCCCAGCAAAAGCCAGACATAAGTGCCTTTGAATTTGCCCTGCAGCATCGCGCCGACGGTCCAGCCCAGCACAAGCGCCGCAAGCAGCAGGCACCCAATGACCCAGGCGTAGCCAAGAGCCGCGAATAAAGCGACGCTGCGGCGGTAAGCCTTGCTGTCTTCGGCGCTGGCGTGTTCGCTCAGTCTTACCAGGTGAATGAAATCTGCGCGTTCCATTGGCATCCCCTCCTCTTATGTGGACAATCTTAACCATGAGCGACACCCTCCCACCCCTGATCGAAACCCCACCCGGCTTGTACCGTCATTACAAAGGCCTGCCGTACGAAGTCGTGGGCACGGTGCGTCACAGCGAGAGCCTGGAACCGATGACGCTGTATCGGGCACTTTATGGTGACCAGGGGCTGTGGGTTCGTCCGGCCGCGATGTTCAATGAAGAGGTGGTCATTGACGGCGTACGTCAGCCGCGTTTTGCCCGGCAGGTCGAATAAAACTCTCGGGGCCCGCTCACCGATAATCGTGGGTTATGTCCGAAACCACTGAAATCGCCACCATCTCGCAGCAGGTCAAGCGCCGCCGCACCTTTGCCATCATCTCCCACCCCGACGCCGGCAAAACCACGCTGACGGAAAAACTGCTGCTGTTCTCGGGTGCGATCCAGATTGCGGGCAGTGTCAAGGCGCGCAAGGCGGCACGCCACGCCACCTCAGACTGGATGGAGATTGAAAAGCAGCGCGGCATCTCCGTGGCCTCGTCGGTCATGCAGATGGAATACCGTGACTGTGTGATCAACCTGCTGGATACGCCAGGCCACCAGGACTTCTCTGAAGATACCTACCGCGTGCTGACGGCCGTTGATGCCGCACTGATGGTGATTGATGCCGCCAATGGCGTCGAGCCGCAAACGCGCCGCCTGCTGCAGGTCTGCCGTGCACGCAACACACCCATCCTGACATTTGTCAACAAGATGGACCGCGAGGTGCAGGACCCCATGAGCGTGATGGACGAGATCGAGCGCGAACTCGGCATGACGGTTGTACCCTTCACCTGGCCGGTAGGTATGGGCAAGCTTTTTCACGGCGTGTACGACAGGCGCGAAGACCGCATGCGCGTCTTCAGCCCCGGCGAAGAAAAGGCCGGCGGCGACGATGAAATCCTGGCGGGCCTGAACAATGCCGAAGCGGCCAAACGCTTTGGCGCAGAGTACGCGCAGGCGCAGGGCGAGATTGAGCTGGTGGCAGGCGCCACCCCAGAGTTCAACCGCGAAGAATTCCTTGCCGGAAAACAGACGCCGATGTTCTTCGGCTCAGCCATCAACAACTTCGGCGTGCAGGAGGTGCTGGACGCCCTGGTGGACTTGGCCCCTGCCCCGTCTGACCGTCAGGCCATTCAGCGTGTTGTCCATCCCGAAGAAAAAAAGTTTTCAGGCGTGGTGTTCAAGATTCAGGCCAACATGGACCCAGCCCACCGCGACCGCATTGCCTTTCTGCGCGTGGCCAGCGGGGAGTTCACCCGTGGCATGCGCTTGAAAGTGGTGCGCAGCGGCAAAGAATTGCGCCCCAACACGGTGGTGAGTTTCATGAGCCAGCGCCGCGAGTTGCTGGACACCGCCTTTGCGGGCGACATCATCGGCATACCCAACCACGGCGTGCTGCAACTGGGCGACACGCTCACTGAGGGCGAAGCGCTGCAGTTCACCGGCCTGCCCTTTTTTGCTCCTGAAATGTTTCGTGCGGTGGAAGTTGCAGACCCGCTGCGCAGCAAGCAATTGCGCGCGGGCCTGACGCAACTTGGCGAAGAAGGCGCGATCCAGGTCTTCCGGCCGATTGCCGGTTCATTGCTGTTGCTCGGGGCCGTCGGTCAACTTCAGTTTGAAGTCGTCGCCCACCGGCTGGAGCATGAGTACGGCGTCAAAGCCCGCATCATGGGCAGCCAGTTCAACCTGGCGCGCTGGGTGACATGTGATGACTCGAATGAGTTGAAGAAATTCATGGACGCCAACTCGCATCGGGTGGCGCTGGATGCTGTTGATGCACCCACTTTGCTGGTGGATCACAGCGCCACGCTACGGGCGGTTGAGCAGCAGTGGCCGAAGATCAAATTTCACGCACTGCGTGAGCACGCAGGACTGGTATTCCAGTCAAAGATCTAGTGCCAACAACTGCGAGTCAAGGGGCAATGTGAAGTTGCCCTGGCTCCAACAAAACAAAATGCGCGGGCCGCTCTTTTTCGCGCTTGCCGTCATCACTCACGATAACGACGTACGAAACGCCGTCGATCACGGCTGAGCTCACACCTTCGGCACGTTCAAAGTTCTGCAGGCCAGGTACGGTAACGCGGCGTGGGGGCGACAGCGGCTGACCGTTCCAGAACCAGAGACCGAATGCCTCGTCCGCCACAGATGCCGGCCCGCTGATAACGAGATACCCATCAAGCGCAGCGATGTACGCCATGCCGCGAATTCCATGGCCCTTGAGATCAACCGTCAGCAAATCGGCAGACACACGCGGCGCTTCCTCCGCCTCAAAAACGCCGGAGGGGTTGTCCACACTGGCGACGAGCGCTGCGCCATTGAGCAAGGGACTGCGAAAACCCACCAGCAGGCGTTGTCTGTCGGGTGTGATCTCCAGCGCCTCGATGTTCAGGCCACCGTCCGATTTGACATCTTCAACCAGCGCTGCGGCCGCCAGCACCGGATGCGCTGCGATCAAGGCGGCCTTGAGCCCGCCAGCAACCACGGGGTCACGAACCTTGTCTCCCTCGATGCGAAAGCGCACCAGCTTGTCACGTGCTTTTTTCTCCTCACCGCCGTCGTCGCGCGAGTGCGATGTAACGGCGTAGAGAAATCCAAGCGAGTCCCCCGTCACTCCTTCAAGGTCGTCGAGCTTCCAGAAAGGGTTGTTACCCTCGAACCAGCCGGGGCCCATGGTTTTGTTCTTGACCGTGCCGTCCGCTGCAAGACTGACCAGACTGAAGGGATGCTCTTTTTCATCCTCGACCACCAGAAAGCGACCATCTGCAAGCTGCTGGATGGCCGATGGTTCGTAAAGACCAGTCAGTGGCAGGAACTGGGTTGGGACAGGCATGGGCGTTCTCCGAAGCGTGTGGGACACTTCACTGTATAGACAATCCCAACCCCGGCTCGCGCTTTACTTCGCTTTCAACAAATCTCCCACCTCCAGCAGGATCAACTCGTTATCGTCTGCCTTGTTGGCGTCGCGGCTGCTGGAAAACGGCAGATTGTTGTCGTTCCCCACAACGATGTGCGTGTCGTTCACGATGTCAACGTTCTCGATGGTGAAGAAGGGGAAGGTCAACACACCGTTGTTCAGCGGCTTGCGTGCCAGCTTGTTCGGGTCCGCAATCGTCATCAGGTCGACGTAGCCAATTTTGCGCAGAGGCCCACCCACATTCGCGTCCGTCAGCTCGACTTTGTAGACGCGTTTGAATTTTGCAAGGTCGTGGAAACAATCGGTGCGCTTCTGGCCTTCAGGGCAGGCCTTGTCTGCGGTGCCTTCACCGTTGTCGCGCTCGATGATGAGTCCGGTTGTGCCGTCAATCATGTTGAAGTCGCCAATCGCGTGGCCATTGCCTTCCAGCACATACTTCCAGTGACGGCCCGTCCACGACTCGCTTTTCACGTCGAACTCCAGTACGCGCAGGTAATCCTTGCCCTCGAGATTTTCATTGACCTTGGTGGATGCGTTCCACAGTGCGCCTTCCAGCAGTGCATACAGCTTGCTCCCGTCTTTGGATGCGGCCATGCCTTCAAAACCTCTGGAACGGCGCACCTGGAAATCAACTGCACCACCGGGCGCGCCTGGCGTTGTCACGGTGGGGTGATCCGGCGAGCGAACCGCTTTGCCGTCCACCATGGTTTCAAACACGGCCAGCACTTTGCCCTTCATGTCGGCCTTGATCAACCAGGGGCCCAACTCGTCGCCAATCCACAAGGCGCCGCCTGCAATTTGAAAACTCTCGGTGTCAAAATCGCTGCCGGTCAAATAGCGTTTTTTTGTGCCTTCCTGAACAATGCGAAACGGCACTTTTTTGTCGGGGTCATGCAGAAAAATCGTTTCCAGCCGCTTCATGGCGCCGCTTTTGAAATCGATGTTGTAGCGGTTCAGGTACAGCATGGTGTCCGGCGAATTGACTTTGGAGCCGAAACCGTTGTCGGTCAGTATCCAGAAGCTTCCATCGGCCATTTTCTTGATGCCGGAGTGGCCTTGAATCGGCTGACCCTTGAAGGGCAGAAACACCCCCGTGGGGCGGCCTGCAGACTGACCTTCTACCGTGCCAAAAGCTTCCACACGTTTGGCGGTCGTGAATTTGCCGCTGATTTTCAGGTCTTCAGGTGCGTCTTTGGGTGCCGCGATGAAGGTCTGCGCTGGCATCACCACATGGCCGGCAAGCGTTGCGGAAAAGGCCGTTTGAGCTTGAAGGGGGAATGCAGCAAATGCAAGGGACAGCGCAAACAAGGCGGGCGTAAAGCGTGGGCGAAGCATGAATTCCTCCAATTTATTGAGAGGCACATCTTGCGCAAGCGATGTGACGTCGCCGTGACGCCACGCGATTCAGTGGGGCGGCAGAGGCAAGGCGGTTTTGTAGCGCACCTGTTTAAGTGCAAAGCTTGACCGGATTTTGTCAATGTCCGGAATCGGGGTGAGCTGCTCCAGAATAAATTTTTCAAGCGCACCCATGTCCGCGACCGCCACCCGAATCAGATAGTCGCTGTCGCCGGTCATCAAATAACACTCCATCACTTCTTCGTGCTCAACAACGCGGCGCTCAAATTCAGACAAGGACTCCTTGCTTTGCGACCGCAGGCTGATTGAAATAAACACTGTCAGGCCCAGCCCGAGTGCCGCTGCATTGGTGATGGCCACGTATCGTTCAATCACACCTGCCGCTTCCAAGGCCTTGACCCTTGAAAGGCAGGGAGACGGGCTGAGGTGGACCCGCTTGGCCAGCTCTACATTGGAGAGGGAGCCATCTCTTTGCAGCTCGTCCAGAATCCTTAAATCAATGCCGTCAAGCTTCATATGCCAGTTTTTCCTGTATTAGAAGAATTTTATGCTTTAAAAATTGGTATTCACGGCGTATTCAGTACCTAATGTGGGCCGGTCGTTTATATAGTGACAGGCATGAATGCTCCCATCCCTCTCCGCGCGCTGACACAACCCGACATGGACTCCGCCGACGCCGATCCACAAGAAACCGCTGAGTGGCGCGAAGCCTTTGTCGCGCTGGCCGCGGCGCAAGGTCCGGCACGCGCGCGCTACCTGCTCAATGAGCTGGCCCGGCTGGCGCGTGAACGGCGTGTGGGCTGGACACCCGAACTCGCCACGCCTTATGTCAACACCGTGGGCGTCGATGAACAGCCGGTGTTTCCAGGTGACCTGGCCATTGAGGAACGCCTGGCCTCGCTGATGCGCTGGAACGCGCTGGCGATGGTGGTGCGCGCCAACCAGGCTGAGTCCGGTGGCTCCAGCGAGTTGGGTGGCCACATTGCCAGTTATGCCAGCGCAGCCGATTTGTTTGAAACCGGCTTCAACCATTTCTTTCATGCACGCGAAGGCACAGGGGTGGGTCAGCATCGTGGCGACCTGGTTTTTTTCCAGCCGCACAGTGCGCCCGGTGTGTACGCCAGAGCTTTTCTCGAGGGCCGACTCAACGAAAGAGATCTGAGCTTTTACCGGCAGGAATTGTCAGCGCCCGCACAGGGCGCGCAGGGCCTGTGCAGCTACCCGCACCCTTACCTGATGCCCGAGTTCTGGCAGTTTCCCACCGGCTCCATGGGAATTGGCCCCATCAGCTCGATTTATCACGCGCGTTTCATGCGCTACCTCACGCACCGCAGGCTGCTGGACTGCAACGGTCGCAAAGTCTGGGGCGTGTTTGGCGACGGCGAAATGGACGAGCCCGAATCCATGAGCGCACTGACGCTGGCTGCGCGCGAGGGGCTGGACAACATGGTCTGGGTCGTCAACTGCAACCTGCAGCGGCTGGACGGGCCGGTGCGTGGCAACGGCCGCATCATTGACGAGCTGGAAAAATTGTTCTCAGGCGCGGGCTGGAACGTCATCAAACTGGTGTGGGGTAGCGACTGGGACGGCTTGTTTGCACGCGACGTGACCGGTGCTTTGACCAAAGCCTTTGCAGACACAGTTGACGGCCAGATGCAGACCTTTGCCGCGAAAGACGGGCGCTTCAACCGCGACAACTTCTTTGGCCAGAACGACGAGCTGGCCCGGCTGGCGCAAGGCATGAGCGACGAGCAGATTGACCGGCTCAAACGCGGCGGCCATGACTTGGTGAAAATCCACGCCGCCTATGCAGCGGCCGCCAATCACCAAGGCCAACCCACAGTCATTCTGGCGCACACCAAAAAGGGCTACGGCATGGGAAGTGCCGGTCAGGGCAAGATGACCACGCACTCGCAAAAGAAATTCGACGAGTCGGATTTGCTGGAGTTTCGCAACCGCTTCAACTTGCCGCTCAGTGATGAGCAGGCCAAAAGCATCGCCTTCTACAAGCCCGCCGCGGACAGTCCGGAAATGCAATACATGCATACACGGCGTGCCGCACTGGGGGGCTACCTGCCCAAACGGGATTCAAGCGCTGAGGTTATTGCCATTCCTGCCTTGCCTACCTATGCGGGTTTTGCCCTCGCCGCTGGGGGCAAGGAGATGAGCACCACCATGGCTTTTGTGCGCATGCTGGGGGCGCTGTTGAAGGACACCGCGCTGGGTCCGAAAATTGTCCCTATCGTGGCCGACGAAGCACGCACTTTTGGCATGGCTAACCTGTTCAAACAGGTGGGCATTTACTCCAGCGTGGGCCAGCGTTATGCACCGGAAGATATTGGCTCGGTCCTCAGTTACCGAGAGGCCATGGACGGCCAGATTCTGGAGGAAGGCATCAGCGAGGCAGGCGCTCTGGCCAGCTGGACAGCAGCCGCCACCAGCTACAGCGTGCACGGCCTGGCCATGTTGCCCTTTTATATCTATTACTCGATGTTTGGCTTTCAGCGCGTAGGCGACCAGATTTGGGCAGCTGCTGACCAGCGCGCTAGAGGCTTTTTGCTGGGGGCGACATCGGGGCGCACTACCCTGGGCGGAGAAGGCCTGCAGCACCAGGACGGCACCAGCCACCTGATGGCCGCAACCGTACCCAACTGCAAAGCGTATGACCCGGCTTTTGCAGCGGAGTTGGCGGTCATCATTGACCACGGCATGCGCGCGATGATGGTGGAGCAGAAAGACGTTTTTTACTACGTGACGATGATGAATGAGAACTACGCACAGCCCGATCTGCGGGCAGGCGCTGAGGTAGGCATCATTCGTGGCTGCCATTTATTCGATATCTACCAGCCCCATGAATTACGGGGCAAAGCGGGGGAAACACCCCAGAGTGTCACGCTGTTGGGCTCTGGCGCCATTTTGACGGAGGTTATCAAGGCGGCGCAGCAGCTGGCAGATCAGGGCATTGCTGCCGCGGTGTACAGCGTGACGAGCTGGAGCGAGCTGGCCCGGGATGGCGCGGACTGCCAGCAGCAGGCGCTCTCCACAGTTCGCCCGGAGCCTGTCGAAGGGCTTCGGCAGGCTCAGCCCGAACGGCGTGCGCCATACATCGCGCAGCAACTGCATGCCAGTCAGGGCCCGATCATCGCCGCAACCGACTACGTGCGCGCAGTGCCAGAGAGCATCCGCGCCTTTCTGCCGGAAGGTCGCAGCTACATGACGCTGGGCACCGACGGTTTTGGCCGAAGTGACACCCGGGCTGCACTGCGGGAATTTTTTGGCGTCAACGCGCAAAGCATTGTCAACGCGGCGCTGCATCAACTCAAACAAACATAAAACGCACAACAGAAAAAGCTCGCCAGCCGTAACGGCGCGCGAGCTTTTTCAGCAGGGCCCTGCGACCCATGTCTGGCTATTTACTTGGGCAACAGCACCTTGTCGATCACGTGGATCACGCCATTGGATTGGTACACGTCGGCAATCGTCACAGTAGCGGAGCCACCTTTCTCGTCAGTCACCATCACTTTGCCGCCCATGGTTTTGGCAGTCAGCGTGCCGCCTGCAACGGTCTTGAGCGAAGCAGAACCTTTGCCATCGGCAATGGCTTTGGTCAGCGCGGCTGCGTCCATCTTGCCCGCCACCACGTGGTAGGTCAGGATGCCAGTCAACATGCCTTTGTTCTCGGGCTTGAGCAGGGTGTCAACGGTGCCAGCTGGCAGCGCCGCGAAAGCTGCGTTCACAGGGGCGAAGACGGTGAAAGGACCGGCGCTTTTGAGCGTGTCGACCAAGCCGGCTGCTTTGACAGCGGCAACCAGTGTGGTGTGGTCTTTCGAGTTGACGGCGTTGTCAATGATGTCTTTCGAAGCCAGCATGGGCGCGCCGCCCACCATGACTTGTGCGAATGAAGAAGCAGCTGCCATGGACATGGCAATAGCGAGGCCGATGGAGGCGAGTTTGTGTTTCGTTTGCATGATAGATACCCTTTGATGAAGTTGAACATTGAGCCGACGTCCAAAACTGGAAATCAACCGGCTGTGATGAATACGGGCCTGCATGTCAACCGGATTCACTGTAGGGTTCAACCCTTTATCAACAGGGGGTAATCAAACGTAAGGCGCGCGGCCGCGGCCAATTACGGCTGGTTTTGCAGCCAGCCTTCAATCGCCTTGGGGTAAAGCAAATGCTCCTGCACCAGCACCCGCGCGGCCAGCGTATCGGCGGTGTCGCCGGGTAGCACCGGCACCACCGCCTGTGCGAGTGCAGGGCCATGGTCCAGCTCGGCAGTGACCTGATGCACGGTGGCGCCCGCTTCCGTGCAGCCCGCATCTATGGCGCGCTGGTGCGTATGCAAGCCGGGAAACGCGGGTAGAAGCGAGGGGTGAATATTGATGAGGCGCCCCGCGTAGTGGGCCACAAAATCCGGCGTAAGTATGCGCATGAATCCAGCGAGCACCACCAGCGCGGGCTGGTACCGGTCAACCACTTTCATCAGCGCCGCATCAAACGATTCACGCGAGTCAAAGGTCTTGTGGCTCAGTGCCTCTGTCGCAATGCCCATGGACTGCGCCAGCTGCAAACCTTTGGCATCAGGCTGATTGCTGATCACTGCGGCAATGCGGGCGTTGAAACGTGTTTCCCACGCCTGTTGTTGCGCCGCGCGCGCAATGGCCGCCATGTTGGAGCCTCCCCCTGAAATCAGAACGACGATGTTTTTTTTCTTCGAAGACATGGCTTAGTTTAGCGGCGGCTTGGCCATGGCAAACAAGGCCAGCGACACCGTACCCATCGCCACCAGCATCCACAGCAAGCCCGTGTATCCGCCCAGCCCGATGAGCGCCCACGCCGTGAGAAATGGTGCGGCAGCGCGCGTGCACAGCGCAATGCCGGACATGGCGCCGCTGATCCGACCGACGTGCTCGTGCCCATAAAAATCCGGCACGATGTTGCTGCGCACGATGGTGATCAGGCCGTTGGCCACACCAAACAGGATTGCAAACCCAACCAGCACCAGGTTTTGCTTGCCCAGCACAAACACCGTCAGAGCCAGCGGAAACAATCCCAACACAATCAGGCCCAGTACGCGGTGGCTCATGGGCCGACCCAGCCATAAAAAAGCAAAACGCCCCAGCACCTGTGCCGGCCCAAACCACACCATCACAGCGACGGCTTCCGTCTGCGTCAGCCCCTTGAATTCAAAGGCAGGCATCAGGTGCGCCCAAATGGTGGACAGGGCAAAGGCATACAGCGTGAAGGTCGCCGTCAGCAGCCAGAACGGGCGGCCCCGCATGGCTTGGTGCAAGGTTGCATGGTCTGACACGGCAACACCCGCCGAAGTAGCGCCGGCTGTCTCCTGAACTTTCCACGGCCTGCGCAACACCCAGGCGTGCAACGGCGCCACCAACAGAAGCACCAACGCCAGCACCATCAATGCAGGCCGCCAGCCCAGTGCCACCAGCAACCACGCCACTGCTGGAAACGACAGCGTGCTGGCAAAACCGCCGACCAGGGTGATGGCCGTGATGCCTTGCCGGTACCGGTCCGGGAAGCGTTTGGTGATTTCGCTGAAGGCCGGCTCATACAAAGTCATCGCCATGGCCAGGCCCAAGATGGCCCATGCGGTGTACAGCAGCGGTAGGCTGTGCGCCTGTGACCACAGCGCGCAGCCGGCGGCACCGAGCAAGGCGCCACCGGTCAGCACAACGCGACCACGCCCGCGGTCAATGGCCGCGCCGACCGCATAAGTGGCCAGCCCCCATACCATCAGCCCCACCGTAAAGGCCCCCATGATGTCGGGCTGGCTCCAGCCCATGTCGCGCTGCATGGGCAGCACAAAGGAGGAAAAGCCGTAATACATCACCGCCCAGACAAGAATCTGGCCAACACTAAGGGCAAATATGATGGAGCGGTAGGACGGCAAGATGCCCCGATTATCGTCAGGACAACGCCGGAGACATTTGTCCCAACTGGGACTTGAAATCCTGAACGACCGTGCTAAAACAGCGGTAGTTGTAGTTATTGATGGAGACATCCGAATGGATTTGGCTTTCACCCCCGAAGAACAAAAATTTCGCGAAGACATACGTGCATGGGTGCACGCAAATCTGCCAGCGGACATTTCGCACAAGGTTCACAACGCGCTGCGCCAGTCGCGCGAAGATATGCAGCGTTGGGCGAAAATCCTCGGCAAAAAAGGCTGGCTGGGACACGGTTGGCCCAAGGAATTTGGCGGCCCCGGATGGAACGCCGTGCAAAAACATTTATTCGAAGAGGAATGTGCACTGGCAGGTGCGCCGCGCGTCGTGCCTTTTGGCCCGGTGATGGTGGCGCCCGTCATCATGGCTTTTGGTTCGCCCGAGCAACAAAAGCGCTTTCTCCCCGGCATTGCCAGCGGTGAGGTCTGGTGGAGCCAGGGTTACAGCGAGCCGGGCTCTGGTTCGGATCTGGCCTCAGTCAAATGCCGCGCCGAACGCAGCGGTGACAAATACATCGTGAACGGCCAAAAGACCTGGACCACGCTGGGCCAGTATGGCGAATGGATTTTCTGCCTGGTACGCACAAGCACAGAGGGCAAGCCTCAAACCGGCATTTCCTTTTTGCTGATCGACATGAAGTCGCCCGGGGTGACCGTGCGCCCGATCATGCTGTTGGACGGCGAGGCCGAGGTCAATGAGGTGTGGTTTGACAATGTTGAAGTGCCCGCAGAAAACCTGATTGGTGAAGAAAACAAGGGCTGGACTTACGCCAAACACCTGCTGAGTCACGAGCGCACCAACATCGCCGACGTGAACCGTACCAAGCGCGAGCTGGAGCGCTTGAAGCGCATCGCCAAAGCCGAAGGTGTTTACGACGATGCGCGTTTTCGCGACGAAATTGCCAAACTGGAAGTCGATGTGGTGGCACTTGAAATGCTGGTGCTGCGCGTGTTGTCCGCTGAAAAATCGGGCAAGAACTCACTGGACATCGCTGGCCTGCTGAAAATCCGCGGCAGCGAAATCCAGCAGCGCTACAGCGAGCTGATGATGATGGCCGCAGGCCCCTACAGCCTGCCCTTTATCGAAGAAGCCATGGAAGCCGGCTGGCAGGGCGACGCGGCCGCAGGAGCGCTCGGCGGATTCCCGGGTGGCCTGACGGGTAACGCCCCGCTGGCGTCCACCTACTTCAACATGCGCAAGACCACAATTTATGGTGGCAGCAATGAAGTGCAGCGCAACATCGTGTCGCAGTTTGTATTGGGTTAAGTCCCGCGTTTTGTCATTGCGGGCTTGACCCGCAATCCATGGATCCCGGGTCAAGCCCGGGATGACCACCAACAGGAGAGCACAATGGATTTTGATTTTTCTGACGACCAGGAACAACTGCGCGACGCCGTGCGCAAATGGGTGGACAAGGGCTACGATTTCGAGCGCCGGCGCAGCATTGCCAAAGCCGGCGGCTTCTCGCGCGAGGCTTACGGCCAGCTGGCCGAACTGGGCTTAAGCGGTCTGTATATTCCTGAGGCCAATGACGGCATGGGCATGGGCCCGGTCGAGGGCATGGTGGTAATGGAAGAGCTGGGGCGCGGCATTGTGCTGGAGCCATTGGCCCAGACGCTGATCTCTGGTGCCGTACTTGCCGGGTATGCGCCAGATGCCGTCAAGGATGCGTGGTTGCCCCAAATCGCCAGCGGCGAGTGTTTGATGGTACTGGCGAGTCAGGAGCGTGCAGCGCGTTACCGCCTTGACATCTGTGAAGCGAAAGCGACATCTTCCCAAGCGGGTTGGACATTGAGCGCTACCAAAAGCATAGTTCCGGCCGGCGACCATGCGGACGCCTTTATCGTGCCGGCACAGGCCAACGGCAAGATCGCGCTGTTTCTGGTTGAGCGCACCGCTACGGGTGTGAGCACCCGTGGCTACAGCACACAGGATGGCGGGCGAGCCGCCGATGTGACGCTCAAAGACGCGCCCGCCACGCTCATCACGCTCGATGGCCTGACGGCTCTCGAACATGCGGTGGACATCGGGATTGCCGCAACCTGCGCCGAAGCCGTCGGCGTGATGGACAAAACCCTGGCCATCACTGTTGAATACATGAACACGCGCAAGCAGTTCGGTGTGGTCATCAGCAGCTTTCAGGCATTGCGGCATCGGGTGGCCGACATGAAAATGCAGCTGGAGCTGGCCCGCTCCATGAGTTACTACGCTTCGCTCAAGCTCAATGCCCCAGCTGCGGAACGTCGCGCGGCAATGGCCCGTGCCAAATACCAGCTCGGCAATTCCATGCGTTTTGTCGGCCAGCAAGCAGTTCAGTTACACGGCGGCATTGGCGTGACTGACGAATACATCGTCAGTCACTACTTCAAACGACTGACCCAGATGGAGATGTCGTTTGGCGATTCGCTGCATCACCTCGGCGAAGTCTCGGCCAGAATGCAGGACACCGCAGGCGTCTTTGCCTGAGCGCAAGCGCAGCAAACACCCCAGCCCGCCAACGCGGGCTTTTTTCATCAGGAGACAACCTTGACCTCACGCCGCGTTGCCATTGCCCTGATTGCCAGCAGCCTGCTCTTGGCTGCTTGCGCCAGCGCCCCGCAGCTTGTGGAACATCCGCCCATCGTCTTTGTTCACGGCAACGGTGACTCTGCTTCCATCTGGCAAAGCACGGTGTGGCGTTTCGAGTCCAACGGTTGGCCCCGCGAACGGCTGCACGCGATTGACCTGCCCTACCCGCTGGCTCGTGATGTTGACGGCGTGGCCCAGCCCGGGCGAACCTCCACCGCCGAGCACATGGCTTATTTGAGTTCAGAAGTTGACAAGGTGTTACGGGCAACGGGCGCGCGCCGGGTGGTGCTGGTGGGCAATTCACGCGGCGGTAATGCCATTCGCAACTACATCCAGAATGGTGGCGGCGACAGGCGCGTCAGCCACGCGATTCTGGGCGGCGTGCCCAACCACGGCGTTTGGGCCATCAAAGGCTTTCGCGAAGGCAATGAGTTCTCGGGTACCGGGCCCTTTCTGACGGCGCTGAACGCGCCCAAAAATGCGGCCGGTGACGAGGTGACAGGCCCGGTCAAATGGCTCACCATCCGATCTGACAACAACGACAAGTTTGCGCAGCCCGATGGCCTGTGGATAGGCGCCAAGGGAACCCCGACCAACGTCACGTTTGAAGGCCCAGCCCTGAAAGGCGCGACCAATGTGGTGCTGCCGCGTGTAGACCACCGCGAGACGTCTTTTTCGCCCGCTGCGTTTGACGCAACCTACCGCTTCATTACCGGCAAAGCCCCGCAGAATCTTGCAGTCCTGCCCGAGGCAACTTTGCTGCTCAACGGCAAGATCACGGGGCTGGGTTTCCAGCCCACTGACCCGGCTTCCGGCAACTACGCCAACAACCTGCCCCTGCCCAGCGCGCAATTGGCGGTGTACGCCACCGATGCCTCGACAGGCGCACGCTTGGGCGAGGCGGGGCACAGCAAAACTGTGGGGACTGACGGCATGTGGGGACCTTTCGCTGCGCAGCCGGGCGTTCAGTACGAATTTGTCATCAGCGCGCCTGGCTACGCGATGACGCACATCTATCGCAGCCCCTTCCCACGTTCCAGCAATATCGTGAACCTGCGTGCTGACCGCCTGGCAGAAGCCGACAAAAGCGTCAAGTCCAGCGTGACCATGACCCGCCCCCGCGGCTACTTTGACGCCCAGCGCGACACCCTGCGCTTCGACGGACAAGCTGCGCTACCGGGCGTACCGCCTTCAGGCGCCGGTGTCTCCAGCTCGAAGATCAACCTGATGCAAGAGGTTTTGCGACCCATTGCTGCAGAGTTCAACAGTGAAAAGATCACGGGCCAGACCTGGCCTGCGAGCAGCAACCATGTGGTGGTGCTGGAGTTGACTTACTGAATTTTTTGAATCGTGTGCAGGTTCTGGTCGCGGGACCTGAGCTCGTGGGCAACGGGATATTCGATCCGCTCGGCAGCGCGCATGCCTACCTATTTGCGCCACGCAGTAAATCGATCAATCAGCTTCGACTTAAGACCGGTCGCCACTTTCGCGCAATAGAGAGCCGAGCTGGCCGCCTGGTCTTTTTCCAGATGCATATCACTCAGACCGACGAGAAATGCCGTTAGCCGCCAAAATGGGATGAACAAGGTTGGATCTTCGCCGACCCACACCTGAACCGTCGCGCACTGAAACTGCTGCGGCTCAACTACATAAGCGGCGGCGAGCAAGTCAAAGGGATAAAAACCCTGGCGTCCGATGTCGTCTTGCCAGTAGCTCAGCCACGGACGGGCGCGCTCCGCCACCCACGACGCCGCGCCACCCGCTGCGGCTATGCGATCGAGATCGCTTGCAGTGATCTCGATCCCGCGGGCCGCGTCGTAGGGAAGCAAACTCATCGGCAAGTTCAAGGCAACGATCTGCGACGAAGCACGAACGTCCGTCACGAAGTTGAAATCCCGAAACACGGGTCCGTGGCCGAACAGAGTGCGCGCATTGCCACCCTCAGCGGGATGAAAGATATGCCCGGGGCGTCTGCCCATGACGGCGACGAGCCGGGTCACTTGTGATCGCAGTTCCGGTCGCTTGCTGAGTACAGCTGCAAGGTTGGTCAGCGGCCCCAAAGCTACAACAGTCAGCGGACCCTGTTCGAGCGCCGCGATCAGCGCGTCAGTTGCCGGAGATTTGGGCACCACATGCTGCCCGAGAGGCGCAGCTGATCCACTGTAGACCGGCAGCGCTCGACCACTCTCAACCGACAAGCTCGCCGCAAGCTCGATGGTCGTGCGGTCAACCATCTCACGCGGTGCGTTGCCGAACACCGTCGAAATCCCGACGATCTGCAGATTGGATGCGTGTGCGAGCAACGCGATGGCGAAGCAATCGTCGGGGTCGGTTTTGCGGCTGTGTCCGCACGCAGCGTCTGTGTCGATCCATACCCTTCGAGGAGCGTCCGGCGCTACCTGCGCTGGCGCAAATATCAGCGGCGACAAGCCTTGGTCGCCAGTGCGCCAGGTTTCGACCGGAATGGCAAGGGTGATGAGAAAGCCAACAATTAGAACAAGAGACGCAATACCGATTGTGCGCACGACCTTCCCGGCCCGGCTAGGCATCTTCGTCGTCCCGCAAGAGGCTGCCGACGTGTTTTGGACTGGCATCGCCAGCAGCTTTCCGCCATGGGCAGCCAAACGCAGCCGTCGCGTTCATTGAGCGCCCACGATGCAAATTCATCCGGAGCCAGAGCTGCCCGACGGAATCACTAGTCAGGCCTTGACACTGTTTGTGAATCACCGTGGGCCTCCATTCTGAGAGCGTCCTTGTGATCCCAAAAGCGCGAAATCCTTGATTCCGAACTGTAGGACCAACGGCTGGTGGGGCGTCACAATTTTGTTGCAACGCGGTCGCATAGCGGCAGCCACGCGTCTTTCGGTCGCCACTCCCAGTTGATGGTCTGCCGCATGGCGTCATCGGTGAATTCGACACGTGCGCGTTCGGTTTTGCCACTTATTTCCCACACCTTGCCTTCGACGGAAAGGTCGTAGTGGCGGAAAAAGCCGTGGTTATCGAATGTGCGTGCGAAGTAGCGCCCCGTGTTGTCGTCCCACCCCATGATGCTCAGTGTGTCAAACGGTCCGTCGATCTGTGCGCGCTCATCCTGAATGAGGAAGAATTGTCCGGTGTGCCAGCGGGCGTTGTGCGTACTGCTCCATCGCGTCGGATTCCCGCGCGGCTTTTGTGCATCCTGATTGGCGCCAAAGGATTGCCCAACAGCTTTCCAGTCGCCCAGAAAGACTTCCAATGCATCGTGCTGCGCGCCGCGTTCAGGCTTGCTCGTGGTGTCCATGTGATTCTCCTATTTGGCAATTGAGGCAAGGAATAGACGCCTTGCAGCCCAATTGGGTGACGCCCATTCGATGCAGCGACCTGTTACGTCTCAGCGGCCTGCATGAGCGTTTGAAAATGTTTCTCGTCTCCCGTCTTGTACAGCTTGTGCCAAGCTTCGAGCCAATGAGACACCGCCTTTGAAAAGTGGTCGAAGAGTATCAGCCCTTCGCCGCATCCTTCAGTCCCTGAATGCTGATCTTCTTCATCTGTAGCATCGCCTGCGTAGCCCGGTTGGCCTTCTCACGGTCTTTATGACTGAGGAGCTCCATCAAAATCGTCGGTATATCTGCCACGATACCGTACTTGTCGCGTAGCCAGCCGAACATTTGAAACCGCATCTACTGTTTGAGAAAGCTAGTAATTACTGGCAGCAACGACTTGGCGCTAACCATGTGGTCTTGACCTGCAAGCTTGACA
>JBKJIV010000190.1:0-38005 GCA_046598365.1 Polaromonas sp. | reverse complement strand
AAATTGGCAGTGGCCAAATACGAAGAGCTGAAAGCCGCTTCCGAAGACTCATGGGACAAGATGGTTGCGGAAACAGAAAAGATTCGCGACGCATTTGTCCATTCGTTCCGCTACTTCAAATCCCAGATCTGAGCGTGATGTGACGTGACTGGCCCGTATAACACCGGGTCGGCGTCGCCGCGCTGTTGATCGGGCGGGTCAAGCCTCGCGCAGCGCTTTTTTCAGCTCCACACCAATTTCCGGCTTGTGCAGAAACGGGCTGGTTGGGTTGCGTGCCTGCATGATGTCTTCCAGCCGCGTCTGTACCGAGCCAATCGCCTTGGGGTGGCTGTAGATATAAAACTGGTTGGCCGCTACCGCGTCAAATACTTTTTGCGCCACGTCTGCTGCGGTGACTTTGCCTGAGCCCACGGCTTTGTCACTCATGGCCTGTCCTATGAGCTGGCTTTTGGTCGGCTTGGTGGCTGGCAAGTCTCCCGGACGATTGCGGTGGCTCTGGCTGATGCCGGTAGGTACAAAGTACGGGCATAACACCGACGCACTGATCTGGTCGGTGACCAGCGACAAGTCCTGGTACAGCGTCTCGCTCATGCTGACGACTGCATGCTTGCTGACGTTGTAAATGCCCATGTTGGGCGCGTTGAGCAGGCCCGCCATGCTGGCGGTGTTGACTACGTGGCCCTGCCAGGTGGGGTCTTTGGCCGCGGCCTCCAGCATCATGGGGGTGAACACGCGCACGCCGTGGGCCACGCCCATCAGGTTCACGCCTATGACCCATTCCCAGTCTTTCAGCGTGTTTTCCCAGATCAGGCCCCCTGCCCCTACACCGGCGTTGTTAAACACAAAATGCGGCGCGCCAAATCGCGCCAGCACCGCTGCACCCAGCGCTTCCACCTCGCTGGCTTTGGAGACGTCGAGCCTGAAAGGCAGCACCTGCGCGCCGGTAGCGGTGATTTCGGCTACGGCTTTGTCCAGCGCGTCTTGCTGCACATCAGCCAGCACCAGGTTCATACCCAGGCGGGCGCCTATGCGCGCGCATTCCCGGCCAAAGCCCGAACCTGCGCCAGTGAGAACGGCTGTTTTGCCTTTGAAATCGGTGATCATGAATTACTCCTTGAGAGGGCGCAGCATTTCGATGTGCGGAATGCCATCTTCGATGTAGGGCGCACCCGATGTGACAAACCCGTGCTGCAAATAGAACTTTTCCAGGCGTGCCTGGGCGCCGATCCGTATGGGCTGGGCGCCCCATTGCTGCGTTACGCAGGCAATGGCCTGGCGCATCAGTTCATGGCCCATGCTGGTGCCTCTGGTGGTCAGGCGGGTGATCACGCGCCCTATGCTGGCTTCAGAAAACTTGATGCCGGCGGGAAAGCAGCGGGCATAGGCCACAAGCTGATCGCCGGACGTGCCGAGGACATGAAGGGCCTGGGTATCCGAGCCGTCCATGTCCTGAAACACGCAGGCCTGCTCAACCACAAAAACCTCGGTGCGCAGTTGCAGCACGGCATACAGCTCGGATGCGCTCAGCGCGTCAAAGGGCACAGCCCGCCAGACCAAACCACTCATGCGGATGCGGCGGCTTTCAGAACGTAGCCAATGCGTGGGAAATGCACATGTAACGTGCCGGCGCGTTCGTCCTTGCGGCTCAGGGTGTAGTGGGTGCGTGTGGCGGCGATAAGTTCGCCCTCGGTTGGCTCCGGACCAAAGCTCTCCGAAGTGATGACAGCACGGCTGCCCAGCGGAATGCCGTGGTCGTCCTGGAAGGTGCTGTCGCTCAAAAAGCCCTGCCCGGCAGGCGTGGGCTCTGCCGCGGCGGCCACGGCAATGGCTTGCGCAGAGTCGGATTTTTCCATAACGCCCTGGCCGATGGCATGCATGCGGTCCATCCACGCCAAGACCGCCGGTGTGTGATCCAGAATATCGGCCACCACTGGCGTACGTACGCGTGTGAACCACAGTGGGTGGTAGGCTGAAAAGTCAGCTACACAAGGCACTTGACCCAACAAAAAGGGCTGGTCGTCCAGCATGTCAGACAGTCGGCGCAGGTAGGATTTGTACGCTGCGGCAGCATCTGCCGGGCGCAGGCGTGTCATGTTCAGACTCATGGCCTTGCGGTCCTCGCTGAAAGCCCGGGCCACTTCAGGCGGAGCGCCGCCAAACATATGGGCCGCACCTTTGGGTCCCAGGTTGTGCGCCATGGCCGCCCAAAACAGCGTGTTATCAGCCCACTGTGCCACGGTGCGGGCCAGGCCCTTGCCTGGTTCGGGGTAGAGCGACGGGCTGGGCTGCAGGTGCTCCAGCACATCGCAGATCAGTGCGGTGTCGCAATAAATGTCAGCTCCTATTTGCATGAAGGGCGTCTTGCGGTAGCCGCCGGTCAGCGCCACCACGTCGGGCTTGGGCATGAGGTTGGGGATGACCACCGACTTCCAGGTCAGCTTTTTGTAGCCCAGGATGAGGCGGATTTTTTCCGAAAACGGAGACGACGGGTAGTGGTGAAGAATCAGTTCTGTCATGGTGTGCTTTCAGTTGTGGGCGTGTGGCTTCAGATGAGCTTGACCAGCTGTTTGCCAAAGTTTTTGCCTTTGAGCAAGCCCAGAAAGGCCTCAGGTGCGTTTTCGATTCCCTGCGTCACGGACTCGCGGAACTTGAGCTTGCCGGTGGCCACCAGGGTACCCAACTCGGTCAGCGCCGCGGGCCAATGCTCCATGTGCTCACTGACGATAAAGCCCTGCACTTTCAGGCGGTTGGTCAGGATCAATTGCGGCTGCGACAACGGCAGCGGCTGGCCGTCGTAGCCGGCGATCATGCCGCAGACGGCGATGCGGCCAAAGGCATTCATGCGGCTGAGCACGGCGTCGAAAATGACACCGCCCACGTTTTCAAAATAAGCGTCCACACCTTCAGGCGTAGCCTCTTTTAGCGCCTGGTACAGCGACTTGGCATCCGGGTGCGCTTTGTAGTCGATGCAGGCGTCAAACCCGAGTTCATCCACCACGTACTTGCATTTGTCTGGACCACCAGCCAGCCCAACGGCGCGACAACCGCGCGCCTTGGCCAACTGCCCAACCACGCTCCCCACTGCGCCGCTGGCCGCGCTGACCACGACAGTTTCGCCGGCTTTGGGCTCACATATTTTGCTCAAGCCGTACCAGGCGGTAACGCCTGGCATGCCGACCGATCCGAGGTAGGCGCTCAACGCAATATGAGCGGTGTCGACCTTGCGCAAAGCGCCCGGCTGGCCCGCATCAACCACGCTGTATTGCTGCCAACCACCCATGCCAACGACTTTGTCGCCCGCAGAGAATTTCGGGTGTTTTGACTCGACAACCTCACCCGCTGTCCCGCCACCCATCACCTGCCCCAGCGGCTGCGGTACGGCGTAGCTCTTGGCGTCGTTCATGCGGCCGCGCATGTAAGGGTCCAGACTGAGGTAGTGGTGACGCACCAGAACCTGGCCATCTTGCAACGCGGGGGTATCGCTGCTCACGAGTTTGAAATTGCTGGCGACAGCGTCTCCGTTGGGGCGGTTGTCCAGCAGGATTTGTTGATTGTTTGGCATGTGGATTCCTTGAATGGCTGTGCTGTAAGCAGCAAGCTGTGACCGTATTCAAATAAGGGAGAAGATTTAGTTGATAAACAAGGGGGGTGAAAGCCGGGGAAGCAGCCCTAGTCCGTCGAAATACCCGTGTTGAGCGGATGCACGTTTTTTGGACCCACGGGCAAGCGTTTGACAAACTTGAAGGTGCCGGTCGCATGGGCACAAGGTTTTCCGCTCTCGTCGAAAACCGAGGCTTCGGTAAAAGCCATGGTGGCCGTGCGGTGCATCATCCTGCCCTTGGCAATCAGCTTGCCTCGGGCCGGCTGCATGAAGCTCGTTTTCATCTCGATCGTGATGGCGCCCATTTCTTTTTCGACGCTGCGCGCCGCTACGGCCATGGCGACGTCCAGCAAGGTCATCAGCGCGCCGCCGTGGGTCACTGAAAACGAATTGAGATGCTCGGGCTTGGCTTCGTAATGAATTTCCGATTGACCCGCTTCGAACATCTGCAGCTCAAAGCCCAGATGGTTGACGAAAGGAATTTCGATACCGAATTTCATGAGAGAGTCTCCATGCAGGTTTCCGAAGGCGCCCCATCCTCCGCAGGCTCAGGACGATCGGGAAGAGTAGCATGCGCGAGTTTCTGAATTCAGGCCAGCCGGGGCCGCGGATCTGGCTCTGCCAGTCCGCAGGCGCAGCGCCCCCTCGGGGGGCAGAGAGCTACGCGCAGCGAGCGAACGTGGGGGCTTCATATCTAACCGCCAGTGACCGATGACACGCCGCCGTCCACCGCCAACCACTGCGCGGTGATGTGTTTACCGGCATCCGATGCGTACAGCACGCAAAGACCTTTCAAGTCCTCGTCATCACCCAGACGGCCCAGCGGCGCATGCGCGGCCAGCGCTTCTTCTCCCAGCGCCTTGAGGGTGCCTATGGTCATTTTGCTGGGGAAAAAGCCCGGGCAAATGGCGTTGACGGTGATGTTGTACTTGCCCCATTCGCAGCCCAGCGCACGGGTGAAATTGATGACCGCACCCTTGGAGGTGTTGTAGGCCACCGTAGTCATTTCGCGCGGGTTGCCGCCCAAGCCTGCGATGGAAGCGACGTTGATGATGCGGCCGGTTTTGCGCGCAATCATGCTGTGCTTGGCAATGTGCTGGCTCAGGATGAAATAGCCGCGGATGTTGAGGTTCATCACCTTGTCCCATGCTTCAACGGGGTGGTCTTCAGCCGGTGAGCCCCAGGCCGCACCGGCGTTGTTGACCAGAATGTCGACATGGCCCATGCGCTTGATGGTCTCATCGGCCAGGGCGCGAATGTCGGCTTCTTTGGCGCAGTCAGCGGCAATCCAGTCGACTGCGATGCCTGCGGCCTTCAGCGTTCCGGCGGACTCTTCCAGGTCTTCGGCCTTGCGCGAGCTCAGCATGATTTTTGCGCCGGCCTCGCCTAGCGCCTGCGCAAGCTGCAGGCCCAAGCCGCGTGAGCCGCCCGTGACCAGCGCGGTTTTTCCGCTGAGGTCAAAAAGTTGTTGAATCGTGCGTGTCATGGTTTGAATCCTTGTAGCTTTGAGAAGATGAAAGCAGTTTCGCCCACGACGCCGTCGAGCGCTGTCGCGAGGTGGACGCCTCAATCTCGGGGCGTCAGTCGTGAACGAACATAAATCAGAAAAAAACCGATCGCGGCAACGATGCCGCCACCCACCACCATGAACCAGCCGATCACATCATCGGTGCGCTGCACGGACAGGCCCAGCACCAGCGTGAGAAGTCCACCGTAAATCAGGACCCAGATCAGTTGTTGCAGCCGGACAATCGATTTATCCGAAGTGGTGTTGTCTGCATCCTTGAAAAATGCCATCAGAAAGCCTCTTCTGGCAAATCGGCACAAGTCAGGTCGCGATTGGCCACCACCTTGAGCCAGGCGTCGATTTTGGGCAATTCGTAGTTATAAAAGTAGCGTAGCGAGCCCAGCTTGCCTGCTGTAGATGCCATGGATTTTGTGGCGTCCGCCTTCAGCGCCGCAAGGGCCACATCCAGCCAGATCCAGGCCAGCACGGTGTGGCCAAAGCCCTGCATATAGGGCACGGCATTGGCCAGCGCGTCCTGAGGGTTGCCAGTGGCCCAGGCGGCCTTGGTCGTAGCGCCCACCTGCTGCAGGGCCTGGCCCAGCGCGTTGGCGTAAGTGGCGAACTCAGGCACCTGAATCGCACGCTCTATGGTGTCGTTGATTCTTGCAGCCAGCAATGCCAAGCCCTTGCCGCCCTCCATCAGCACCTTGCGCCCGAGCAGATCGGTGGCCTGAATGCCGTGCGTTCCTTCGTGAATCATGTTCAGGCGGTTGTCGCGCCAGTACTGCTCGACAGGGAAGTCCCGCGTGTAGCCGTAGCCGCCGTGGATCTGGATCGCCAAGGAGTTGGCCTCCAGACACCACTCGCTGGGCCAACTCTTGGCAATCGGCGTCAGCACCTCCAGCAGCAGGCGCGGATCGTCGGCGGCTCCAGCCTCGGCGGTATGTTGCTCATCCACGAGGCGGGCGCAATAAAGCTCCAGCGCCAGCGCGCCTTCGCAGTAAGCCTTCTGGGCGAGCAGCATGCGCTTGACGTCGGCGTGCTCAATGATGCGGATTTGCGGTTGAGCAGCGTCTTTGCCGCCGGGTCCCATCGGCCTGCCCTGCGGCCGGTTTTTGGCGTAGTCCAGGCTGGCGTAATAGCCGGCCATGCCCAGCATGGTGGCCGCTGTGCCGACACCAATACGCGCTTCGTTCATCATGTGGAACATGCAGCGCAGGCCTTCGTGCGGCTTGCCCACCAGGTAACCTACCGCACCGGCCTGCCCGTCCACCGCGTACTTTCCTTCGCCGAAATTAAGCAAAGTGTTGGTGGTGCCGCGCCAGCCCAGCTTGTGGTTCAGGCCGGCCAAGGCGACGTCGTTGCGCACGCCTGTGAGTTGCCCATCGGTGCCCACCATTTTCTTGGGAACGATAAACAGGGAGATGCCGCGAGTTCCGGGAATCAGCTTGCCGTCGGGGCCGGGGATTTTGGCCAGCACCAGGTGAATGATGTTTTCGGTCAGCTCATGCTCGCCGCTGGAGATCCACATCTTGTTGCCTTTGAGGCGGTAGCGCGGGCCCAAAGGCTCAGCCTCAAAGTCATCGCCATCCGGCACAGCGCGTGTGGTGACATCACTCAGTGACGAGCCCGCTTGTGGTTCGCTCAAACACATAGTTCCGGAAAAACGGCCCGAAAATTCGTTTTTGGCGAACACCTCTTTCTGTTTCCCGGTTCCGTGGACCATCAGCAAGTTGGCATTGCCCGTGGTCAGCATGCCGGAGCCGATGCTGACAGAAGCCATCGCGAAGAAGGCATTGGCTGCCGCCTCAACCGTGTAAGGCAGTTGCATGCCGCCAATGGCATAGTCCTGCGCAGCACTGAGCATGCCCGACGCTGCATAAGCTTTGTGCGCATCGTGGGTAGCCTGCGGCAGGATCACCTTTTCGCCGTCGAAATGCGGCTCCTGTAGATCAACCGTGCGGTTGAACGGCGCGTACTTTTCTCTTGCAATGCGCTCGCACGTGTCAAACACCGCATCAAAGGTCTCGCGCGAATGGTCGGCGAACCGCTCGCGCTGGTTCAGAGCCTCGGCGTCAAGCCAGTTGTAGAGGAGAAAATCGAGGGTGGGACGCAAAGACATGGGGTGAGCTCCAGGAAATAGTCATCCCGGACTCGATCCGGGATCCATGTCACGTTAACCGATGCTGTGCGTCACACCACCATGGATGCCGTATCGGGCCTGCCCCGGACTTGATCCGGGGTCCGACATGACAGCCGGAGACGCCGGCAGAACGGACAGGCGCTTTACAAAACTTCGAAAATTCCCGCTGCGCCCATGCCGCCACCAATACACATGGTCACGCAGACACGTTTGGCGCCGCGGCGCTTGCCTTCAATCAGGGCGTGGCCGGTCAGCCGCTGGCCCGTGACGCCGTAGGGATGACCCACGGCAATGGCGCCACCATTGACGTTGAGCTTGTCCATCGGGATGCCCAACTTGTCGGCGCAATACAGCACCTGCACGGCAAAGGCTTCGTTGAGTTCCCACAGGTCGATGTCCCCGACCTTCAGGCCCAGCTTGGCCAGCACCTTGGGGATTGCAAAGACGGGGCCAATGCCCATCTCGTCAGGCTCGCAGCCTGCCACCGCAAAACCGAGGAAGCGGCCCAGAGGCTTGAGTCCTTTCCTTTCGGCCACGGTTTCGTTCATGACCACCACAGCGCCGCCGCCGTCGGAAAACTGGCTGGCGTTGCCAGCTGCGATCACCCCACCCGGGATGGCTGGTTTGATGCCGCTGATGCCTTCCTTGGTCGTGCCTTCCCGAATACCTTCGTCTTTGCTGACCGTCGTCTGTTTGGTGATCAGGCCCATCACGGCGTCGGCCACACCCATGGTCACGGTGATTGGCGCAATCTCGGCATCAAACAGGCCAGCGGCGAGTGCGGCGGTGGCCTTTTGCTGGCTGGCTGCGCCGTATTCGTCCATGCGCTCGCGCGAGATGCTGTAGCGCTTGGCGACCTGCTCCGCAGTCTGCAACATGTTCCAGTAGATTTCAGGTTTGTTCTTCGCAAGCCACGAATCGGCCAGCATGTGGGTGTTCATTTCCTGCTGCACGCACGAGATACTTTCCACGCCGCCGGCCACATAGATGTCGGCTTCGCCGGCAATCACGCGTTGAGCCGCCGTGGCAATGGTTTGCAGCCCAGAGGAGCAAAAACGGTTGATCGTCATGCCCGACACGGTGACCGGACAGCCGGCGCGCAACGCGATTTGCCGGGCGATGTTGGCGCCGGTTGCGCCCTCGGGGTTGGCGCAGCCCATGATGACGTCGTCAACCTCGCCGGCTTCAATGCCTGCGCGCTTGATGGCGTGTTCAACCGCGTGGCCACCCAGGGTGGCACCGTGAGTCATGTTGAAAGAGCCCTTCCAGCTTTTGGCCAGAGGGGTGCGTGCGGTGGAAACGATTACAGCTGAAGTCATGGAGTTCTCCGGAATTGAGGGGACGTTAGTTGAAAGTCTTGCCTTCGGCAGCCAGCTTTGCCAACAATGGTGCTGGCTTCCAGAACTTTGCATCGTCCAGCGGGTTTTGCGCAAAACGGTTCATGGCTTGCACCACATTGAACAGGCCGACCTGATCGGCGTAGTTCATGGGGCCGCCGCGGTGGATAGGGAAGCCATAACCCATGAGGTAAACCATATCGATGTCGCTGGCCTTGGAAGCAATGCCTTCTTCCAGGATGTGGGCGGCTTCGTTGACCAGCGAGTAAACCAGGCGCTGGACAATTTCTTCGTCGGAAATCTTGCGCGGCGTGATGCCAAGCGAGGCACGGTGCGCTTCAATCATTTGCACGACTTCTGCATTGGGAACCGCGTCGCGTTTACCGGGCACATAGTCGTACCAGCCTGCGCCCGTTTTCTGACCAAAGCGGCCCTTCTCACACAGCAAGTCAGCGGTTTTGCTGTATTTCATGTCCGGCTTTTCCTGGTAGCGGCGCTTGCGAATGGCCCAGCCAATGTCGTTGCCGGCCAGGTCACCCATGCGGAACGGGCCCATGGCCATTCCGAACTTCTCCATGGCCTTGTCAACCTGCGCAGGTGTGCAGCCTTCGTCGAGCAAAAAGCCACCCTGACGGCCGTATTGCTCGATCATGCGGTTGCCGATAAATCCGTCACACACACCAGACACCACAGATGTCTTGCGGATCTTTTTGCCCAGAGCCATCACGGTAGCCAGCACGTCCTTGGCGGTTTTCTTGCCGCGCACCACTTCCAGCAGCTTCATGATGTTGGCCGGGCTGAAAAAGTGGGTGCCAATAACGTCCTGTGGACGTTTGGTGAAAGCGGCAATCTTGTTCATGTCCAGGGTCGAGGTGTTGGACGCCAGAATCGCGCCCGGCTTCATCACCCGGTCGAGCTCCTTGAACACCTTTTCCTTGACGCCCATTTCCTCGAAGACAGCCTCAATAACCATGTCGGCGTCTTTCAGATCGTCGTAGCTCAGCGTGGTGCTGAGCAGGCTCATGCGCTGCTCGTACTTGTCCTGCTTGAGTTTGCCCTTTTTGACCTGGGCTTCGTAGTTCTTGCGGATGGTCGCCACGCCGCGGTCCAGCGCGTCCTGCTTCATCTCCAGCATCTTGACGGCAATGCCGGCGTTGAGAAAGTTCATGGCAATACCGCCACCCATGGTTCCGGCACCAATCACGGCTATCGATTGGATGTCACGCTGTGGCGTGTCTGCCGGCACATCCGGAATTTTGGAAGCGGCGCGCTCGGCCGCAAAAATGTGCCGCAGGGCTTTGCTCTCTGTTGTGAACATGAGCGCGGTGAAAATTTCGCGCTCAAAAGCCATACCTTCGTCAAACTTTTTCTTGGTTGCAGCTTCCACGGCGTCCACACACCGGGCCGGTGCTGGAAAGTTTTTGGACATGCCCTTGACCATGTTGCGCGCAAACTGGAAATAGGCGTCGCCGTTCGGGTGCCGGCACGGCAGGTTGCGTACCAGAGGCAAGGGCCGGGTATCGGCGATGGATTGCGCAAAGGCCAGCGCTTCTTCAGCCAGTGATTCAGCGGAGGAAGCCATTTTGTCAAACAGTTTTTGACCAGGAATCTGCGCCAGCAACTCACTTTTGACCGCCTCGCCGCTGACAATCATGTTCAGCGCGGGTTCTACGCCCACCGCGCGCGGGAGACGCTGCGTACCCCCTGCGCCGGGAATCAAGCCGAGCTTGACTTCGGGCAACGCAACACTGCATCCCGGTGCGGCGATGCGGTAGTGACAACCCAGTGCCAGCTCCAGGCCGCCACCCATGCAGACGGAATGAACGGCTGCAACCACGGGCTTGGAAGAATTTTCCAGCGCGGTAATCACGCTAAGCAGGTTTGGCTCGGCCAAGGCCTTGCTGGAGCCGAACTCCTTGATGTCCGCACCACCAGAGAAAGCCTTCCCCGCACCGGTGATCACAATCGATTTGACAGCCGTATCCGCATTGGCTTTTTGCAAAGCGTCGGCGATGCCCAGGCGGGTGGCGTGTCCCAGGCCATTGACCGGAGGGTTGTCCAGCGTGATCACCGCGACGCTGCTGTGGACTTCGTATATGGCTGTCATTTGCTTTCCTTTGTGGGTTGTTCCAAGGCTTGTTTGCCAGAGCTAGGCGGGCCGATTCAAGCGCGACTGATCAAAAATAGTACGACCGTTCTATTTGGCTATTGTAGAGCCCATGTGTTGCCTCGCGGTGCATCGGATTGTCCCTACCGCGACAAGAGGGTGAACAGGCCCTAATCAGACCTCCAGCCACTCCTTGCGAGTGTAGGCGTCGGCACGCAGACTGTCTGGCGTGCCCTGAAAAACAATGCTGCCATGGCCCATGACAAAGGCGCGGTCGGAAATGGCCATGGCGATGGTCAATTTCTGCTCGATCAGCAAAACCGAAATGCCTTTGGCTTTCAGCGTTTGCAGGTACTGCCCCACCAGCTCGACAATTTTCGGTGCCAGACCTTCGGTCGGCTCGTCGATGATGATCAAATCCGGGTCGCCCATCAGCGTACGGCACAAGGTCAGCATCTGCTGCTCGCCACCAGACAGCACGCCGGCTTCGGTGTGCTCGCGCTCCTTCAGGCGTGGAAACATCTGGTACATGTCGTCAAATTGCCAGCGGCTGCCTTTACCCTTGCCCTTGCCCTTTTGTCCTAGCAGCAGGTTCTGGTGCACCGTGAGCTTGGGGAATATGTCGCGGTTTTCGGGCACATAGCCGATGCCAAGGTGCGCAATTTCATAGGGCTTCTTGCCTAGTGTCTGCTGGCCCTTCCAGAGCACGGACCCCTGGCAATCAACCATGCCCATGATGGCTTTGGCCGTGGTCGACCGGCCCGAACCATTGCGACCGAGAAGCGCCACGATTTCACCAGGCTGGACCTCGAAATTCACGCCGTGCAACACATGGCTTTTGCCATAGTAAGCATGGAGGTTTTCGATTTGGAGAATAGCAGTCATATCAGTGACCTCCTGCCTGAGCGTCGGCCACGGAAGAGCCCAGGTAAGCCTCCTGCACGCGCTGGTTGGCGCGCACGGCATCCGGGGTATCGAAAGCCAGTACTTCGCCATAGACAACGACCGCAATCTTGTCGGCCAGGCCAAACACCACACCCATGTCGTGCTCCACGGTGAGTAAGGTTTTGCCCACTGTGACTTCCTTGATCAAGCTGATGAAACGCCGGGTTTCACTGCGACTCATGCCCGCGGTGGGCTCGTCAAGCAAAATGACATTGGCACCGCCGGCGATGGTGATGCCAATCTCCAGTGCGCGCTGTTCGGCGTAAGTCAGGTTGATGGCCAGTACGTCGCGCTTTTTATCGAGCTTGATCATGTCCATCAATTGCTCGGCCCGTTCGTTCGCGTCGTCCAGTCCGGCCAAAAATTTGAAGAAAGTGTATTTGTAGCCAAGACTCCAGAGCACGCCGCAGCGCAGGTTTTCAAAGACACTGAGCTTCGGAAAAATATTGGTGATCTGAAAGCTCCGCGACAAACCGAGCCGGTTGATCTCGAACGGCTTCTTGCCCTCGATACGCTGACCGTTGAGCAAAATTTCTCCGCTGCTGGGCTCAAACCGTCCGCTGATCAGGTTAAACAATGTCGACTTGCCGGCACCGTTGGGGCCAATGATTCCCACGCGCTCGCCAGCGCTGACGGCGAGGTTCACGCCGCGGATGATTTCGGTTTTGCCAAAACTTTTGCGCAGATCTTTCAGTTCAAGTGCGTGGGGGTTCATAGGGTTCTCCGACGGGCCGCCCCTAGGAGAACTGCGCCCCCTCGGGGGGAAGCGCGGTACACGAAGTGACAAGCGTGGGGGCTCATAGACTCTCCCTTCGCTTCATTTCTTTTTCGATGTATTCCTGAATCTCGCCCCACTCGCGCACAAACTGCCTGCGGGTCGCTTCAAACAGACCCAGACCGGTCAGCATCACAAAGGCCGCACCGAACCAGCTGTTCAAGCCCTTGGCATTGAGGGTCGCGCCCATGAATCGCATCTCGTCGCCTAGCGCCGCGTTAAGTTGCAGGTGGTAAGTCATTTCGATCATGGCTGCAGCGCCGAGGACCACGATCATCCCAGTGATTCCCAATGCCAGATAACTGACCCAGAGCTGGCGGAGCTTGCCAAAGGCGGCTACCCGCAGGTTCATCATGATCAAACTGGCAATGCCGCCGGGGGCAAACATCACCATGAACAAGAATATCAGCCCAAGATACAGGAGCCATGCCTGGGTAAATTCAGACAGCAGCACAAAAGCCAGCACCATCAAAATGGCGCCGATGATGGGGCCGAAGAAGAAAGTCGCGCCGCCCAGAAAAACAAACAGCAGGTAAGCACCCGAGCGCGCCGCGCCTACCACTTCAGAGGTCACGATCTCGAAATTGAGGGCTGCCAATCCACCAGAAATGCCAGCGAAAAATCCTGAGATGATGAAGGCGATGTAGCGGACCTTTTGCGTGTCGTATCCGACAAATTCCACCCGCTCCGGGTTGTCCCGCACCGCGTTAAGCATGCGCCCGAGAGGTGTGCGGGTGAAAGCGAACATCAGCCCCGTGCAGATAAAGGTGTAGACCGCTATCAGGTAGTAGAGCTGCACCTGGGGCCCAAAGGTGATGCCAAATGGAGAGCTGCCTGCCACGCGGTTGCTGCTGACGCCACCTTCTCCGCCAAAAAACTCGGGGAACATCAAGGACATGGCGGCAACCAGCTCGCCAATACCCAAGGTGATCATTGCGAATGGCGTGGCGGCTTTCTTGGTGGTTACATAACCGAACAAGACCGCAAACAACGCTGCCGCCACGCCACCGATGATGGGAACCATGCTGACCGGAATGGGCCACTGCCCCTTCACGACAAGGTTGAGCCCATGAATAGCAAGGAAGGAGCCGAGTCCCGAATACACCGCGTGGCCAAAGCTGAGCATGCCGCCCTGCCCCAGCAACATGTTGTAGCTCAGGCAGACGATGATGGCTATGCCCATTTGCGAGAGCATGGTGTGGCTCAGGCTGCTGGTGAACACCATGGGTGAAACAATCAGCAGCAGGGCAAAAAGGCCCCAAACCACCCAGCGGCCAATGTTGAGAGGTTTGAATTGATAGTGTGTTGCGTTGCTCATATCAACCTTCGCGCGTGCCCATGAGACCCTTGGGCCGGAAAATCAGAATGAGGACCAAAAACAGGTACGGCATGATGGGAGCGATCTGGCTGATCTTGAGTTTCCACAAGGCATAGCCAAAGGTCTGCGGCGTGATGTCCATGCCGGCTGACGCTGCGGCACTGAGCAGCGACGAATCAATGCCCACTGCAAAGGTCTGGATCACGCCAATGAGCAGTGATGCGGCGAAGGCGCCAGACAGCGAGCCCATGCCCCCCACCACCACCACCACGAAAATAACCGAACCCACTGTCGCAGCCATTCCCGGCTCGGTCACAAAAGCATTGCCGCCAATAACCCCGGCCAAACCTGCCAGCGCGGCGCCGCCGCCAAACACCAGCATGAAAACACGCGGAACATTGTGGCCCAGCGCTTCCGCAGTTTCCGGGTGGGTCAGTGCAGCCTGAATCACCAGCCCGATACGGGTTCGGGTGAGCAGCAGCCAGATCGCGATCAGCATGAACACCGCCACCAGCATCATGAAGCCGCGGTACATCGGAAACTGCGTACCAAACAAGGTGAACAACGGGCCGTCCAGCGCTGGCGGCACGCGGTAGTCGACCGAACTGCGGCCCCATACCAGTTGCACCAGTTCGACAAGGATGTAGCTCAGGCCAAAGGTGATCAGTAGCTCAGGCACGTGGCCGAACTTGTGAACGCGGCGCAGACAGTATTTTTCGAAACCTGCACCGAGGACGCCCACCAGCAGCGGCGCCACCATCAACGCCGGCCAGAAGCCAAGGAGCTGGGTGGTGCTGTATGCGAAATAGGCGCCCAGCATATAAAAACTGGCGTGTGCGAAATTCAGCACACCCATCATGCTGAAGATCAGGGTCAGGCCGGAGCTCAGCATGAACAGCAGCAGCCCATAGCTGAGCCCGTTCAGCAAGGAAATGGTGAAAAACTCCATGCGGTACCTGGTTGGTATGAATCAAAAACGGATGGGCACGCTCAAAAAAATGCCGGGATAGCGAATGCCACCCCGGCCTGGCGAGGGTACCCGCTTCAGCTGGCCGAAGGCCGCTTCATCTGGCAGCTGGTGGGGGTGCTTGCCACGTAGGGCTCCA
Source organism: Polaromonas sp. (assembly GCA_046598365.1). Classification (GTDB taxonomy): domain Bacteria; phylum Pseudomonadota; class Gammaproteobacteria; order Burkholderiales; family Burkholderiaceae_C; genus Polaromonas. Next base: position 23,166 of record JBKJIV010000190.1, on the reverse strand, counting down.
TCTGCTTGATCGGTACAAAGGTGTAGCCCGTGTTTTCCACGCTGTAGGCATTTTTCTTGTCCACTTTTTGCCACTTGGTTACAAACATGGACTGCTGCAGTTGGTGGTCAGTGTTGCGCATGGTCACGTCACCGGCAAAACTCTTCACAGTCAGGCCTTCCATCGCCTTGGCTACGGCCACAGGATTGGTGGACTTGGCCTTGGCAATGGCTTCACCCAGCAACATCGTACCGTTGAGCGTTGCGTAGGTGTAGTAGTCGTCGTTGAATTTCTTCTTGAAATCAGCGCCCATCGCACCCAGTTCTCCGACGTGGTTGGCGTGGCCATAGGCAATCACGTAGACCTCGCTCTCACCGCCGGCGGCCAGGGCTGTCGGCGTGCCGGTCACCTGGGCGTAGTAGGTGTACATCGGCAGTTTCAGGCCTGCGTCGTTCAACGCCTTGACGAAGAGCGTCAGGTCAGCGCCCCAGTTGCCGGTGACGATGGTGTCAGCGCCCGATTGCTTGATTTTGGCAATATAGGGTGCGAAATCCTTGACCTGGCCGATGGGGTGCAGGTCTTCGCCGACGATTTTCACGTCTGGGCGTTTGCGTGCAATGCCTTCCTTGAAGTATTTGGCGACCTGCTGTCCGTGCGAGTAGTTCTGGTTCAGCAGGTAAACCTTGCTGACTTTGGGCTGGTCTTTCATGAAGGAGGTCAAGGCCTCCATCTTCATGGTGGTGTCGGCATCCAGGCGGAAATGCCAGTAGTCACACTTTTCGTTGGTCAGCGCAGGGTCTACAGCAGCGTAGTTCAGGAAAATAACTTCCTTGCCAGGATTGCGGTCATTGTGTTTGGCGATCGCATCAGAAATTGCCAACGCCGCGCCGGAGCCGTTACCCTGGGTGACGTAACGAAAGCCCTGGTCGATGGCTGCCTTGAGCGAGTTAAGGCTTTCCTGTGGGGAACCTTTGTTGTCAAAACCGACAACTTCGAACTTCACACCGGCTGCGTTTTTGGCACCGCTCAAACGTTCCGTCACAAACTGCCAGCTCTTGAGCTGGTTCTGCCCCACGTTGGCAAAAGGGCCTGACAGCGGGTCAATGAAGGCGATTCTCACCGTTTCGCTCTTCATGGCGGCGGCAGCGGCGGGGGCGGCCTTGGCCGCAGGGGCCGCAGCTTTGGCGGGTGCAGCCGTCTGTGCAAACGCACCACCAGCGCAGGCAAATATGGCGGCAAGCGCGAGATGTTTCATGGGAAATGTCATCGAAGTCTCCTTGGTAATCGTAAGTGAAGTGAGCGTACAAGTTTTGTGCAGTGCAGCGATCAGGGAATGCCCGTAAAACACGACCCATCTATCGCCCATGTGACAACTGCTGAAGTCATGTCGGAAGCTTGTAATCTTTCAGCATTTCGCGCAGTCGAGTCTTGAGCATCTTGCCGGTCGCACCCAGCGGAATGGCATCGACAAAAACCACGTCGTCGGGGATTTGCCATTTGGCAGTTTTCCCTTCATAAAACTGAATCAATTCTTCGCGCGTGACCTCGCTGCCAGGTTTTTTAACCACCGCGATGATGGGCCGCTCGTCCCATTTGGGATGTTTGACCCCAATACACGCGGCCATGGCGACCGCCGGGTGGGCGACGGCAATATTCTCGATGTCGATGGAGCTGATCCACTCGCCGCCAGACTTGATCACGTCCTTGCTGCGGTCCGTGATCTGCATGTAGCCATCAGCATCAATGGTGGCCACGTCGCCCGTTGGAAACCAGCCATCCACCAGCGGATCACCGCCCTCGCCCTTGAAGTATTCGGCAACAATCCAGGGGCCTTTGACCAACAGGTCACCGTAGGCTTTGCCGTCCCAGACGATTTCTTTGCCGTCTTCACCGACAATTTTCATATCCATGCCGTAGATAGCCCGGCCCTGCTTTAGGCGGATCTTCATCTGATCGTCTTTCGACAGGCTCAGGTGTTTGTTTTTCAGCGTGCACAGCGTTCCCAGTGGCGACATCTCCGTCATACCCCAGGCATGCAGCACCTCAACGCCATAGTCTTCCTGGAAGGCGTGAATCATGGCTGGCGGGCAGGCGGAACCACCAATAACGGTGCGCTTGAGTGTCGAGAACTTCAAGCCGTCGGGCTTCATGTGGCTCAGCATCATCTGCCAGACAGTGGGCACACCGGCGGCATATGTCACTTTCTCGTTTTCAATCAGGTCATAGACGGATTTGCCGTCCATGCCGGGGCCCGGAAACACCAGCTTGGCGCCGGTCAGCGCCGCAGAGTAGGGAATGCCCCAGGCGTTGACGTGGAACATGGGCACCACAGGGAGAATGGAATCCCGTGCGCTCAGACACATCACATCAGGCAGCGCGGCGGCGTAGGCATGCAGGATGGTCGAGCGATGGCTGTACAGCGCAGCCTTGGGGTTGCCCGTGGTGCCGCTGGTGTAGCACATGCTCGAAGCCGAGTTTTCATCAAAACTGGGCCACGCGTATTGCGATGGGTGCGGCGCTATCCAGGCCTCGTAACTGCTCAGGTTGGGAATACCGCTGCCTTCTGGCAGCTTGTCGGCGTCACACAACGCGATGTAATGCTTGATGGTGGTGCACTTGGCGTGAAAAGCCTGCACCAGCGGCAGAAAAGACAGGTCAAAAAACAGCACCTGGTCTTCAGCGTGGTTGGCAATCCATGAGATCAGGTCGGGATGCAGGCGCGGATTGAGCGTGTGTAATACGCGGCCCGAACCACTGACACCGAAATACAGCTCCAGATGCCGGTAGCCGTTCCAGGCCAGTGTGGCGACGCGATCGCTGAACTGCAACTTGAGCGCATCCAGCGCACCAGCCACCTGGCGTGATCGGCTGGCCACGTCTTTGTAGGTATAGCGGTGAATATCACCTTCAACGCGGCGAGAGACGATTTCTGCATCGCCGTGATGGCGATCTGCAAACTCGATCAGCGACGAGATCAGCAGCGGTTGGCCTTGCATTAAACCCAGCATCGGTGTTTCCTTCTGTAGTGTGGTGACTCAGTATCGCGCAGTGAAAATTCACGGTTCTGAGGGATTGCCCGCAGCCTCCTTCCCAAGTCCCCATGCGCAAAGTTTGACCGCCTTTCGACGGTTCCGCAAAACATGTCGCGCCGCAGACAGTTTGTTGGTAGTTACCCTTGCGCAGTCCGGTTGGCGGAAAATAGTGGCCATGCTCACCGACATTTCGCGGCCCTCCACGCAGTTTCTTCAAAAGCAACCCTGGTTTGCGCAACTTCCGGGGGAAACTCAGACCCGCGTGGCTGAACGCACCTTCACCATCGCGGGCGTCAAGGGCGACGTGCTGCTCGAAGCCGGCGTCCAAGTCAAAGGTTGGTACGCCGTGTTGTCGGGTCTCGTCAAACTGCAAAGCACCTCGGCTCAGGGTCGGCTGTCTGCGTTTATTGGGGTGCCCGACGGGGAGTGGTTTGGCGAAGGGTCAACGCTGAAAGCAGAGCAACGCCGTTATGACGTGATCGCCCTGCGGGACACCGTTTTGCTCTGCCTGCCCTGCGCGCAGTTTGGTGAGCTGTTGGCTGACAGCCTGCCATTCAATCATTTTCTGGTGGCGCACATGAACCGCCGCCTCGGGCAGGCCATGACCATCCTCGAGGCTGCTCGGGTGCGCGCACCCGAGCAGAGAGTGGCGCTGTATCTCAGCAGGGTGTTCTGGCAAGGCCGACGCAAGCTGGTGCTCTCCCAGGAAGAGCTGGGGCATCTGGCGGGCCTGTCGCGGCAGACGGTGAATCGGGCGCTCCAATCCATGGCGCAGCAAGGCTTGGTATCGCTTGAGTTTGGCCGCATAACCATACTGGACGAACATGCCCTGGCGGCCTATGCGGACCGGGCTGAAGTGTAGGACTTGTCCCCACGGGTTCAAGGCGACTGCCAGCGTACGACAATCTGGATATGAACGCAGTTACCAACGGGCCGGCTGTCTCGCCCCCGAAATTGAAATGGTCCAACAGCTTTGCCGGCTTGGGCCCCGATTTCTATACCGAACTCCAGCCCAGCCCGCTGCCCTCCCCGTATTGGGTTGGCCGCAATGCAGGGCTGGCCCGTGAACTGGGTCTGACCCCTGATTGGTTCGAATCACCGGACGCCTTGGCGGTTTTCACCGGCAACCGGATCATCGAAGGCTCGCAACCCCTGGCCAGCGTTTACAGCGGCCACCAGTTTGGCCAGTGGGCCGGACAACTGGGCGACGGTCGGGCGATTTTGCTGGGTGAGGTGAAAACGCCGAATGGGCCACTAGAAATTCAGCTCAAAGGCGCGGGTAGCACGCCCTACTCGCGCATGGGCGACGGCCGCGCGGTATTGCGCAGCTCGATCCGCGAGTATTTGTGCTCGGAGGCCATGCATGGGCTCGGCATTCCCACCACGCGCGCCCTGTGTGTGACGGGGTCTGACGCCAAAGTGAGGCGCGAAGACATTGAGACTGCGGCGGTGGTCACACGCACCGCGGCCAGCTTCATTCGCTTTGGCCACTTCGAGCATTTCAGCTACACCGACCAGCACGAGCAACTCAAGTCCCTGGCGGACTTCGTCATCGACAATTTTTATCCGGACTGCCGCGAGACACCTCAACCCTATGCGGCGCTGCTGCAGGCGGTGAGTGAACGCACGGCCCATATGGTTGCAGCGTGGCAGGCAGTCGGGTTTTGTCACGGCGTGATGAACACTGACAACATGAGCATCCTGGGCCTGACGATTGACTACGGCCCCTTCCAGTTTCTCGATGCCTTTGACCCCGGCCATATTTGCAACCACTCTGACACGCAGGGACGCTATGCCTACAACAAGCAGCCCAACATCGCCTACTGGAACCTGTTTTGCCTGGGTCAGGCCTTGCTTCCATTAATGGACGAACAGGAGCAGGCCTTGGCTGCACTGGAGTCGTACAAGACAGTGTTCCCCGATGCGCTGGAGAGTCGCATGCGTGCCAAACTGGGCCTGCCAGACATCCAGGCCGACGACAAAGCTTTGATTGAAGACACTTTCAAACTGCTGGCGGCCGGAAAGGTTGACTACACGATTTTCTGGCGCCGGCTGGGCAATTTCAACACCACGCAAGGGTGTGAAGCGCTGCGCGACTTGTTTCTGGACCGCGCCGCCTTTGACGCGTGGGCAATGCAGTATTCCGAGCGGACTAAGTCCGTCGATCAGGGGCAGGCGGCCAAATTGATGCACAAAAGCAATCCAAAATTTATTTTGCGCAATCATCTTGGCGAGCAAGCCATACGGGCGGCGAAACTAAACGACTTTTCTCAGGTCAACACCTTGTTGACCTTGTTGCAAACCCCATTTGAAGAGCATCCTGGCCACGATGCCCATGCCGGTTTCCCTCCAGACTGGGCAACGTCCATCGAAATCAGTTGCAGTTCGTGACTAAAACAAAAAGGCAAAAAATGACCGCAAAAATCCAGAAAACCGATGCCGAATGGAAAGCCCTGCTGGCCGAAAAGGGAGCGGAGCCCGGCGCCTTTCAAGTTACCCGGCAGGCTGCCACTGAAAGGCCTTACACCGGAAAATACGATAAAAATACAGCCGAAGGCACCTATCGCTGCATCTGCTGCGATGCCGAGTTGTTTGATTCTTCGGCCAAGTTCGACGCGGGCTGCGGCTGGCCCAGCTTTTCGCAGGAGATCAAGGAAGGCGCCATTGAAGAACATGTGGACCGCACGCATGGCATGGAGCGAACAGAAACGGTGTGTGGCAATTGCGGCGCCCATTTGGGGCACGTTTTCCCCGACGGGCCGACGGATACCGGGCTGCGCTATTGCATGAACTCGGCTTCTTTGGACTTCAAGAAAAAGGAATAGCCCCCACGGTCGCTCGCTGCGCGTAGCTTCCTGCCCCCCGAGGGGGCCGCTGCGCCTGCGGTCTGGTGAAGCCAGTCCTGCGGCCCCTGCTTGAAAATACGTTGTCCATCGGACTTTTGCTGCATGAATACCCTGCCCCCGATAATCACTTCATGAAAATTCTTTTTGACTTCCTGCCCATCATTCTTTTCTTCGGAATGTTCAAGTACGCCGAGGGCAATACCGAATGGGCCGCCAGTACCGCCACAGAGTGGCTGGGCTTTATGGTGTCTGGTGGCGTGGTGGGGCCAGCCGAGGCGCCGGTGCTGCTGGCTACCGTCGTCGTCATTCTGGCCACACTGGCGCAAATTCTCTGGCTCGTAGTGCGTGGCCGAAAGGTTGAACCCATGCTGTGGATCAGTCTGGGACTGGTGACCTTGCTGGGCGGTGCCACGATCTACTTTCACAGCGAGAGCTTCATCAAGTGGAAGCCCACCGTGCTTTACTGGATCATGGGCGGGGCGCTGCTGGTTGGGCAACTGGTTTTCCGCAAAAACGGTATTCAGTCGCTGATGGGTTCGCAAATGAGCTTGCCCGATCCCGTGTGGCGCAAGGTCAACTACAGCTGGGTGGCTTTTTTCGCAGTCATGGGCTTTCTCAATCTCTGGGTGGCTTTCAACTTTTCCACGGGTACCTGGGTGAACTTCAAGCTGTTTGGTGGCATGGGCTTGATGCTGGTTTTCATATTTGCGCAAGCAATTTTCTTGAACAAACACATCAAGGCCTGATCCATGCTTCCCGCCACCAGTCCGCTCCCGATCCATGCGGCTCGCATTGAAGAGCAGTTACGTGCCCGCCTGAGCCCCAGCCACCTCGAAGTCATTGACGAAAGCGCGTCCCACGCGGGGCACGCTGGCGCCAATGCCGAGGGTTTTGGCACCCACTTTCGCGTGCGTATAGCGAGCCCTGAATTTGCAGGCAAGAGCCGCGTGGCGCGCCACCGGCTTGTGTATGATGTATTGCAAAATTTCATCGATGATGGCCTGCACGCGCTGGCCATCGAAATCCTCGAATCCCCCTGATTCTGGCTATCCCGCACCGGGCTAGCCTTATCCTCACACCACCCATTTGTATCTCAAAGGACATTCATGAAAAAACAACTTGTACTGACCAGCGCCCTCGCCGGTCTGATGGCACTGGGCGCGGCTGGCGCTTTTGCCCAGAACGTAGCCATCGTCAATGGCAAACCCGTGCCCAAAGTCCGACTGGATGCGTTGGCACAGCAACTTGCGCGCTCAGGCCGTCCTGTCACGCCGGAAATGCAGACTCAGATCCGTGAAGAAGTGATTGCACGCGAAGTGTTCATGCAGGAAGCCGAAAAGCGGGGCCTGGCCAACACCGACGACTTCAAGGTCCAGATGGATCTGGCGCGTCAGGCCATTTTGGTCCGTGAATTGTTTGTTGATTTCCAGAAGAAAAACCCGGTGACAGATGCCGACCTGAAAGCGGAGTACGACAAGTTTGTCGCGACCAATGGCGGCAAGGAATACAAGGCCCGGCACATTCTGGTGGAAAAAGAAGATGAAGCCAAAGCCATCATCGCCAGCCTCAAAAAAGGCGGCAAGTTTGAAGACCTGGCCAAGAAATCGTCCAAGGACCCTGGCTCTGGCGCCAATGGCGGCAACCTCGATTGGGCCAATCCGAGCAGTTACGTGGCCGAGTTTGCCGAAGCCTTGACTAAACTGAACAAGGGTCAATTGGCGGATGCCCCTGTGAAAACCCAATTCGGATACCACGTGATCCGCGTTGACGATATCCGCACCGCCCAACTGCCAGCGTTTGAAGAACTCAAGCCGCAAATTTCGCAGCAGATGCAGCAACAAAAACTGGCAGCTTTCCAGCAAGGCCTGCGCGAAAAAGCCAAGGTCGAATAAGCCACTGCTGCCTTGCAGCAAAAAGCCCGGTCAATCGCAGGATTGACCGGGGTTTTTTATGGGCTCAAGATCCGGCAGGCGCTCAGGCGACCCACTTGCGGGCGTTATGCCATAGCTGCATCCACGCACTGTGGGCATTGATGTCCTGGTCTGTCCAGCTCATCTGTACGTTGCGAAACACCCGCTCCGGATGCGGCATCATGGCGGTGAAACGGCCGTCCGACGTCGTGACCGCTGTCAGCCCACCGCCACTGCCGTTGGGATTGGCCGGGTAGTTTTCTGTCGCGTGCCCGTGGTTGTCCGTGAAGCGCATGGCGGCCACGACTTTGGAAGGGTCACCGCGGCGGGCGAAGTTGGCATACCCCTCACCATGAGCGACTGCAATCGGCAGGCGGCTGCCAGCCATGCCAGCAAAAAACAGGCTCGGAGAGTCGAGCACTTCCACTTGGGACAGTCGCGCTTCGAACCGCTCGCTGCGGTTGGTGGTAAAGCGCGGCCAGGCTTCGGCTCCGGGAATGATGTCGGCCAGTTCGGCAAACATCTGGCAGCCGTTGCACACACCGAGGCCAAAGGTATCCTGGCGGTCAAAGAATGACTTGAACTGCTCAGACAGCAAAGGGTTGAAGGTGATGGACCGAGCCCAGCCTACGCCCGCACCCAGGGTGTCGCCATAACTGAAGCCGCCACAGGCCACGATGCCCTTGAAGTCGGTGAGTTTGGCGCGGCCGCTTTGCAGGTCTGTCATGTGTACGTCGCATGCTTCAAAGCCTGCTTGCGTGAACACGTAGGCCATTTCTACATGGGAATTGACGCCCTGCTCGCGCAAAATCGCTATCCGGGGACGCGACAGATGCAGCGCCGCTGCGGCAGGCATTGCGGCGGTATCAAAGGTCAGATTAACGTGCAAGCCGGGATCCAGCGGGTCGCCAGCCGCCGCATGTTCGGCGTCTGCGCAAGCAGGGTTGTCACGCTGCTGGCAGACCTTCCAGCTGGTGCTGTCCCACACCTGGTGCAGGTCCTGGAGCTTGGCGCTGAACACGGCCTTGGTATCGCGCCAGACCTGAACCTCGCCTTTGCCCACGTCGAGCGAAGCATGTTGCGGACGGGTTTTGCCGATGAAGTGGCTGAAGCGGGCCAGTCCATGTTCACGAAGGGTTTGCATGACTTCGTTGCGCGCGGAAGTTGCGACCTGAATTACCGCGCCCAGTTCTTCGTTGAACAGAGCCTTCAGGGTTAGTTCTTCACGACGCGCCCCAACCTGGCTTGCCCAGTTTTTGCTGTCACCGGTGTCCATGCGGCTGTCTGCAATGCCGTCGCCCTCGACCAGCAGCATGTCGATGTTGAGCGATACGCCCACATGGCCGGCAAACGCCATCTCGCAGGCCGTGGCAAAAAGCCCACCATCACTTCGGTCATGGTAGGCGAGCAGCTTGCCGTGCTTACGCAAGTCATTGATGGCGTTGACCAGATTCACCAGATCCTTGGGGTCATCCAGATCCGGCACATCGCCTTCTTCCAGCTCCAGGCTTTGCGCCAGGATAGAGCCGCCCATGCGCATCTGCCCTTTGCCAAGGTCGATCAGGATGAGTGTGGTGTCGGCTTCAAGCGCATTCAACTGCGGCGTGAGTGTGCCGCGCACATCAGCCAGCGTCGCGAAGGCGCTGACGATGAGCGACACCGGGGAGGTCACCTTTTTCGTGTCCGAGCCCTCCGGCCAAACGGTACGCATGGACAGCGAATCCTTGCCGACCGGAATCGACACGCCCAGTGCCGGGCACAACTCCATGCCAACCGCCTTGACAGTCTCGTACAGCGCCGCGTCCTGACCCGGCTCGCCGCAGGCGGCCATCCAGTTGGCAGACAGCTTCACGCGCGGCAATTCAATCGGTGCCGCCAACAGGTTGGTGATGGCCTCAGCGACGGCCATGCGGCCAGACGCTGCGGCGTTGACCGTGGCCAGCGGCGTGCGTTCACCCATGCTCATCGCTTCGCCGGCAAAGCCTTTGTAGTCGGCCAGCGTCACGGCGCAGTCAGCCACGGGCACCTGCCAGGGGCCGACCATCTGGTCGCGGTTTGTGAGGCCGCCCACAGTGCGGTCACCGATGGTGATCAGGAAACGCTTGGATGCGACTGTCGGATGGCTCAGCACGGCGATGGCGCTTTTTTGTAAATCTGCGCCGGTCAGGTCGATGGGTTTGACCGACTGCGTCACGGTTTTTACATCGCGGTGCATTTTGGGCGGTTTACCGAGCAGCACATTCATGGGCATGTCTACTGGAGCCCCCGCGCTTTTCACTGCGTGTAATGCGCTGCCCCCCGAGGGGGCTGCGCTTGCTTGCGGCGGCCCGGCGCGGCGCGCGGCCTCGCCTCTGTCAAACAGCACGAGGTCCTTTTCCTCAGTCGCCACACCAATCACGGCAAACGGGCAACGCTCACGTTCGCAGAAAGCCTGAAACTGCGCCAGCGACTCTGGTGCAATGGCCAGCACATAACGCTCCTGGCTTTCGTTGCTCCAGATTTCCTTGGGCGAGAGGCCGCTTTCTTCCAGCGGCACGGCCCGCAAATCAAACCGTGCGCCCCGCCCTGCATCGTTGACGAGCTCCGGGAAGGCATTGGACAAGCCGCCCGCGCCCACATCGTGAATAGCCAGAATAGGGTTGCCCGTGCCCAACTGTGCGCACTGATTGATCACCTCTTGCGCGCGACGCTCGATCTCAGGATTGCCGCGTTGCACCGAGTCAAAGTCCAGGCTGGCGGCATTGGTGCCCGAAGCCATGGAGCTGGCCGCACTGCCGCCCATGCCTATACGCATGCCGGGGCCGCCTAACTGGATGAGCAGGGTTCCGGCGGGGAAAAGAATCTTTTTGGTCAGGCCGGCATCGATGGTGCCCATGCCTCCCGCGATCATGATGGGCTTGTGATAGCCCCAGCGCTGGCCGCCCACGGTTTGCTCGTACTCGCGAAAATAGCCTGCCAGATTGGGCCGGCCAAATTCGTTATTGAAGGCAGCGCCGCCGAGCGGCCCCTCGGTCATGATTTGGAGCGGGCTGGCGATGTGCCCCGGCTTGCCGTAGGCGCCGTCAAACAGTCGGGAAACGGTAAAACCCGTCAAACCGGCTTTGGGCCGGGAGCCGCGGCCAGTGGCGCCCTCGTCGCGGATTTCCCCACCTGCGCCAGTGGATGCGCCAGCAAAAGGGGAAATGGCCGTGGGATGGTTGTGCGTTTCCACCTTCATCAAAACATGCATCAGCACGTCGTCAGTGGCGCTGTAGGTTTGATAGTTGGTTGCGCCCGTCGCCGCGGCACTGGATGCGGGTTTTGCATAAAACCGCTGTACCGGACCGCCTTCCATGATGGAGGAGTTGTCCGAATACGCCACCACCGTGTGCTGGGGATGCAGTTTCTCCGTGTTGCGGATCATTGCAAACAGGCTTTTGTCCTGCGGCATACCGTCAATGGTGAAGTGGGCGTTGAAAATCTTGTGGCGGCAATGCTCGCTGTTGGCCTGCGCAAACATCATCAACTCGACGTCGGTCGGGTTCCGCTGAAGCTGGGTGAAAGCCTTGACGAGATACTCAATCTCGTCCGCTGCCAGCGCCAGTCCAAACTCCGCATTGGCCGCTTCCAGAGCTGCTTTGCCGCCCTGCAGCACGTCAATGCTTTGCATGGGTGCGCCGTGCAACTCGGTGAACAGGCCCGCGGCCTGCGCCAGCTCAGGCATCACGCTCTCGGTCATGCGGTCGTGCAAGAGCGTTGCTATCTGCTGCCACTGCGCATCCGTAAGCGTGCTCTTTCCCATCAAGCCCGACTTGAGCGTGAGCTGGTATTGCGTGATGCGCTCGATGCGCTTGACGGGCAAGCCACAGTTGTGCGCAATATCCGTGGCCTTGGAAGCCCAGGGCGACACCGTACCAAAACGCGGCGACACAACAAAACACAGGCTTTCGTCCGACTTGCCCTTGGCCGGCGCGCAGGGCTCACCGTAACTCAGCAGCGCTTGCAATTGCGCCTTGAGCGCCTCGGCGGGTGGAACATCGGTGGCTACCAGATGCACAAAACGCGCACTGATATCCGTGATCTTGTCGTGGATGGACTGCAGGGCCGGGAGAAGTTGCTGGACTCGGAAGTCGCTGAGGGCGCTGATTCCGTGGGAATCGCCCTCAAAAGTCGTCAGATGCAGGGTCACGGTGGCGGTGGCCTTGTAGTTGTCGACAGACGCCAGGAGCCTGTCGGGATGCTCGTTAACCCTGAATTTTATCAGCGATGGTTACGACCTTAACCCCTCGCGGGGTCAAGTGGGATAATTGCAGCATGAGCATTACCTACAAAGACGCAAAAGGCATGGAAGGCATGCGTGTTGCGGGCCGCCTCGCCTCCGAAGTTCTGGATTACCTGACCCCGTTTGTCAAACCCGGCATCACCACGAATGAGATCGACCGCCTGGCGCATGACTACATGACCCAGGTGCAGGGCACGATTCCGGCCACGCTGGGCTACCAGCCGGCGGGTTATACGGCCTACCCCAAATCCCTGTGCACTTCTGTCAATCACCAGGTGTGCCATGGCATCCCCAATGACAAGGCCTTGAAAAAGGGCGACATCGTCAACATCGACGTGACCGTGATCAAAGACGGCTGGCACGGTGACACCAGCCGCATGTTCATGGTGGGCGAGGTTTCCATTGCCGCCAAACGCCTGTGTGCGGTGACCTATGAAGCCATGTGGCAGGGCATCATGCGTGTGAAACCCGGTGTGCGGCTGGGCGACATCGGCTTTGCCATCCAGACCTTCAGCGAAAAGCAGGGGTTTTCCGTGGTGCGCGAATTCTGCGGCCATGGGGTTGGACAAAAATTCCATGAAGAGCCGCAGGTGCTGCACTACGGCCGACCCGGCACGCTTGAAGAACTCCGAACCGGCATGACCTTCACCATCGAGCCGATGATCAACGCCGGCAAGCGTGACATCAAGGACGGCCCAGAAAAAGACGGCTGGAGCATCGTCACGCGCGACCACTCGTTGTCCGCGCAATGGGAGCACACCATTTTGGTGACTGAAACCGGCTACGAAGTGCTCACGCAATCCGCTGGCAGTCCGCCGATACCGGCTTTTGTCCCGGTCCAGACTGTGCAGGCAAACCCTGACCGCCAGCTCACGGCAGAGTCTGCTGGTTAAGCCGCGCCAGCTCTGCCGCAGATGACTTCGGCGCCACCCCCTCCGCTTACCTTGTCAGCTGAGCCGGCCAATTTGCGGGAACAGTACCGCGCTGGCAAAAACGCCCTGCTGACATCGCTGGGGGGCAGTGGCTCTTCTACTCGCGGCATCCGGAGCCTGTTGCACAAACTGGCCCGCCACACAGACACGACCTTGCGCCAGCTGTGGCGGCGCGCCGGCTTCCCTGCTGAGTGCGCCCTGGTGGCGGTGGGCGGATTTGGCCGCTGTGATCTATTTCCGCATTCTGATGTCGATGTGCTGCTGCTATTGCCCAACACTGCCGGGCCCGAGCATGACGCCGCACTCAAATCCCGAATTGAAAGCTTCATAGGCAGTTGTTGGGACAGCGGAATCGAAATTGGCTCCAGCGTGCGAACCATCGCAGATTGCGCCGAGGAAGCCGCCAAGGATGTGACAGTGCAAACCTCTTTGCTGGAGGCGCGCCTGTTGACCGGATCGAGCAAGACCTTTACGGCTCTGACGCAGAGGCTGGACGCGATCATGGACCCCCAGGCGTTTTTTGTCGCCAAAACGCTGGAGCTGCGCCAGCGCCACAACAAATTTGAAGATACGCCCTACTCGCTGGAGCCCAACTGCAAGGAGTCTCCCGGTGGCCTGCGCGACCTGCAGGTCATTCTGTGGGTGGCGCGCGCCGCAGGCTTGGGCAAGTCCTGGGACGACCTGGCCAAGAGCGGGCTGGCAACCGAGTTTGAAGTGCGGCAGATCAAGGCCAACGAGGCGCTGCTCTCGCTGATTCGGGCCCGGCTGCACCTGCTGGCCGACAGACGGGAAGACCGGCTGGTGTTTGACTTGCAAACGGTTGTGGCCGAGTCCTTTGGCTACCGCACCGTCACACAGGGAGAAACGGGCCGTGTGGTTTCGCGTGCCAGCGAAGCCCTCATGAAGCGCTTTTACTGGGCAGCCAAGGCGGTCACCCAGCTCAACCAGATTTTGCTGCTCAATATCGGTGAGCGCCTCAACCCCAGCGGCCACGAGCCGCAGGCTATCAATCCAAGGTTTTTGAACAAGGCCGGCATGATTGAGGTGGCCAGCGACGACCTCTACCTCAAACACCCGCACGCCATTCTGGAGACCTTTCTGGTCTACCAGACCACGGTGGGGGTTAAAGGCCTGTCTGCGCGCACCCTTCGGGCGCTGTACAACGCCAGAGGCGTGATGGATGCCGGCTTCAGGCGTGACCCGGTCAACCGCGACACCTTCCGGCAAATTTTGCAGCAACCAGAGGGCATTACCCATGCCATGCGGCTGATGAACCAGACGTCGGTGCTGGGCCGCTACCTCTGGGTGTTTCGCAAGATCGTCGGGCAAATGCAGCACGATCTTTTTCACGTGTACACGGTGGACCAGCACATCCTGATGGTGCTGCGCAATGCGCGGCGCTTCTTCATGGCCGAGCACGCGCATGAATACCCTTCCTGCTCGCAACTGGCGGCTGGCTGGGACAAGCCCTGGATTTTGTACACGGCGGCGCTGTTTCACGACATCGCCAAGGGCCGCGGTGGCGACCACTCCGAGCTGGGTTGCAGGGATGTACGCGTGTTCTGCCGGCAGCACGGCATTGCATCCGAAGACGCCCGGTTGATCGAGTTTCTGGTCGGCGAGCACCTGACCATGAGCCGTGTGGCGCAAAAAGAAGACTTGAGCGACCCGGAGGTGATTGCCGCCTTTGCCAAGCGCGTAGGTAACGAGCGCTACCTCACCGCGCTGTACCTGCTGACCGTGGCCGACATCCGCGGCACCAGCCCCAAAGTATGGAATGCCTGGAAAGGCAAGCTGCTGGAAGACCTGTACCGCTACACGCTGCGTGTACTGGGCGGACGCGCACCCGACGCGGATGCCGAGGTGGAATCCCGCAAGCGCGAGGCACTGACCATTCTTGCGCTGCATTCAGAGCCCTTTGAAGCGCACAAATCCCTGTGGAACACGCTGGACATCAGTTATTTCATGCGCCATGAGGCTGGCGACATTGCCTGGCACGCGCGCCACCTCTCACGCCATGTAGGCACTGCCAAATGCATTGTGCGGGCCCGGCACTCGGTGGCCGGCGAAGGCATGCAGGTGCTGGTTTACACGCCAGATGCGCCCGACCTTTTTGCCCGCATTTGCGGCTACTTTGAACAGGCGGGCTTGAGCATTCTCGACGCCAAGGTCCACACTGCCAAGCCGACCAAGGGCTCACCTGGCTACGCGCTCGACACCTTCCAGGTGGTCAGTCCCACGCTGGCGGAGCATTACCGCGAACTGGCAGCCATGGTCGAAGCCGACCTGGACCGAACCATCGAAGAAAACGGCCCACTGCCCCCGCCCGGCAAAGGCCGGGTGTCGCGCCGCGTCAAAAGCTTCCCGGTGGCGCCCCGCGTGGACCTGCGCCCCGATGACAAGGCTCAGCACTGGCTACTTACGGTTTCCGCCAGCGACCGTGTGGGCTTGCTCTATTCCATAGCCCGCGTGCTGGCCCGCCATCGCATCAACCTGCAACTGGCCAAGGTCACCACCCTTGGCGAGCGGGTAGAGGACACCTTTCTCATAGACGGTGCGGAGCTACAGCAGAACAAGGCGCAGATTGCGATTGAGACGGAGTTGCTGGAAGTATTGGCGGCCTGATTCGCAATCCAGACTGCGCGAGCCTGCATACAAATCACAGAGCCATGGGACCGGATCAAGTCCGGGATAACAGCTAAAGCCGCAACGCCAGCGCTCTCACCCTAACTGAGCCAGATCAAACTGCTGCACCTCCTGAGGCCGGGCCACCTGATCCAGCCGCCCACTCATGCCGCCCGATGCGCCCAGCAGGCCAATAGTCAAGCCCAGGTCCCTGGAGCCACGGCTGTCAATCGAGATGTCCGCTGTGAAGCGTCCATCCGGGTTCTTGGCCAGTTGCATGTTCAGCAAAGCATCCTGCAGGTTCCACAGCAATGGCAAGGCACGGCGCTCCGCAAACTCGCTGCGGCTTAACCCGCCTTGTTCGTCAACGCTGTACTTGAGGTTCTGCAAACCCAGCTCAAAGCGATCTCTGGCCGCTGCTATCGATTCAGCCACGGTTAGCGGCTCGCTTTGGGCATCACTTGTCTTGCTTGCTGCCGGGCTAGGTGCATCGAACAGGGCTGTTGGGTTGCCGGTGCGTACTTCAGCTGGCAAGGCCTGGGCCTCTGATGTCCCGCTGTCTAAGGTGGTTCGGCTCAGCACCGCAGCATGGTTCAGGCTGGTGCCGTCGGCAAAGCGGATTTTCTCGAGAGCGTTGGCGCCTATGCCGTTGTTGGCAAAGTAGCTGGCTACGGTCAACTGGTCAGCGCTGCCGGTGATGCTCAGCACCAGATCATCGCCTTGCCTGAGCAGGGTGATGTCGGCGCTCGCAATGCCAGCGCCCAGCTGGACCATGTCGCCCGAGGGTTTGCCAGCGTCAAAGTTGGCAATGATGTCGTGGCCTGAGCCGCGGCCAAAGACGTAGGTGTCGTTGCCCAGCCCGCCAAACAGGATGTTGTTTCCGGCGTTGCCTTCCAGGCGGTTGTTTCCGGCGTTGCCGATGGCGTTGATGTTGGCGCTGCCGGTCAGGGTGAGGTATTCAACATGGTCTGCCAGGGCGTAGGAGACGCTGGCGTACACCGTGTCTGTGCCTTCCAGTGCGCTTTCAACCACGAGGTCGTCGCTGGAGTCGACCCAGTATTTGTCGTTGCCCAGCCCACCGATGAGGATGTCAGCTCCCTCACCGCCGTCCAGGCTGTCGTTGCCGACGCCGCCCCAGAGTTTGTTGGAGGAGGCGTTGCCGGTGAGTTTGTTGGCCAGGGCGTTGCCCATGCCGGCTTCGGCCGTGCCGGTTAAGGTGAGGTGCTCCAGGTTGTCTCCCAGGCTGTAGTTGACGCTGGACTGGATGGTGTCGTTGCCTTCTGCGGCGTTCTCGACCACGGTGTCGGCCTGGCTGTTGATGATGTAGGTGTCGTTGCCTTTGCCACCTATCAGTACGTCGGCCCCCGCGCCGCCGTCCAGGGTGTTGGCTGCCGCGTTGCCGGTCAGGACGTTGGACAGCTCGTTGCCGGTCATGCTGGCTGCACTGCCCAGCAAGACGCCGTCTTCGACGTTGGCGGCCAGGGTGGCGCCGCTGATTCGGCTGAGCAAGGTGTCGCGTCCGCCGTCGGCTTCTTCCACGATGGTGTCGAGGTCGTCTTCGAACAGGTAGCTATCGTTGCCTGCGCCGCCTGCCAGGGTGTCCAGGCCTTTCATGCCGTTTAAGGTGTCGTTGCCTGCGCCGCCTGTGAGGAGGTTGTCTGCAGCATTGCCTTGCAGGAGGTTGTTTAGCTCGTTGCCGGTGCCGTCTATGGCTGTTGACCCTAGCAGGATGAGGTTTTCAACATCGCTGGCCAGGGTGAAGGTGACGGTGCTTTCTATGGTGTCTGTGCCTTGGCCTGTCAGTTCGGTCACCACATCCAGGGTGTTGTCGACCTGGTAGAGGTCGTCGCCTTCGCCGCCCAGCATCTGGTCTGCGCCCAATCCGCCTATGAAGTGGTCGTCGCCTGCCTCACCACTCAGCATGTTGGCCCCGGCGTTGCCGGTGAGCTTGTTGGCTTGTTCGTTGCCGGTGGCGTTGATGTTGGCTGTGCCTGAAAGCTGCAGGTCTTCTAGATCCGCTCCCAGGGTGTAGCTGATGGAGGAGATGACGCGGTCTGTGCCTTCTCCTGCTGCCTCAAGAACGCTGTCGCCAGTGTTGTCTACATAGTAGGTGTCGTTGCCCGATCCGCCTGCCATCGTGTCTGCGCCAGCGCCGCCGTTGAGGATATCGTTGCCATCCCCACCCGAAAGGGTGTTGGCACCCGCGTTGCCTGCAATTGAATTGTTGAGCGCATTGCCGGTGCCGTTGATGGCGGCTGTGCCGGTCAGGGTCAGGTTCTCGACGTTCTCTGCGAGGCTGTAGCTGACCGATGCCCTTACCGTATCTGTGCCCTCGTCGGCAAGCTCAACCACCGAGTCGTTGATGTTGTCAACGGTATAGATGTCGTTGCCTGCGCCGCCGAGCATGGTGTCTGCGCCCGCGCCACCATTGACGGTGTCGTTGCCGTCCAGGCCGTAGAGGAAGTCCCTGCCGGCAGTGCCTGTCAAGGTCTCTGCGTTGACTGTTCCGTTAACGATGTTGGCAATGTCCAGTGCAAAGGTGGAACTGGCCGATGCGCCCGCCGAATCAACCGCAGTGATGTGAATGGCTAACAGCCCAGCGGCGGTGTCGGGTGGCGTGCCTGTAAAGGTTTGCGTCGCTGCGTCAAAGCTTAGCCAGGATGGCAATGCGCTGCCATTTGAGAGGGTGGCGCTATACACAAGCGCGTCTCCCGCATCTGCATCCGTGAAGCTGCCAGCTGGCACGGTGTGGCTAAAGGCCTGGGTTTCTACCGCCAGCTGGTCCACTGGCAGCAGGGCTGCCACGGGCGCGTCGTTGGTGTTGGTGACCGTCACATTGAATGTGTTGGACACGCCCTCTCCATACGGGTCGGTTGCGGTAACGCGTATCGCCAACAGCCCCACGTCTGCATTCAGCGGTGTACCGCTGAAGCTGCGGCTGGCCACGTCAAAGATGAGCCATGTGGGTAGCGCACTGCCATCGGCAAGCGTAGCGCTGTAGCCCAGGCTGTCGCCTGCGTTTGCGTCAACAAAAGTGCCGTCCGGGACAGTGAAGGTCCATGCCGCGTCTTCCAGTACGTTCTGGGCTTGCAGCGGTAGCTCTAAAGTGGGCGCGCGGTTGACGACGGCGATGTCAGAAGCACTCCAGGTGGTACCGTCCTGAAAGTGCGCCGTGAACGATGCCAGGTTGTCCGGATTGTCATACCAGCCCAGCAGCCGCCACTGGTCAGTGCCATTGCTGTCGGTAAGGAGCAGGTCTGATCCGTCCTGACTCGACGTGATGTCATCTGGAGATATACCAAACCCGAAGCTGATCGTGTCGATGCCAGCACCCAGCGCCAAAGACTGAATGCCGTCTCCGGCCCACAGAGAGAGCACATCTTCGTTCCGGCTATCGATCAGCGCTTGCATCTGCGCCATCGTCATGACAGTGTTGTCGGCGAACTTGAAGTATTCGATACCATACGTGGAAGGCTTTCCGCCATACGTGGCGTTTACCGACCAAGGTTTCGGCAAAAGTACCCGCACAGTCTTGTCGTCTCCCCAGGAGAAATCCAGACTGTCATACACCACGTCAAATTCCTTCGCTGGCCAGTTTGGGTCTTCCCAAGCGTAGGGGCTGGTGTATTGGCCTCGCCGAACTTGCAGACTGCTTAGATTGATGCCATCGCCCAACTCGACCGAATC
Organism: Polaromonas sp.; assembly: GCA_046598365.1. Classification (GTDB taxonomy): domain Bacteria; phylum Pseudomonadota; class Gammaproteobacteria; order Burkholderiales; family Burkholderiaceae_C; genus Polaromonas. Next base: position 3,894 of record JBKJIV010000190.1, on the reverse strand, counting down.
GAAGGCACTATCGCGGTCTCCCGAACTTCCGCCAACTTCGTAATCAACATAGTCCCCCCAAGCTGGGTCTTGCATTTGATCAACCAGCCACCCGGTAGCAGCTTCATCAACGATCTTGGTCCCGCTTTCAGCTTCAAAAATGAAATAGGTGTCGTCGTAGCCTGCACCGGCCAAATAATCATTGCCCTCCCCACCAACCAACATGTCGTCGCCCCACCCGCCCATAATGAAATCATTGCCGTCGCCGCCGTAGAGAAATTGACCACCTAATCCCAATCGGTCCACATTCCACATCGCCCAAATTACGTCATCTCCTGCACCGCCATCCACCGTGCCTGCATTAGCTGTGGCAATTGCGTTATCGGAAGCCCCGCCGACAATGTGTTCAATACGCATGTTTTGCACCGCGGCCCAACTAGCCACCTGGACAGTGACCGTTTGAACCGCAAGACTCCCGAAACCGGTCGGATTCGAAAACTGAGACAACGCTGGATCAATCCCGTTTGCTGGACTTCCTCCAAAAAAGTAGGTAGTGGGCGACCCGTTGTGATCAAGATTGTTGTAGTCCTGAATGATTGTCAGACCACCGTTGCCGCTGTCTGGAGCTTCACTAAATCGTGCGGTAGGCAACTGAAGCGTGACCGTCTCCATATAGGACGGTAGGTCCGTATAGTCCCAGCAGTCACTCCAGAAGCGGGCACTACGCTCGTACCGCTCGGCATCCGTGTAAACGGTCGCATCGCTAAATCCGTAAGTGGTTTCGCGTCGCGAAGAGGAGCTCGTTACGACCTTCATTTCGTATGGCCCAGTCTGCCAAGCGGTTGAACTCCACGTGGACTCGCTCTGATTCCCCCATGCATCGGCGCCCTTGTATCCTTCAATGGCGTACTGCATGAAGTTCAGTTTGGTTTGTCCCATCCACTCGTTACGCAGTAGATCGACGGAGTTCGGCGGGACCGCACTTCCTTGTCCCAGAAAATCAGAAAGCTGTCGCTCTTCACCAGAAGCAGATACAACCGTCCACGCCCCGCCCGCGCCGCCAAAGTAATTCTCGATTCTCCCTCCGCTTGAAGATCCCTCGATGTGGAAGACTAGGTCAGAGAGTTCGCGATTAACCACCAGTCGATCAAATTCAAGAAATTGATCTAGTTTTAGATAGTTTGTGCCGCCAGGCACTTCGGCGATCACATCTGTCCCCATTCCGAGCCGAACAAGATAGGTATCCGCCCCCTCGCCCCCAGCGATGTGGTCATTGCCACCCGCGCCGTCCATCGTGTCTGCTCCCACGCTGCCTACCATGATGTCGCCGTACGCGGTGCCCTTTAATACGGCGGGCGTAGTGGTGGCGACTATGCGTGTTTGCTCAAGGTTGTCAAAAATCGAGGTGCCAAGAGTCTCGCCATCGGCATAGACGATCTGCTGGATGCGCGTTGCCGATTCGGTGTACCAGTCCTTGATCTCAATCGTGTCGTTGGACTGGTTGATACGAATCAGAAGGCTACCGTTGGACTCCCGGCTGTAGGTCAGGTCGGTCGCCGACAGGTCGGTAAAGCGCAAGACGTTGACGTCCTGGCTGCCCGCTTGTTCGGTGATGACGTCACTTCCATCACCCCTGGCATACACATAGGTGTCGCTCCCGTCACGGCCCAGCAGATTGTCATCGCCCAAGCCACCGTACATGGCATCGTTGCCACCCTGGCCGTACAGAGTGTCGTCTCCGCTACCGCCAAGCAGAACATCATTCAATTCCCCACCCACCAGCGTGTCGTTGCCGGCACCTCCTTGCAATTCGACAGCCTGTCCGTTGCCATAGAGAGTCTCGGCTGCTTCAGTACCCGTCACGATGTAGGGTGCGCGGACCGTCTGGGTGGCAGTTGCCGCCAGGCTGGCGTGTGTGAGAACCGTTCCATCGGCAAATTGGTAGTTCAGCGGGCCGGTGCCTGTGCCTAACTGAATGACCATGCTGTCCAGTGCGCTGTATTGAACCAGTACGTACGGCTTATTGGCGTTTGTCGGGCTCAGGAAGATCTTGATGTCTGCCCGCACAATGCCAGCGCCAAACTGGATCGTTCGGGTACCGGTAGATGCCGTGAGCGTGTCCTTGCCGTCACCCAGACCAAACGAATAGCGCTTGACGCCAGTGCCGCCCGCATTGAGTCGGTCATCACCACGCCCACCCACCAGCAGATCGTTGCCATCGCCGCCAGTGAGCTCATCGCCACCATCACCACCGTAAAGAGAATCATCACCCGCATGACCCCATAGCCGGTCTGCACCCGCATCGCCGTGCAACACATCGTTGCCCAAGCCGCCTGCCAGCGCATCCGCACCATCGCCGCCATGCATCGTGTCGTTATCCTGGTCGCCAAATAGCACGTCATTGCCCGCACCGGCGTCCATGGTGTCATTGCCAGCACCGCCCAGCATGTAGTCAACAAAAGCGCCGCCCACCAAGGTGTCGTCGCCGCTTGTGCCCGTGATACGTTCAGGCGCATCAGGTGCTTCGAACGGCGGCACTCTGGCCACGATCTGCTCGCGGCTCAGCACGGTGCCATCCACAAAGCGGTACTGAGCCACCACACCGTTAATCGTGACGCTGTCCCCATTGGCTGTTGTCAGGACCACCAAGCCATTGAGCATGCTGACGGAAATACCGTCAGCGGTAATGCCTTCCCCAAAAACAATCTCGTCGGCGCCGCTGACATCAATGACCATATCGTGGCAGTTGCCGCTGGCAAAGGTGTACACGTCGTTGCCTGCGCCACCACGCAAGTTGTCATTGCCTGAACCACCTTCTAGAACGTCGTCGCCCGCCTCACCCCAGAGCGCGTCGTTACCTGCGCCACCCTGTAGTGCGTCGTTTCCGTCACCACCGACCAACTGGTCCGAACCATCACCACCCGATAGAACGTCGTTGCCAACTTGACCAAACAGCGAGTCATCTCCCTCGCCGCCATCCAGCATGTCATCGCCGTCGTCGCCTTGCAATTCGTCGTTACCGCCGAGCCCGTTGATGCGGTCAGTGGTGTTGGTGCCGGTAATGAGGTCGTCTCCTGCGGTGCCATCCAGATCGAAACCACGCGCCAAAAGTTCATCGGTAGTCAGCACCGTACCATCGGCAAACTCAAAGCCGCTGACCGAAGAGCTGTTGAAGACATCGTTCTGGTTGAAACCTTCAATGTGCACAGCGTCGCCATTGCCCAGGTCCAGCAGCAGGGAGCCCAGACGCAAGGTGATGTCTTTGGAGGTGATGCCTTCGCCAAAGCGAAAGATGTTTTTGTCGGCTTTGGTGTCGATGACGGTGTCACCACCATCGCCTTTGTTGAAGATGTAGATGTCCTGGCCGGCGCCGCCTTCCAGGATATCGACGCCCGTGCCACCTATCAAAATGTCGTTGCCCTCCCCGCCATAGAGCTTGTCATCGTCGGCGCCTCCGTCCAGATAGTCATCGCCCATATCGGTTTCGATGTCTCCGACAACTTCGATTCCGTCTCCGTAGAGTTGGTCTTTTCCTGCACCACCGAACAGGGCGTCGTTGTCGCCATTGCCGTATACGTAGTCATCACCTCCTTCGCCATACAGGGTGTCGTCACCGCGACCACCCCATGCCCAGTCATTGCCTGCGCCGGCGTAGATCTCGTCCGCACCAAAGTCGGTGGGGTGATTTGCTCCCGTTACAGGCTGAAAGAAGTTATTGATCACGGTCCAGTCCAGGCTGAGCGGGACCCAGTCAACATCGCCAGCAATGCGGTCAACGCCGGCACCACCAATCAGCAAGTCAGCCCCGCCGCCTCCGGTCAGGACGTCGTCACCTGCTGCGCCAACCAAAATATCGTCCCCGGCGTTGCCCGCCAGCCAGTCGCCTTTCTGGCCACTTCCGGTTTGGCTGTTGCC
>JBKJIV010000161.1:0-11071 GCA_046598365.1 Polaromonas sp. | reverse complement strand
AGTGCGAAACGTTCGTCGTTTGCAGTTAGTTTGTTTGAATCAGTTTTACGAGCACACTCAGCTCGACATGCACCACACCGCGTCCGAACCCACGTCGAAACCAATGCAGCCCCAAGTGGACTAGTTTAAGCCATTCGCAGCAAATGCAAGAGCGCCGCCGGGGAAACAATGGTGGCGTCGGCTTTCCAGGCGCTGGTGTCGGTGGCACCGAGATAGCCGTATGCAGCTGCGACGGTCGGCATGCCCGCAGCCCGCCCCGCCACAATGTCGCGCTCGTCATCACCCACATACACACACCTGCCAGGGACAACACTTAACTGCCTGGCCGCCTCCAGCAAGGGCGCGGGGTGAGGCTTGGCATGAGGCGTCGTGTCCCCGCTGACGATGGTCTGGGCCGTACTGAAAAGCGGCATCTGGCGCGTCAATGGCAGGGTAAAGCGCTCAGATTTGTTGGTAACCACTCCCCATTTGAGGCCGGCCTGGTCAATTTTTGCTATCAGGTCCGCTACCCCGTCAAAGGCGTAGGTACGCTGCGTCATGCAGGCTTCGTAATTGGAAAAGAACTCTTCTTTCAGCGCGCCAAAGTCGGCGTGATCGGGCGTCATCCCAAAAGCTACCCCAAGCATACCGCGCGCACCTGCACCCGCCATGGGCCGGTAGTCGGCCAGAGGCAAGCCCGGCAAGCCCCGATCGGTACGCATTTTGTCGGCAGCTGCACCCAAATCGGGCGCACTGTCGATCAACGTGCCATCCAGATCAAACAGGACGGCGTCAATATCATTGAACATGAGTAGCGGTGTTTCAGGTTTTTTGCGTGGCCAACAGGTAATTGACGCTGGTGTCGGCGCTGAGCCAATAGTGTTGCGTCAACGGGTTGTATTCCATGCCACGGGTATGTTGCAGGCCCAGCCCGGCGCTGCGGCAATAACCGGCCAGCTCGCTGGGTTTGATGAATTTGGCGTACTCGTGTGTGCCACGCGGCAACAGGCTTAAGACGTACTCTGCCCCAACGATGGCAAACAGAAAGGCCTTGGCATTGCGGTTGATGGTCGAAAAAAACACGTGGCCACCCGGTTTGACCAGCGCCGCGCAGGCCCTAACCACCGAAGACGGGTCGGGCACATGCTCGAGCATTTCCATGCATGTCACCACATCGAAGCTGCCCGGCTGCTCCGCAGCCAGAGCTTCTGCACTGATTTCCCGATAGTCGACATTTTCGGTGTTGGCTTCGAGGGCATGCAACTGAGCCACCTTGAGCGCTTTGGTTGATAAATCAATCCCCAGCACGCTGGCGCCCTTGCGAGCCATGGAGTCTGCGAGTATGCCGCCACCGCAGCCAATGTCCAGAACACGCTGGCCTTTCAAGGGAGCCAGACTTTCAATCCATCCCAGCCTTAGGGGATTGATCTGATGCAAGGGGCGGAATTCGCTCTCCAGATCCCACCACCTGTGAGCCAGATCAGAAAACTTGGCCAGTTCGGCGGGATCGAAGTTTTGGGTAATAGACATGAACCAATTATCGCCGGGCATAAAAAAACCGCGCCGTAGCGCGGTTTTTTAGTGATCCGTGAGGATTACTTGGTGGCGCGGGTACCAACCACTTCGATTTCCACGCGACGATTTTTCGCGCGGCCTTCGCCGGTCTTGTTGTCAGCAACTGGCTGTTTCTCGCCTTTGCCTTCGGTGTAAACGCGATTTTTCTCAACGCCTTTAGACACCAGGTAAGCCTTCACAGCTTCGGAGCGGCGAACAGACAACTTCTGGTTGTAAGAGTCGCTACCCACGGAGTCGGTGTGACCGACAGCGATTATGACTTCAAGGTTGATGTCCTTGATTTTGCCGACCAGGTCGTCAAGCTTGGCTTTGCCTTCTGGCTTCAGCACGGACTTGTCAAAGTCGAAGAAAGCGTCAGCTGCGTAAGTGACCTTGGTCGCTGCGGGAGGAGCTACCGGTGCAGGAGCAGGACGAGCAGGTGCTGGAGCAGGTGCAGGTGCAGCTACAGGAGCAGCGGGAACAATAGCACCATCGCAACCTGGAGCGGCAGTAGCCGGGGTCCAGAAGGCATCACGCCAGCAATATTCATTGGTACCGTTTTTCCAGACCAGCTCGTTGCTGCCGTTTTTCCAGTTGTCGATTGTTTGTGCACCAGCGGCGGTTGCAAGCGCTGCGGAAGCAAACAACATTGCCACTTTGTTGAGTTTCTTCATGGTTCTCCTCTAGAGAAAAGCCGCAGACTCGCTGCGATTGGATACACGCCGTAAGTGACCATCACTCAAAGCGTTACAGTTATTGTGCCATAGCTCATTCGCTCTTCAAGCCCGGTATCGGCTTCGTCCGACACAGAATGAAGAAACTTTGTTTTTTGTTGCGGGCTTGCCACACCCCCTCTAGCCTCATGCAGGCCTTAAAATCAGCGGGCTTAACTTCTCGCGCGTTACAAAAATCCAATTCAGGCCGTTCATGACCCAGTTTGCCAAAGAAACCTTGCCCATCAGCCTTGAAGAGGAAATGCGGCGCAGTTACCTGGATTACGCCATGAGCGTGATCGTTGGGCGCGCCCTGCCAGATGCACGGGACGGCCTCAAACCGGTTCACAGACGCGTGCTGTTTGCGATGCACGAGCTCAACAACGACTGGAACCGGCCTTACAAAAAATCGGCCCGTATCGTCGGCGACGTCATCGGCAAGTACCACCCCCACGGCGACCAGTCCGTTTACGACGCCATCGTCCGTATGGCGCAGGATTTTTCTCTGCGCCACATGCTGGTCGATGGTCAGGGCAATTTCGGATCAGTTGACGGCGACAACCCGGCGGCCATGCGGTACACCGAAATCCGCCTGGCCAAGATCGCTCAGGAAATGTTGGCGGACATCGACAAGGAAACCGTCGACTTCGGCCCCAACTATGACGGCAGCGAAAAAGAACCGCTGGTTCTGCCCTCGCGCATTCCCAATTTGCTGATCAACGGCTCAGGAGGTATTGCGGTCGGCATGGCTACCAACATCCCGCCGCACAACTTGAACGAGGTCGTGGACGCATGTCTGCACCTGCTGAAAAACCCGCAAGCCAGCATTGATGAGTTGATGGAAATCATCCCGGCGCCCGACTTCCCCACCGCCGGCATCATTTACGGCATCAACGGCGTCAAGGACGGCTATCGCACCGGCCGCGGCAAGGTCGTCATGCGCGCACGATGCCATTTCGAGGACATCGACAAGGGCCAGCGGCAGTCCATCATCGTGGACGAACTGCCCTACCAGGTCAACAAAAAGACGCTGCAGGAGCGCATGGCCGAGTTGGTCCACGAGAAAAAAATCGAAGGCATCAGCCACATTCAGGACGAGAGCGACAAGTCGGGCATGCGGCTGGTCATCGAGCTCAAGCGCGGTGAAGTGCCTGAAGTGGTGCTGAACAACCTCTACAAGCAGACGCAGCTCCAGGACACCTTCGGCATCAATATGGTGGCCCTGGTCAATGGTCAGCCCAAGCTTTGCAACCTGAAGGACCTGATTCAAGTCTTTCTGTCGCACCGCCGCGAAGTGGTCACGCGCCGCACCGTATTCACGCTGCGCAAAGCACGCGAACGCGGCCATGTGCTCGAAGGTCTGGCTGTTGCGCTGGCCAATATCGATGACTTCATTGCGATCATTCGCAACGCGCCGACACCCCCTGTCGCCAAGGCTGAGTTGATGCTCCGCCCCTGGGACAGCAGTCTGGTGCGGGAAATGCTGACCCGCACCCGTGCCGACGGCGGCGTCGTCAACGCTGACGACTACCGTCCTGACGGACTTGAAAAAGAGTACGGCATGGGCAACGACGGCCTGTACCGCCTGTCCGAGACACAGGCTCAGGAAATTCTGCAGATGCGCCTGCAACGCCTGACCGGCCTGGAGCAGGACAAAATCGTTGCGGAATACAAAGAGGTCATGGCAGAGATCGATGATCTGCTGGACATCCTGTCCCGGCCGGAACGCGTTTCGACCATCATCGGCGAAGAACTGTCGGTGATTCGTCAGGAGTTCGGCCAAACCAAACTGGGTGCCCGGCGCAGCCACATCGAGCACAGCTCGTTTGACCTCAGCACCGAAGACCTGATCACGCCGACCGACATGGTGGTCACGCTGTCACACACGGGCTACATCAAGAGCCAGCCGCTGTCCGAATACCGTGCGCAAAAACGCGGTGGCCGCGGCAAACTGGCGACGGCTACCAAGGAAGATGACTGGGTGGACCAGCTGTTCATCGCCAACACCCACGACTACATCCTGTGCTTTTCCAACCGGGGCCGGCTCTACTGGCTCAAGGTCTGGGAAGTGCCGGCCGGTTCGCGCGGTTCGCGCGGCCGTCCCATTGTCAACATGTTCCCGCTGCAAGAAGGCGAAAAGATCACCGTCGTTCTTCCTCTGACAGGCGAGAAACGAACCTTCCCCGCCGATCAGTATGTGTTCATGGCCACAAGCATGGGTACGGTCAAAAAGACGCCACTGGAAGACTTCAGCAATCCGCGCAAGGCCGGCATCATTGCCGTGGATCTTGATGACGGCGACTACCTGATCGGCGCTGCGCTGACCGACGGCAAACACGACGTGATGCTGTTCTCCGACGGCGGCAAAGCCGTTCGATTTGACGAAAATGATGTACGGCCGATGGGCCGCAACGCTCGTGGCGTACGCGGCATGATGCTCGACGATGGTCAGGGCGTGATTGCCATGCTGGTAGCCGAGGACGAGCAGCAAAGCGTGCTGACCGCCACCCAAAACGGGTTTGGCAAACGTACCTCCATCCAGGAATACACGCGCCATGGTCGCGGAACCAAAGGCATGATTGCCATTCAGCAGAGTGAGCGAAACGGCAAGGTCGTCGCCGCAACACTTGTTCACGTGGACGACGAAATCATGCTGATTACCGACAAGGGCGTGCTGGTTCGCACCCGCGTCAGTGAAATTCGCGAAATGGGTCGTGCCACTCAAGGCGTCACACTGATAGGCCTTGACGAGGGGTCTCAATTAAGCGGTCTGCAGCGGATCGTGGAAAATGACGCCAGTCTTGACGAAAATGAACCCGATACCGATTCAGGCCTGACAGCCTCCACCCCCAATCCGGAACTTAATTAATGAAAAAAATCCTAGGCGCACTGCTCATTGCAGGCCTAACCTTCTCCGCATCCAGCCAGGCGCAAGCAGTGGATCCAAAACTGGAGTGGGCCCGCAAAGTGGTCGCCTTGCAGCAAGGCCCCGACCTCGACGCCCTTGTGGCCCAATTGGCCAATGGCGCCGCGCAGGACATGATCGGGGGTTGGACCGAAAAATTTGAGACCTCCGTCCCCAAAGCCCGCCAAGCCAAGGCCTCGGAAGAGTTCAATGCGGAGTTGGCGAAGTTTGCAGCCGATGCCAACAAAATCATTACGGCAAAAGTCGGGCAGGCGAACAGCGAGGCCCTGGTGCCCGCTTACATGGAGCGCTTCACTCTCGACGAACTGCGGCAACTGGTGACATTTTTTGAGTCGCCCGTCGTCAACAAATACAAGGCGGCCACACCTGCACTGGTGAACGTCTTTGTGAAAAAACTCGTAGAAACCACGCAAACCGACATTCAGGCGCGCGCCGCACAGTTTGATGCAACCGCTGAGAAAATAGTCGGCGGAGCACCAGCGGCCAAGTCTGCGAAGCCTGTCAAAAAGTAGATTCGGGATTCCGACCTGCAGATGGCGTTGATGGCGCCATTGATACGCATCCAACACATCGTCGGCAGACCCCGCAGCCCAGGAAAGTCATGACCCAGAGTCTTCTGCAACTTCGCCAGCATATCGATTCAGTGGATCAGCAGTTGCTAACACTCCTGAACCGGCGGGCCGCCCTGGCCAATGAAGTTGGCGAGATCAAACGCGTCGATGGGTCACCAGTCTTTCGGCCGGAGCGCGAAGCACAGGTTATCCAGGGTTTACAAACTGCAAACCAGGGGCCCCTGTCGGGTAGCAGCATTTCCCACATCTGGCGCGAGGTCATGTCAGCTTGCCGTGCTTTGGAGGCTCCGCACCGGGTGGCCTATCTCGGGCCTGCCGGCACTTTCAGCGAGCAAGCCGCGGTGCAGTTTTTTGGCTCCAGCATCGAACACGTGCCCTGCGCGAGTTTTGACGAAGTGTTTCGCGCGGCTACCGCAGGAACGGCCGAATTTGGCGTCGTACCGGTCGAAAACAATACCGAAGGTGTGGTCACCAGAACCCTTGACCTGTTCCTGAACTCCCCGCTGCACGTCATTGGGGAAACCAGTCTGCTGGTGCGTCACAACCTGCTTCGCCTCGCCGAATCGATGGACGGCGTCGAAGTGGTCCTAGCCCATGCACAAGCACTTGCTCAATGCCAGGAGTGGCTCAGCGTCCATTTGCCGCAAGCAGAAAGGCGCGCTGTCTCCAGCAATGCAGAAGGCGCCCGGCTTGCAGCCAGCAACCCGTCCTGGGCGGCTATTGCCAGCGAACGGGCTGGCGCACAGTTCGGTTTACACATCGCCGCCCACGCCATCCAGGATGATGCGTTTAACCGCACGCGCTTCGCCGTGATTTGCCTGCCGCAAGTACTGGGCGCGCCACAGGCTTCTGGCAAGGACTGCATCAGCCTGATCGTGTCTGTGCCCAACAAGCCCGGCGCTGTGCATGACATTTTGGTGCCACTTAAAACACATGGCGTATCGATGACGCGCTTCGAGTCTCGCCCTGCGCGCTCGGGCCAATGGGAATACTTCTTTTATATCGACCTGCAGGGACATCCTTCGCAGGCCCATGTTGCGGCGGCTCTCAAGGATCTGCAGCAGTTGTGCGCCTTTTATAAAGTACTGGGAACCTACCCGGCCGGGGACTGAAGTAATAATGAAGCAAATGCAATTAATTGTGGCGCTCACTTATGTTTGAACAGCTAGGCCTGATTGGCTGCGGCCTGATGGGGGGATCGTTCGCCCTGGCGCTCAAGCGTGCCGGCTTGGTAAAGCGTGTCGTTGGCTACAGCAAATCGCCGTCAACCACCGAGCGCGCAAGGCAAATGGGGGTTATTGACGTCGAAGCGCCCTCTGCGCTGCTGGCCGTTTCAGGTGCGGACATCGTGCTGCTGGCCGTGCCGGTGTCAGCAACTGAAGCTTCGTTCAAGGCGATCCGCCACCTGGTCGGCCCAAAGACCTTGATCATGGACGTCGGCTCAACAAAGCGCGACGTCGTTGACGCCGCACGCCGCGTTCTACGCGACCATTTGGGTTGTTTTGTACCTGCTCACCCCATCACCGGCAAAGAAGTCTCCGGCGTAGAGCATGCTGATGTGGATTTGTTCAACGGCAAGCAGGTCATCCTGACACCGATCGAGCGGACTTTCACCGTGCAGCTGAAAAAAGCAGTGGACGTCTGGACTGCACTGGGATGCCACGTGGTGAAGATGTCTCCGCAGGCGCATGACGCAGCTTATGCCGCTGTCAGCCACCTGCCCCACCTGATTGCGTTCGCGCTGATCAACAGCATTTCGGGCCAGGCGGAAGGCAAGGACTATCTGTCATTGGCCGGCCCCGGGTTTCGCGATTTCACACGCATCGCGGCCAGCGACCCCAAAATGTGGCGTGACGTGCTGATCGCCAACAAGGAAGAACTGCTGGAGCAAGCCAAGATATTCCAGACCACGCTCCAATCGCTGGAAAAACTGATCGCCAGCGGCAATGGCGAGGCTCTGGAGCAACTGATCGAGCAAGCAAGTCACACGCGCGCCAACTGGCGAATCAGCTCACAAAAATCGTTTTCAAAATAAGCGGGGTCCATGTTCGATAACGAGTTCCTGGACCTTCCGGCACTGACCGGGGCTGGCGGCAGCGTTCGTTTGCCCGGCTCCAAAAGTATTTCCAACCGCGTGCTGTTGCTCGCCGCACTGAGCGAGGGGCGCACCACGGTCCACGATCTGCTGGCCTCTGACGACACCGCCGTGATGCTGACTGCCCTTCGGCAGTTGGGCTGTTCTGTAGAGCAAAAAGGCGACACGGCCGTTATTGACGGGCTCGGCGGCCGGCTCTCTCAAAAGCAGGCGAAGCTTTTTATGGGTAACGCCGGTACGGCCATGCGGCCGCTTACCGCTGCGCTCGCCCTGCTGGGCGGCGACTTCGAGCTGTCAGGCGTTCAACGCATGCATGAGCGCCCGATTGGTGACTTGGTCGATGCGCTTCGTCAACTCGGTTGCGCCATCGACTACCTGGGCCAGGAAGGCTTTCCACCATTACGCATCAGAGGGGGTCAATTAACACTGGCGGCGCCCATCCAGGTGCGCGGCGACGTCTCCAGCCAGTTCTTGACGGCGCTGCTGCTGGCCCTACCCCTGGTAGCCAGCGAAGACATCCACATCGAAGTGGTCGGGGAATTGATCTCCCGGCCGTATATCGAAATCACACTCAAACTGCTGGCTCGCTTTGGCATTGATGTCCAACGCGACGGGTGGCAGCGCTTCACAATTCCCGCCGGTAGCCGCTACCGCTCGCCAGGGGAAATTCACGTCGAGGGGGACGCTTCTTCTGCCAGCTACTTCATAGCACTTGGCGCAATTGCCGCAGGGGCAACAGGCCAAAACGGTATCGAAATTGCGGGCTTGGGCGAAGCCTCGATCCAAGGGGATATTCGCTTTGCGGAAGCCGCCCGGCAAATGGGCGCACACATCGAGAGCCGAGCGAACAGCCTGACCATTCGGCGCGGCGCATGGCCGCTCAAGGCCATCGACCTTGACTGCAACCATATTCCAGATGCTGCCATGACGCTCGCCGTCATGGCGCTATACGCCGACGGCACCACGGTGCTGCGCAACATCGCGAGCTGGCGCGTCAAGGAAACCGACCGCATAGCCGCCATGGCCTGCGAGCTGCGCAAGCTTGGTGCAGACGTCGAGGAAGGCGCCGACTTCCTGAAAATCACCGCGCCCATCCGCTGGAAAACAGCAGCTGTTCACACCTACGACGACCACCGGATCGCCATGTGTTTTTCACTGGCAGCCTTTAATCCGGGGCAATTGCCGATACGCATTCTGGATCCCAAGTGTGTTGCCAAAACGTTTCCGGACTATTTTGAAACCCTGTTTTCAGTCGTCGAGACCAATCAGAGCCTGATCCCGGTCATCTGCATCGACGGCCCGACCGCTTCTGGCAAAGGCACAGTTGCGGCCGTGGTGGCCCAAAAGTTGGGCTACCACTTCCTCGACTCCGGTGCCATGTACCGCATCACGGCGCTGGCAGCTCTGCAGGCTGGTCTGGTTATAGGCCCCGAGCAGGAGGCGGCTATTGCCCGTATGGCGCGGCAATTGCCGGTGCGTTTTGTGGATGGCAAGGTTTTTCTGGGCGAGCAGGATGTGACTGAGACCATCCGTAGCGAGGAAGCCGGGATGAACGCCTCTCGGGTATCCGCACTGCCTGCCGTGCGACTGGCGCTGGTGGACTTGCAGCACAACTTCAGACAGCTCCCGGGGCTGGTGGCCGACGGCCGGGATATGGGCACTGTCATCTTTCCGGATGCGGCGCTCAAGATCTACCTCACGGCGAGTGCCCGACACAGGGCCGAACGTCGCCATAAGCAGTTGATTTCAAAGGGGATTTCAGCTACAATCCCTGAGATTCAGCAAGATCTGGAGGCTAGGGACGCACGCGACATGTCGCGGCAATCCGCACCTTTAAAGCCTGCTGATGATGCCAAACTACTGGACAACTCCCTGCTCTCGATTGAAGAATCGGTGACTCAGGTGCTGAGCTGGTGGCAAGGCACCCGGCCCTTCTGACCCTCATACATTTTTGTAGGCATGCCAGTGCTTCGGTCAGCAGAAACTTTTAACTTAACCGCGGTCACCCGCACAAAACCGCCACAGTCAGCTCTAAAAACGATAGCAATTGTGCTGTCGGAATCCTGTTTTGTGGACTAGGAAAATCAATGTCAGAATCTTTTGCCGCCCTATTCGAAGAATCGCTGAAACGCTCTGAAATGCGTACCGGTGAAGTCATCACCGCTGAAGTTGTTCGTATCGACCACAACCACGTTGTCGTCAACGCCGGACTCAAATCCGAGGCTTATGTCCCCCTCGAAGAATTCAAAAACGACCAGGGCGAACTCGAAGTCCAGGTCGGCGACTTTGTTTCCGTGGCCATCGACTCCGTCGAAAACGGCTATGGCGACACCCTGCTCTCCCGCGACAAGGCCAAGCGCCTCGCATCGTGGATGAGCCTGGAAAAAGCCCTGGAATCCGGCGAGTTTGTCACCGGTCAGACCAGCGGCAAGGTCAAGGGCGGCCTGACCGTCCTCGTCAATGGCATCCGCGCTTTCCTGCCCGGCTCGCTCATCGACACCCGCCCCATCAAAGACTTGTCTCCGTACGAGAACAAGACCATGGAGTTCAAGGTTATCAAGCTGGACCGCAAGCGCAACAACGTCGTGTTGTCACGCCGCGCTGTGGTCGAAGCCAGCATGGGCGAAGAACGCGCCAAGCTGATGGAAACCCTGAAAGAAGGCACTGCCGTCAAGGGCATCGTCAAGAACATCACCGAATACGGCGCCTTTGTGGACCTCGGCGGTATTGACGGCCTGCTGCACATCACCGACATGGCATGGCGCCGCGTGCGTCACCCAAGCGAAGTGGTGACGGCTGGTCAGGAAATTGTGGCCAAGATCCTGAAGTTCGACACCGAGAAAAACCGTGTGTCCCTGGGTCTGAAACAAATGGGCGACGACCCATGGATGGGCGTGAACCGCCGCTACCCACAGGCTACCCGTCTGTTCGGCAAGATCACCAACATCGCCGACTACGGCGCATTTGTGGAACTCGAGCCAGGTATCGAAGGTTTGGTCCACGTGTCCGAAATGGACTGGACCAACAAGAACGTGGCCCCAAGCAAGCTTGTGACTCTGGGCGACGAAGTCGAAGTCATGGTCCTCGAGATCGACGAAGACAAACGCCGCATCAGCCTGGGCATGAAACAGTGCAAGGCCAACCCATGGCAAGAGTTTGCACAGGACACCAAGCGCGGCGACCGCGTCAAGGGCCCGATCAAGTCGATCACCGACTTCGGCGTCTTTGTGGG
>JBKJIV010000140.1:0-2978 GCA_046598365.1 Polaromonas sp. | reverse complement strand
TGCAGCGCCGCCATTCAGACGCTGGGCGGGTATGGTTACGTGAACGACTTTCCGGTAGAGCGCATTTACCGTGATGTGCGGGTCTGCCAGATTTATGAAGGCACAAGCGACGTGCAGAAAATCATCATTCAGCGAGCGTTGGCTTAACAGGGGCTGTCATCCCGGGCGTGACCCGGGATCCATGTTTGCATACCTGCCGCAGTAGTCCATGCTACGTGGATCCCGGGTCATGCCCGGGATGACAGGTCTCTGGCAGAAGAGGCCTAAACTTGGCACGCCGCGTTCACCAACAGGAGAAAACCCCATGCCCATCACCAAAGGATTCCGCGCTCTCGTTGATGAGGCCATGGCGCAGGTTACGACTTACAGCGTTGACGAAGTGAAGGCCCGGCTCAATGACCCCAAGGTGCAGATCGTCGACATCCGTGACGTGCGCGAGCTCAGCACTGGCACGGTGGTGGGCAGCTACCACGCGCCGCGCGGCATGTTGGAGTTTTGGGTAGACCCTGCTTCGCCCTATCACAAGCCCCTGTTTGCAGATGAAGGCAAAGAGTTCATTTTGTTTTGCGGCGCTGGGTGGCGCAGTGCCCTCGCGGCCAAGACACTGCAAGACATGGGCATGCGTAACGTGGCGCACATCGATGGTGGTTATGCCGAATGGCAGAAACAAGGCGCCCCAACCGAGACGGTGGAAGAGCGCAAGGCCAGAAAGAGTTGATGCCGACGTGTCCCTGTGGCCGTATCGGCCCCTTGAAAAAACCGCTTGAGCTGGCCAGTTGCTGCGGCCCCTTCATTGACAACTTTGCGCAAACACCCGCACCCGATGCCGAGGCGTTGATGCGCTCGCGTTACACGGCCTTTGCGTTGGAGCGGGCAGACTATTTGCTCGCCACCTGGCATGTGAGCCAGCGCCCGAGGACCATCACTTTTGATGCGGATGTGAAATGGCTGGGCCTGGAAGTGCGGCAACATCGCCAACTTGACAATACCCATGCAGAGGTTGAATTTGTGGCCCGGCAGAAGGGCCCTGACAAACCGGCGCTACGTTTGCACGAGCTGAGTCGCTTTGTTCTGGAGGCTGATCGCTGGTTTTACGTTGATGGTGATTTGAAGAACTAAGGCATCAGATTTGACATGTTCATCGGAGAAATATCCCGTCAGACGGGCGTCACCCCCAAGGCGATTCGCCACTATGAATCGCTGGGCCTGCTCGGCAAGGTCACCCGCGCCGGGTCCTATCGGGTGTATTCAGACAATGACGTCAGACAAGTCGGCCTGATCAGACAGGCGCAAACCATGGGTTTTCGTTTGGCGGATCTTCGCCTCGTCGTGCAAGGTGATTCAAACCAACCCAACTGGGAAGGGCTGTCCCGACAGATCGCGCACAAACGCCAAAGCATTCAACAGGAAATCAACAGGCTGCACGGCCTGGACGCCCAGCTGGAGCTGATCAACGCGGAAATCCAGTCCTGTCCCAGCGCGGGCGAAAGCTTGAGTCAGGCTTGCGACGTTACGCCTCCGCCGCCGGTTGCATAAAGTTCTTGACTCTGCCCCCGGGGGCAAGCTTTACCCTGACTCTTTTATTTTGGAGCAGGGCAGTATGGGCAAACGGATTTTGGTGATATTGGGTCACCCTTCAAGCGACAGTTTTTGCAGCGCGCTGGCAGACAGCTATGTCTCTGCGGCGCGTCAAGCAGGGCATGAGGTCAGGCTGCTTCGGCTGGGGGCTTTGAAGTTTGATGTTGTTTTGCATGAGGGGTTCAAGAAGGTCCAGGAGCTGGAGCCCGACCTGGTGCTGGCGCAAGAGTCCATTCTGTGGGCTGAACATTTGTGCTTTGTCTTCCCGATCTGGTGGGGTGGGGTCCCCGCATCGCTGAAGGGCTTTCTGGACCGGGTTTTTCTGCCGGGATTTGCTTTCAAGTACCGGGCGGGCGCCGCGTTTCCAGACCAGCTGCTGAAAGGACGTTCCGCCCACATTCTGGCAACCATGGACACGCCGCCGTGGTATTTCAAATGGATTTATCGCATGCCCGGCATCCATCAGATGCGCAAAACCACGCTCGAATTTTGTGGAATCAAACCCGTCAAGGTGTTCAGCTTTGGGCCGGTGCTGGACTCCAAGCCGGCGCGGCGCGAGGCCTGGCTGGAAAAGGCCCGTTCCGCCGCGTCTCGCATTTGAGGTGAGCCCCCGCCTCCCCACGGGCACTTCTACAATCACTGCCAGCGGCCAGAGTGGGTCATGTTCACCGGGAGCGGTCCCACGCCATAACTCCATTGAAAGCAAGTACATGAAATTTGAAGCAGTGTTGTTTGACTGTGATGGCGTGCTGGTTGACAGCGAGCCCATCACCAATGGTGTGTTGCGTGACATGCTTGAAGAGGCTGGATGGAAGCTGAGCTCAGCCGAGTGCATGCGGCTTTTCGTTGGCAAGGCCGTAAAGGACGAAGCTTCCCTCATCGAGGCCAACACCGGTCGCCCCCTGACCGAAGAGTGGCTGGCCGAGTTTCGCGGTCGCCGCAACGAAGGGTTGATCGAAGGCCTGCTGGCTATTCGTGGCGCAGTGGAGGCCGTAGCGCAGATTCACAAACTGTGCGAAGGTCGCATCGCCTGTGCCTCGGGCGCTGATCGTTTCAAGGTGGAGATGCAACTGGAAAAATGCGGGCTCATGCCCTACTTCAAAGACCGCATCTTCAGCGGCCATGAAACGCCGCGCTCCAAACCCTTCCCCGATGTGTACCTGGCCGCAGCCGCATCGCTGGGCGTCGACCCCAAGCGCTGCGCGGTGGTTGAAGACACGGTGACCGGTGTCATGGCTGGTGTGGCTGCTGGCGCCACCGTCTTTGGCTACAGCCCGGCCGAAGCCGGGCATGATGCCCCCGACGCTTTGCTGAAGGCTGGCGCCGAGCTGATTTTTACCGACATGAACCAGTTGGCGGCCTTACTGGGCTGAACCGGCGCGGCTCAGCCCAAGGCCATG
>JBKJIV010000181.1:0-5135 GCA_046598365.1 Polaromonas sp. | reverse complement strand
TCGTGCAGGTTATGCCCCAGGGCCTCCTCGCGTTTGACGCCGTAAAGATCTTCAGCAGCCTTGTTCCACGCCACATTGCGCAGGCCCTGCTGCACGGATTTCAGGTGAAGGGCGATCGGGATATTGTCTACAACCTCGTCAAGAAAGACAGACGCTTGGCGCTGGGCCTCTTCCGACCGCTTGATGGCGGAAATGTCATGTACCACTCCTTGATAACCCACGAAACGTTGCTGGTTGTCAAACATGGGAATGCCACTGACCGACAAATAATGCGGCAAGTCATCGCCGAGCTTGCGCATGTATTCAAAGTTACGAAAGGGCTGATGGGCGTCGAGCACGGCACGATGCTCGTCCCAGGAGCCGCTGAGCGGGACCGCGCCAAGCAGTTCCCAGCGCCTCTTTCCGATGTTGCTATCACGTTCAACATCCAGCTCAGAGGCGGCCTGCCTCCCAGAGAATCTGACAAAGCGGTGGTCTGCATCCTGCTCCCAGTACCAGTCTGCCGAAAGCGCAACCAGATTGCGCATGCCCTGCAATCCGTCGCGTAGCGCTGCAAGCTCCGTAGCTTGTTCACCCGCGGCGGTATCAGGCGCCTTCTGCGCACCTTCGAGCTCAGCCAGTCGCGCCTTCAGGCGCCGATTTTCTTCCGCAAGGTCTTCTTTATCTTTCACCGCGTAACCTTCAGGTGAATTAAGGTGCGCCGCAAACTCATAAGCGGCGAAAACATCCGTGAAACAAGCGACCCGGCCATAGATCTCACGACGAAAAAAAGCTTCACGCTTTTCCGTATTTCTGCTTCACAAGGTCTGAGTATGTTTTGCACGGTGTGTAGTACGAACATACACGAAAGTGCGGGTTTTCGCGCATGATTTGACATAGGGTAAACCGCGGTGCCGCTCATTCCTGCCGAGCGTACGTCGGCCAGAAAAAATTTTCTCTGCGTTCAGGGCCTTGACGGTATTTTGTTTGCCCCGTCCACAGGAACAACAGAAACGCTGTTTTGCGGCGAGCCCTCGATGAGCCGGTCAGAATAGGTCAGGTAAACCAAGGTGTTGCGGGCGGTATCGACCATGCGAACAATCCGAATCTTTTTGAAGATCAGGGAGATGCGTTCACTAAACACCTCCTCTTGAGCCGGAAGCGGCTTGTCAAAGGTAATGGGACCAATCTGCCGGCAGGCGATGGAGGCCTCGGCCTTGTCTTCGGCCAGGCCGATTGCGCCCTTGATGCCCCCGGTTTTGGCGCGCGAAACATAGCAGGTAACGCCTTTGACTTTGGGATCGTCATGGGCGTTGACCACAATCTTGTGATCCGGTCCAATCAACTTGAACACCGTATCAACTTCGCCGATGGCCTGTGCATGAACATGAGACAGCAGCCAGGGCATCAGCAAGGACACGGCAAGAATGGGAAGCTTGTTCATCAGGCACTTTCAGAGAGTCTTATCGGCATGCCAAATATACCTATGCATTTGGAAAGCGCTCAAATCGCCATAACATCGGGGCTACGCTACTCCCCACTTTTCAACAGGAACCAATTTGCGAGCCCTGCTTTTTCTAGTTGCCCTCTTTGGCAGCACATTTGCGCTGCATGCGGCGGACCCACTCACACCCTGGGACAGTCACCCCCTGACCGGAACGTGGAGTTGGACCCTGTTCGGCGGCACGTGCACCGAGACCTATCAATACCGGCCCAACCGCACCGTCCTCGCCACAAGCGGTCAGGAGGTGTCGGAAAAGAAGTACGAAGTCGCACTCGCACCCGACGCGCATGGGTTTTTCAAGCTGGTTGAGACGGTCATGCGGCAAAACGAGAAAAAGGATTGCTCAGGCACAGTGCCCGAAGGTCCTGGAGAGCAAACCATCCGGTTCATCCAGTTCAGCCCGCAACGGGACAAGCTGTTGATTTGCGAAGAGGCATCATTGAAGGCCTGCTTCGGGCCTTTGTTGCGGAGCCCCTGAGCTGTACTGCTCGACCGGCCAACGACAGCGAACCTCAGGACGCTGTGATGGCGATCAATTGCCGCAGCAGGAGGCGTCTTCTAAAAAACGCCAAACAACATCAGGATAATGACGACGCTGATGGGGACACCGAGTAGCCAAGCTATGACGGGCATTTGAATTCTCCTTGGTTGATAAGCCCTCAGATTAAAAAAAACGTCTACCTGGAACTGACGGAATTAGGCCAAAACACAGGTAGGGCCACACCTACACGGCACACTTGGCCGCTGCGAGACCCGAATGACATCCGCCTTGGGTATATTGAGCTACATCCTCTTCGTTTCTCGCTCCCCCTTTGTCTCTCGTCCTTCCTCTTTTCGAATGCCACCATGAAAAAGCTGTATCAATATTTTTTCCGCGGGCTGATCACCATCTTGCCGGTGGCGTTGACCCTCTGGGTTTTGTATGTTTTTCTGGCCTGGACAGAGACTTTGGCGCTATGGGCACTGCGCCCATTGATTGGAGGGTTTTATCTGCCCGGCATGGGCCTGGTATTTGGCATCCTGGGCATTCTTGCCATCGGCGTGCTGGTATCTCAGCGCAAGGTACGCAGCCTGCTGTCCATCGTCGAGTTGCCCCTTACCAACTTGCCCGTTGTTAAAAGCATTTATTCATCGCTCAAGAGTTTCGCCGACTACTTTTCGCCGACCGGGCAGTCCGACACGCAACAGGTGGTGGTGCTACGCATGCCGGGAAACGGGCTCGAAATTGTGGGTCTGGTGACCCGCCGCAGTTTTGCAGACCTTCCGGCTGGTTTTTTGCCGGGGGAACGTGTTGCGGTCTATCTGCCTATGGGCTACATGATCGGTGGTTACACCGTTTTTGTGCCGCTGGAATGGGTACAACCGATCGCAATGTCGGTCGAGGAAGCCATGCGTTCCTCACTCATTGCATGGATGGCGCGCCCTGGCGCAACTGGTGCGGGCAGCACGACCAAGCTTTGAATACCCGGATAGCTACCTATTTAATAGCAGGCTATTGCCGTAACTCAAAGGGATACTGCCGATCTTCCCTTGCATCAAGGGTGACGGCGCTCAGTGGGATGGACGGGAAGGTCCGGGGCCGCGGCCAGCAATGTGTCTGAAGGTGATGCGCCCCTTGCTCAAGTCATAAGGAGAGAGTTCCAGCGACACCTGATCGCCAGCCAGAATGCGGATATGGTTTTTGCGCATCTTTCCGGACGTGTAGGCGACCAGCTTGTGCCCATTGTCCAGCGTCACACGAAAGCGCGAATCGGGCAGCACTTCGTTGACCAGTCCATGCATTTCAATCAGTTCTTCTTTAGCCATGATGAAAACTCCTTGAGATTTGAATAATCGGTTTGCGGGCGAAGCTCAGGCGCAGGCGCAGGCCGAACGCTCGCGAATCCAGCCGAGCGCGTGCTCGGTAGCGTAATGAACTGCGGCCGCCGCGCTGTCAAAAAGGCCACTGAAACGCAGCACGCGGTCATGCGTGCCACTGCCTTGGCCAGAGCGAATGGAAACCGAAGCCGCAAAACGGCCTTCGCCCTGCGGTTTGGCCAGCGGTGAGACAAGGTACTTGCCCACTGCGATGTTGGTGTGATCAATAGTCATAAAGTCCGGGCCGGGTATTTTTCCCGGCTTGATAAAAAAGGGAAGTAAACGGCTTGCAAGCAAGCCGACAGTATTCGGTGGGTGCCGCCAGGCCCCTTGGCAAAGGGCTGGGCTGCTTGAGCCTTGAGTGGGCACCCTTGGGAGAGGTGCACGCTGGAAATGGAACAATGCTTGAGGGGTTCAATGCTGTATGGGCACTGAAAACACTGTAAATTCGGGCTCCGGGAAGCGCCGCAATTGAGAAGGAAGCCTTGGGAACGGGCTTCGATGTAAAAAGCTGTTGCTTTACCGAAGGCTATAGTGTAACCGCTAGCACGCCTGCCTGCACAATGCCACCTGCAGCAACGAACGAACGTGGGGGTCCTATTGCTCAAACTGCGGGTGCAGCTGACGAATGCGGCTCATGGCCATGCCGGCTGCGGCGGTGCGGGTCTCTACCCCCAATTTGACAAACACGTGTTCCAGGTGCTTTTTGACCGTCATCGGGCTGGTACCCAAAATGTCGCCAATGTCGCGGTTGATCTTGCCTTTGACCACCCAGTACAGCACTTCGGCCTCACGTGCCGTGAGCTTGAAACTCAGACCGATGGCCTGTATCACCGACTCCTCTGACTCTTCACGCATGATGATCAGCCAGTCGCCCCCACCTTCGCTGTCACCGGCCTGCTGATGCAATCGAATGCTCAGACGCCTGGCGCTCTGCGTCGTGCTCGGCCAGAGCAGGCGCGGCGGCTCGACTTGCAGATTGCCATCAGTCAGGCTGTGGCGCAGCCAATTCAGAATGTCCGGGGGCGTCTGCGGCGCACTGGTGCCAAAGTACTGCTGAAGCAGATCGCGCGCCAGTGGGGTTTGCCACATCAACTTGCCATCGTTCAGACGAACGGTGATGGACGCATAACCAAAAGCATCCAGTGCATTGCGCGCCTGCCGCTTTTCGCGTGCGCCCTGCAGGTGCACCGCGATGCGCGCCAGAACTTCCTTGGGCTTGATGGGTTTCGTGACGTAATCGACCCCACCGGAGGCCAGCGCCGCCACCAGATACTCGGTTTCGGTCAACCCGGTCATGAAGATGATCGGAATGTGTGCGGTCTTGGCGTCGGCCTTGAGGCGTTTGGCCACCTCGAATCCGTCCATGCCGGGCATCATGGCGTCCAACAGCACGATGTCGGGGACTGCCTGGGTAGCGCGCAACAAGGCCGCCTCGCCGTGGGTGGCAACCAGCACTGTGTAGCCGGACTCGTCCAGAGCGTCATGCAGCACCGACAGGTTGTCAGGAACGTCGTCGACGATCAGCACCACGTCGCTGTTGGCGCGGTCCAGCGTGTCAGCCAACGTACGCTCATTCATGGGGCACCTGACTGAGTTGCTGGCTCATGGCTTCAAACTGGAACTGTCTGGCCATACTGCGCATGTCTGCGGCAAACCCCGCACTTTGCGGTTGTGTTTTTTCAATCTCGTCCAGTGTGTTCATGATGCCGCGAAAATAACCGAGGTTGACCACTTCACGCAAGGCGTCAAGCTGGGGTGCCGCAGGGAACACGCGCGGCAACGCCAGCCCAAC
>JBKJIV010000075.1:0-30235 GCA_046598365.1 Polaromonas sp. | reverse complement strand
GGCGAAAGACCTCATCTATCATTGAAAATGCAAACGCCCGATGCGGTGCATCGGGCGTCATTGGCCGGTTTGACCGGCTCAACATAGGTGTCAACCTATTGCAGGACGAGTCAGCGCGAAATGCCTGTTTCCCTCAGGAAGGCGCGCTTGCAGCGAGAGCCTGAGCCAAAGCCACATATTCAGCCACGGGCACTTCTTCGGCGCGGCGCTGCACATCAAAAGGCTTGCCGTGTTGCCGCTGCTCCAACCAGTTGCCCAGGGAATGACGGAGCAATTTACGGCGCTGGCTAAAGGCAACTCGTACCACTTCGCTCAGAAGTTGCATGTCTACTTTCTCCGGCGTGCCATGGGGCACCATGCGCACGATGGCGCTGTCCACGCGGGGCGGCGGGTCAAAACTGTGAGGCGGCACAAACAACACGTTTTCCATCGCGTAACGCCATTGCAACATCACGCTCAGCCGCCCGTAGTCTGCGGTGGCAGGCCGTGCAACCATGCGGTCAATCACTTCTTTTTGCAGCATGAAGTGCTGGTCCTCGATCACATCGACGGCATCGAGCAGGTGAAAAAGGATGGGCGTGGAGATGTTGTACGGGAGGTTTCCCACCACGCGAAGCTTAAGCGGTGGATCTGCTCCTTGATTGGTGCAAGTTTGCGCCAGCTGCACAAAATCCACTTTGAGGACATCGGCCTCTATGACCTGAAGCTGGGGATGTTGCCGCAACTGCAGCGCCAGATCCCGGTCCAGCTCAATCACGGTGAGTTGACCCAGCCTTTCCACCAGAGGCTGGGTCAATGCAGCCAATCCAGGTCCAATTTCCACTACCGCCTGCCCTGGACGGGGTGCAATAGCTTGCACAATGGCTTCGATGATGAGCCGGTCAGTCAGGAAATGCTGGCCAAACCGTTTGCGCGCTATGTGTTTCATGCGAAGGCAGACGGCGCTCTTGATAACACTGCACAAGACGGACGCGGCGCCAAGATGCATTTTTCCGACGGGCCGCCCCTAGGAAAAAAAGCCCCCTTGGGGGGCAGCGAAGTACGCGAAGCGACGAGCGTGGGGGCCATCTCTACTGAGGCGGTTCCCGATATTCGACGTAAGCGCGCCCACGCACCTCTTGCGCCCACGTAACGTAGGCTTCTTCAAATTTTTTCTCTCGCAGCGATTCGCGAATGGCTTCACGCTGTTCGCGCGGCGCCAGTTTGGTGGTGCGCCGCTCGACCACCTGCAAAAGATGAACACCAAAGCGCGATACCAGTGGCTCACTCAACTGTCCGGGGGCAAGGCTGTTCATGCGGTCCTCAAACTCCGGAACAAACATGCCGGGGCTGGCCCAACCCAAATCACCGCCATCCTTGGCCGAACCATCCTGGCTGTGTTCGCGCGCCAGTGCAGCAAAATCCGCCTGTCCCGCCGTAATTCGCTTTTTGAAGTCCGCAAGGCGTGCAACTGCGGCGGTTTCTGTGAGCTGGTCGCCTGGACGCAGCAAGATATGGCGTGCCCGTGTCTCATTCAACGTCGTACCGGGCATGCCCGCGCGCTTTTTCTCAATGACTTTGAGGACATGAAACCCGGCCTCACTGCGAATGGGGCCCGTAACGCCGCCAACGGGGACACTTTGGGTCGCGTCCACAAAAAGCGGAGGGTAACGGTCCGTCGCGAGCAGGCCCAACTGGCCGTCACCGACGCGCCCCGGTGCACTTGAGAACTCTTTAACCAGCACTGCAAAGTCTGCGCCGCCGCGGGCGCGGTCTGCGGCGAGTTGCGCACGCGCTTGCAGGCTGGCGACTTCGGAGGGAGTCGCTTTCTCGGGGACCGCGACGAGAATTTGTGCCAGATTCATCTCCATTGCCGAAGACCCCAACCCGCTCTCCTGGTCACGCATAAACTGGTCAATCTCCTGCTCACTGACCCTCGAACGGCCCTCCAGCTCGCGCTCACGAACGCGGGTTAGCAGAAGTTCGTTGCGCAGATCCTCGCGAAACTGGTTGAAGACAAGGCCGTCAGCCGTCATCCGCCGGCGCAACTCCTCAACGGACAACTGGTTCTGACGGGCGACATTCGACACCGCGTCGTTCACCATAGTCTCGCTGACCTGCACCCCTATCTCTCTGGCCAATTGCACTTGCGAACGCTCAATGATGATGCGCTCCAGCATCTGGCGCGCCAATTCTGCGCGAGGTGGCACCGCCACGCCCTGTTGCACCATTTGCTGCTCCGTACGCAGCACACGCGCGCGCACCTCGTTATTGGTGACCGGTTCGGAGTTGACGACAGCCACGATGTAGTCCGCCTGCCGTTGCACTCCGGTGGAAGCACCCGCACCGGCATTGCCCCCCAGATTGGGTAGACGCAGCTGTAGCGGCGCTCTCTGCTGAATCTGCGCAAGCAATGCGGGGGCCGTTAGTGCCGCAAGCGCGGCAAGAACGCACATATGAAAGCTGGTGCGCTGGGCAAAAAAGTATTTAGTCATAGTTGGTAAACCGGCTAGGCGTCACGTTCTGCTCGTTCAGGTACTGATAACGCGGGACGTTTGCTTTCAGTGTTTTCAGGGGGCTGAGGCCAATGCGCGAAAAGCCAATGAACTCGAGCTGGAACAGGATACGGGTGTTGTTGGTCGCCTTGTCCAACTGGGTTCGCTCCAGTACAACGCGCCCGATCCAGCAGCAACTTTCGTATTCCAAGCCAAGCACCATATCGACGAATTTCTTGTCAGGGACACTGTAATTCAATCGTCCGACGGTATACAAGCGACCGGGCCCCTGCCCACGTCCGACGCCGAGATCTTTTCCCTTGTCGCCCCAAAGGTCGTTAATGGGCCACTGCCAACCAACATCGAATTGCTCGCTGACTTTGCGCTGCCGCCGGTAAGCCGCGCTGATGACCCTGTAGTTGCTGGGACTGAAACGTCCGCCTATGGTGGAGCGCTCCGAGAGATGGGTTTTGTGGTTGTACTGCACCGTGCTATCAATCGCGAACGCGGGTGTCAAATTGACTGACGCGCTGAGCAGGAGGTCACTGAGGCGCTCTGACACCGGAACTTCGCCTGGCGCCGTGACCAACCTGTCTTTGAAACGGATTCGCTGGGCCACACCCAGGCGCAATGACTCGGCGCCTGTATCGGGGTCAAGCAGGCGGGAGGTCACGCCGCTGGTCAGCATGTGAGAGTCGGATATACGGTCATTCCCAACAAATTCGTTCTCAATGAACAACGTGGCAAAGTTGAAAGAGTTCAAGCCAGAGTCATAATTGGGCAAGATGCGTTGATCTCGGTACGGCGTCTTGACATAAAAAGCCCGCGGCTCAAATGTCTGCGTGAACGCCCGACCGAAATAACTGGCCGCGCGCTCAAAGGCCAAACCACTGTCGAGGCTGAAAGTCGGTACGATTCGGGTCGCGGAACGCGCCCCATTAACCAGGCCTGAGTCGAACTGATATGTCGTTGCATCGAGAATCAGCTTGGGCGTGATGTACCCTCCGGGTTGAATCCAGGGTCGGCTTATCTGGGCGTGCGCGAACCCGCGATTGGCATTGGGCTGACGCGTGAGCAGGGGGACCGACTGGAAGCGCGTGAAACCAGTCGTGATGGAGTAATCGAGCCCCTCCCACCCATATAGTGGCGCATTGACGCGTGTGTAGGTGGCGGTCAATTGCGGCAGGCGATCATACGGTGGTGTAATCGGCGAGTTCACATCCTGAATCGTCCGGTAGGTTGTCACTCCCAACGAGGCTGCCAAGAAGCCTTGAGCCCAAGTCACCGCCCCCGAACTTGGCAACAACCGCTGCGTCAGCACGGTGCCCGAACGCGGGAAATCTCGCCAGTAATTGTTGTCGCTCACCCGGTTCAGATTCAGGCTGTACCCCAAGCCGCCAAAGGGATTGACCAGGGAGCCGTCGGTGTCATTGCGAAAGTATTGGTCAGTAAACTGTTGATTGATGCGTGAAATAGCATCCGAGTTATAAGTACCGTCGTGCAGGTAGCTGAAAGACCAGCGGGTACGTTTGCGCAACTGATCAATGGGCATCAAGCTGGCGCTCAGCTCTCCTTTGTAGTCGCGCTCCAAATAGCGAAATTCCCCCGCCAGGTCCACGCCGCGCTTGCTCATGAAGCTGGGCGAGAAGGTAGCGTCCCGATTGGGGGCAATGTCAAAATAATAGGGCACTGTAACCGAGGTGCCGTCGACGTTGTCAATACCGAAAGTCGGCGGCAACAGCCCAGACTTTCGCTTGCTACTGAGAGGAAATGTAAAGGTAGGCGCAGCCAGAATCGGAACGCCCATGAAGCGCAGGACGCCACCCGAGGCTTCACCCACATCCGCCTCTTTGTCGAACTTGATTCTGGTGGCGTTGATGATCCAGCCCGGTGTCCAGCCAGGGGCGTCATCGCGCTGGCAGGTCGTGTACGAGACGTTGTATGCGATCAGCCGCTTGTCGTCGATGAAATTGACGCGGTCGGCCGAACCGTACCCATTGTTTTGCAAAAATCGGTAGTCCGGGTTTAGAAAAAACCCTTCAAAGGTGTCGAGCTTGATTTCCAGCTCGGGGCCGTTGTACAGATTCCCATTGCTGTTGACGCGCACATTGCCCTTGCTTTTGACAATGTCGGTTGGGTGGTCATAGTCGATGCGGTCAGCGCGTATGGAGGACCCGCCTCGCCGCAATTCGGCATTACCGTCAATAACGGTTTCCTGGTCAGGACGACCCGAAACCCGATCTCCGAAGACAAAAGTCGGCAGCTCGATGCCCGGGCCGCCAGGCGGTTGCTCGGCCATCATGGGCGAGCTTTTCAACTCGCCTGGATTGATCACGCGCGGCGCCTGCTGATCAGGATTAGGCAAGGGGGGCAAGCTTTGGGCTTGGGCGCTCCCATGCGCCATGCCCAGCACCGTGCAAGACACGAAGCTGAGCACGGCATGTGCAACCGGAGAATGAATAAAATGGGATTGGGATGCGCGATGCATCGGAAGTATGAGATAAACCCGTTTATAAATGCAGGCCCGATTATCCTATGCGAACCCACCCCGTTTCCCGTCTTTCGATTTATTGCCCCAAGGCTGGCCTAAAAGCCGCATGACTGACTCTCTCATTTCCTGGACCGATGCCAACCGTGCAAGGGTTTTTACCGCCTGGCTTGGCGCCATCGCCAGCGCTCACCAGCTGAAACCTGAAACCGTGCAATTGGCATCCGCTGATGCCAGTTTTCGTCGCTATTTCAGGGTCAGAACAAGCACCGGCGGCAGTTGCATCATCATGGACGCTCCGCCAGCGCAGGAAAACTGCCAACCTTTCGTGCACGTCGCCAGGCTGATGGCTGGCGCCGGACTGATCGCTCCCCGGGTGATGGCGTGGGACGAAGCGCAAGGCTTCATGCTGCTGAGCGACCTTGGCGCGCAAACCATGCTCGATGTGATTGAGCAACAGCCAGAGGCTGACAAGGCGCAAAAAGCCTATGCGCTCTACCGCGAGGCGGTGGATGCATTGATCACCTGGCAACTGGCCTCCCGACCTGGCGAGTTGCCCGACTACGACGACGCCCTGCTGTCCCGTGAGCTGGCACTTTTCCCCGAGTGGTATGTGCACAAGCACAGGGGCATTGCGTTGGACAGCACCCTTCAGGGGAAACTTGACGTTTTGTTTGCCCAAATCAAAGCCAGCAACCTGCAATCGCTTGGCGGCGCTCGCGTGTACGTGCACCGCGACTTCATGCCTCGAAACCTGATGGTGAGTAATGTGGCCCCCGCGCTTGTCGCTTCGCGTGCCTCCGGCGTTGCGCTGCCCCATTCATCACAAATAGGGGCTAATTTTCCTAGGGGCGGCCCGTCGGAAAATTCTGCAATTAACGGACGGCTTGGCGTGCTCGACTTCCAGGACGCGGTCTATGGCCCCATCACGTACGACATCGCCAGCCTGATGCGCGACGCGTTTATCAGCTGGCCCGAGGATTTTGTTCTGGAGATCACGGTGCGCTACTGGGAACAGGCGCGCAAAGCCGGACTGCCAGTCGGTGAGGATTTCGGCGAGTTTTACCGCGCTGTGGAATGGATGGGTCTGCAGCGCCACCTGAAGATACTGGGCATTTTTGCGCGCCTGACCCTGCGCGACGGCAAGCCAAAATACCTGGCGGACACACCGCGCTTTATTCAGTACGCGCGCGCCACCTGCGCGCGTTACCGGCAACTTGGACCGCTGATGGTGTTGCTCGATGAAATCGAGGGCAATGAAACGCGGGTGGGCTACACGTTTTGACTCTTTGTTCACGCACCCAATCTGCCCCGCGCCCCGTAGTCGCGGACTCTAAATCCTGCTATTTCCATAGCAAGCCATTTCCCGTGGCCACGCTGGTTCCATGACGTCACGCTTTTACGTCGATCTCGCCTTGCGCACGGGGGACTCGATCGCACTTCCGGACCGCGCTGCCCGCCATGTGCAAGTGCTTCGACTGCAACCCGGCGATGCCATTACGTTGTTCAACAGCCAGGGCGGCGAGTTTGTAGCCACCATCGAACGCATGGGCCGCAGTGACGTGCAGGTGCTTGTCCATGCCCACGACGCCGTAGAGCGCGAACCCCGGCGCAAGGTGCATTTGGTCATCGGCATGCCGGCCAACGAACGCATGGACTGGCTCGTTGAAAAAGCCACCGAGCTGGGTGTGACCAGCATCACGCCCTTGATGGCCGAGCGATCGGTGCTGCGCCTCAAGGGCGAAAGGGCCGAGAAGAAGTTGGCGCACTGGCGCGCAGTAGCAGTTGCTGCCTGCGAGCAATGTGGTCGCAACCGCGTACCAGTCATTCATGAGGTCACCGCATTGGAGCTGTGGGTAGCGGGATCGAATGTTGTTGGAACACCCCCGAGTACGCGCCTGCTGCTCTCCTTGCGCGCGGGCGCCCGGACCCTGGCGCAAGCCTCAGCAGACCATCCATCAGAAGTGACCCTGCTCAGCGGCCCTGAAGGAGGTCTGAGTGTTGCCGAAGAACACGCCGCCATCGGCGCTGGCTTTGTTCCAGTTTCGTTGGGGGCGCGCATTCTGCGTGCCGAAACCGCGCCGCTGGCCTGTTTGGCGCTGTTAACCATGGACGCTTGAGCCATGAACCGCAATCTCTGGCTGCTCACCATTTGCCAAGGTCTGTTTCTGACCAACAACGTCACGTTCATCGCTATCAATGGCCTGGTGGGGCTGTCCCTGGCGCCACTCGGCTGGATGGCCACCTTGCCGGTCATGGGTTATGTGGTGGGTGGTGCCCTGTCAACCAGCCTGGTGGCGTGGACACAGCGTCGTTTCGGCCGTAAAACTTCTTTCCAGCTTGGGCTGCTGGTAGGCGCAGCGTCGGCACTGCTGTGCTGCTACGCCGCGTATGGCAAGCACTTCTGGCTGCTGGTAGGGGCCACGGTTGTGGCCGGCTACTACAACGCCAACGCGCAGCTTTATCGCTTCGCTGCCGCTGAGCTGGCGGCGCCTGCGTTTCGTGAAAAGGCAGTTTCGCTGGTCATGGCCGGCGGTCTGCTGGGCGCGATTGCCGGACCGAATCTCGCTTCAGGTACACGCACGTTGACCGAAGTCCCGTTTGCCGGCGCTTATCTGGCGCTGGCTGCAGTCGCGCTGCTTGCCATGGCCTTGCTGGCGTTCATTCAGTTTCCCCCGACCCCCATCAGCAAAACGGCCGCCGGTGGGCGGCCATTAATGGAGATCATGCGCCAGCCCGCCTTCATCGTGGCCGCGGCGGCAGGCGCACTTGGATATGGGGTGATGAACCTGCTGATGGCAGCAACACCGATTGCCATGCAGGTCTGCGGTCTGCCATTTTCAGATGCAGCGCTGGTACTGGAGTGGCACGTCATCGGCATGTTTGCGCCCGGCTTTTTTACCGGTCACCTGATCAAACGCTTTGGAACCCTGCCCATCATGACCGTGGGCTTGGTACTCAACATGGTGTGCGTGATGGTTGCGCTGTCCGGTGTTGATTTTCATCAATTTCTTGTTGCGCTTTTTCTGCTGGGTCTGGGCTGGAATTTTCTGTTTACTGCCAGCACCACACTGGCCCTGACCGCTTACCGGCCCGAGGAAAAGGACAAAGCGCAGGGCGCGCTTAATTTCTGTGTGTTTGTGGTGCTCGCGCTGTCATCTTTGGCGTCTGGCGTGCTGGTCACCACGCAGGGCTGGACCTTGCTGAACCTTGGCTCCCTGTTACCGCTCGGACTGACCGGCCTGGCATTGGCTTGGCTGGCTATCCATCAACGGCGAATCCATCCGACATGATTGCTACCAATTAGATAGCTACGCTTGTGCGTCATCAAAGAGCAAGTGACGAGTACTGATCAGAACCGCGCGTCCAGCCAAGCCTTCAGAGCGGCAAACACAGGCGCCGCGTCAAGTTCGTTAAAAATCTCGTGGTAAAGATTGTCAAAACACCTGGTCGTGAGGACACCGACACTTCCGTGGCTGGCCGCTGACTCGGCAAAGGCACGACTGCCCGCCGGATTGACCAGCTTGTCAGAGCCTGCATACATCAGCAGCGTCGGGGTGCTCCAGGTCGCAGCAGCGGCCACGGTGGCCGGACCCGCCGTCGCGATGAACTTGGCCAGGCGGGCCGAAATTTTCGCGTGTACCAAGGGGTCTGAAAGATACTTCCTGACCACCTCCGGGTCGTGGGAAATGTGTTCGGGATTGAGCCCGTTATTGATACGCAAGTTGGGAGCAACGGCGGGCAAGGTGGCGAGCAACAGCTTTTGAACCATGTTGAGCCCGGGGTCCAGCGCCGGCGAAGACATGATCAGACCTTCAACCGGCCGGATTTTCAGGGATACAAAGCGGCCGACGACCAAGCCGCCCAGGCTATGGCCCAGCAAAATCAGCGGCAACGGAGTGGGTGCATGCGTCGTCGTGGCGACGTGAGGAAACCGCAACAGGTGCTCCCGGGTATCGTCAACCACTTCAGCCAGATCCTCGAGCAACACGGCGTCGCCGGTCAAACCACCTCGCGCGCCGCCCGACTCGCCATGGCCGCGCTGGTCATACGCACGGACAACAAAACCCCATTCGAGCAACTGCTGCGCCACGTGTTCGTATCGGCTTGCATGTTCTCCCAGGCCGTGAACAATCAGCACCACCGCACGCGGAGGCAACGTATTGTCGCGCTGCCAGGCATGCGCTGGCCACTCGTAGAGCGCCAGGTTTTCACCATCTCTGGCAGTAAAAGGCGCAAGCACCGGCCTGCTCATCGCATGATCTGATTCGCTGTGCATCATGGCATTTCGGCAATCACAGCCGCCACGGCTGCGGTCATTTTCTTGGCATAGGGCACATGCAAAAATTCATTGGGGCCGTGCGCGTTGCTGCGGGGGCCGAGCACGCCACAAACCATCATTTGCGCCTTCGGAAAGCCCTTGCTCAGCATGTTCATCAGAGGAATGGTGCCGCCCTGCCCAATGGTGCCGCAGGGTGCGCCAAAAAAGCTTTGGGAAGCGTCGTTAAGTGCGTTTTCAAACCAAGGCAGCGTGCTGGGGGCATTCCAGCCAGTGGCGCCCCCATTGCTTTCAAACGTGACCTTGGCCTGGTAGGGCGCGTTGTCTTCGAGCAAGGTCTTGAGTTCTTGCACGGCCGCACTGGCGTCGATCAGCGGCGGAAAACGCAGCGAGAGCTTGAAGGCGGTGTACGGGCGCAGCACATTGCCCGCATCCTGCAGCGCGGGAAAACCTTCCGCGCCCGTCACGCTCAGCGTGGGGCGCCAGGTGCGGTTCAGTAGCGCTTCTACCGGGTCTGTGGTAGTGGGCAACGCGAAGGTGTTGGCACCGTCGCAGTCGTAGTGCGCCCACGGAAAACGCTTGTAGATTTCATCTCCCAGAATTTGCGCGGTGGCCTTGGCCTGCAAAAGCCGGTCGGCCGGGATCTCGCAGTGAAGGCTTTGCGGCAACAGGCGGCCGGTTTTGCTGTCTTCGAGACGGTCCAACACCTGCCGCATGATGCGAAAGCTCGACGGCACCAAGCCACTGGCGTCGCCCGAATGCACACCCTCGGTGAGGATTTCAACTTTAAGCACGCCGGCCGCATTGCCACGCAAGCTGGTTGTCAGCCACAGCTGGTCGTAATTGCCGGCCCCTGAGTCCAGGCACACCACCAGCCCCACATCGCCCAGCCGCTTGCGCAACGCGTCGACATAAGGCAACAAATCGTACGAGCCGCTTTCCTCACAGGTTTCAATCAGGCCAACAATGCGCGCGTGCGGCACGTTTTGCGCTTTCAAAGCCTGTATGGCCGCAATGCTGGCATACACGGCATAGCCGTCATCCGCACCGCCGCGGCCAAACAACTTGCCGTCCTCGTATTTGGGAGTCCAGGGTCCAAGGTCACTTCGCCAGCCCGTGAACTCGGGCTGCTTGTCCAGGTGGCCGTACATCAACACTGTTTGCGTCGACTCGGCTTTGGTGGCGGGCACCTCGAAAAACAGCACCGGTGTGCGGCCATCCAGGCGCACGACCTCCAGCTTGAGGCCCTCAACTTTCTGCGCCTCCACCCAGCTGGCCGCGTTGCGCATCACGGTGTCAATATGCCCGTGACTGGCCCAGTCCTTGTCAAAGGAAGGCGACTTGCACGGAATCGTGATGTAGTCTGAGATTTGCTTGACGATGTCACCGTCCCACTGCGCGCTCACCTGTTTCAAGGCGACATCGGCGTTGAGGACACTCGCAGGAATTTCGCGGTGCAAGGGTGCGTTCATGTGGAATCTCCGGAAGAGGCGGCGGCGGAGAAACCGCCAGACTTTGCGTACTTTACCCCTGGCCGCCCGCTACGGCCAGCCCGGTTTGAGAGGGGAAGGGGCGCTGCGGGTCATTTTCTGTAACGATGGCGACTCGCGACACCACCGGCGTGATTGATTCAGGCATACGTTGCGCGATGGGCCTGTTGCGGCGCGTGCAATGTCAAGTGCCCCCTACAAATAGGGCTTGAGCCAGCCCAGGCCTGCCGACGTGCCGCCCGGCTCACCGCCTTGCAGCGGCCGGTATTCACAGCCTATCCAGCCAGGGAATTGCAGCTCATCAATCACCGAAAACAGGTAAGGGTAGTTGAGCTCGCCGATGTCCGGCTCCTGTCGCTCGGGTACACCCGCAATCTGGATGTGGCTCACGTCTCCTGTGGGCAGGTACTTGCGCAGCTTCATCGCGACATCGCCTTCGACGATCTGGCAGTGGTACAAGTCCATCTGAACCTTGAGATTGGGCGCGCCAAGCTCAGCGAGGACCTCATGCGCATGATCCTGCCGGTTTAAAAAGAAACGGGGAATGTCGCGCGTGTTGATCGGTTCGATCAACACCTCCACGCCGCCCCTCTCGGCCTGATCGGCCGCAAAAGCGAGGTTGGTCAGGTAGGTTGTCCGGGCCGCCTCACGGGTCACGCCCTCGGGTACTTGCCCGGCCATCAGGTGGATACGCGGGCACGCCAATGCCTGCGCATACTTCAAGGCCAATGTGAGTCCGGCCCGAAACTCGCTCTCCCGTCCTGCCACGCAGGCCGAGCCTTTCTGGCCAGCGCTCCAGGCTTGATCAATGCTCGCCGCGTCGACGCCGCCCGGCGGTGCGTTGAACAACACCTGTTGCAGACCATGTGATGTAAGTCGGGCGGCCAGTTCATTGGCGGGCCAGCTGTAGGGAGACAGGTACTCCACCGCCCTGAAACCGTCGCGGGCGGCCGCTTCAAAGCGGTCCAGAAAAGGCAGTTCGGTGTACATCAAACTGATATTGGCGGCAAAACGGGGCATGGGGATTTCTACGATGAAAGCGATTCAGGGCCAGGCGCGCTGCGGCATTCCCAGAAAATCCTGGCCGTGCAGTGCTTGCAAATCTGCGGGTCGAGCTTGGGAAAGATGGTGGCGATGGCGCTGCGTTTGTCGGCAAACTGATGTTCAGGCCCCAGCAACCGCGTGAAGCCGGTGGTTTGCCACATCTGGATGACTTCGGGACGCGGCCGATGAAAGTAGAGGTCTCCACCCATCGCGCGGCGGGCATTGAGCTCGGCCTCCCAAAGCTGCGCGCCGGCCAGGTCGATGAAGTTCATGCTTTTGCCCATCACCAGCAAATGCTTTTGCGGCTGTGGCCGATGGCGCAGCTCATGCAGGGTGTCGGCCACGTGCTGGGTGGCGCCGAAATAAACCTCTCCCTCCATGCGCAGCAGCTTGAGTTGGGGACATTCTGGCAAGGGATGATCCGCATCGGCGAGAACAACGAATTGCCGGTCAGCCGTCCAGCCGTTAAAACCCATCGTGCGCATGGCAGGTTTGGACGTGCGGTACAAAAAGGACATCAGCGAGAGCAAAGTCCCCAACAAAATGGCCATCTCCAGCCGGATGCTGATGGTGGCGACCAGCGTCGCCAGCGCCACGCCAAACTCCATGCGGCTCAAGCGGAACAATTGTTTCCATCGGGAAAGGTCCAGCAGGGACCCTGCCACCAACACCAAAAGAGCGGCCAGTGCCGCCATGGGTATCTGTGCCAGCAATGATGCACTGACGGCCACCAGCGCCAACAGCAACAACGCTGAAAAAACGGCAGCCAGCGGCGTGCGGGCACCGGCTTCCAGGTTCGGCAGTGACCGGTTCAGGGAGCCGCAAGACACATAGGACGAAAAAAACCCGCCAACCATGTTTGACAAGCCCTGGCCGCGAAATTCACGATTTGCGTCAATGCGCTGACCGGACCGCACAGCCACCGCCTTGGCGATCGAAATGGACTGCCCCAGTGCGACGATGGTCAATGCAAATGCAAGGCCCAGGAGATCGGGCAGCGAGGCCCAGCTGATCTGGGGCAGGGCAAATTTTGGCCAGGGCGTGGCGATCTGACCCACCATGCGCAGCGGCTCCGCTGCGTCGCCGGCATAGCGACTCCACGCCCAGACCAGCGCAGTGGCCGCCACCAGACCAGCGAGCATATAAGGCCAGTTGGGCCGCCAGCGGCGCATCAGCAGGGCCACGCCTAGTGTCGCTGCCACCACAGCCAGCGCGGCTGGCTGCACCGCCTGAAGTTGCGCCGCCACATGCAGCAACACCGCAGCGGCGCCACGCTCTGAAGCGGCGGGCAGCCCCAGCAGATCGGGCAGCGCATAGACCGCGATCAGCAGTGCAGCGCCAGAGGTAAAACCAAACAGCGCTGCCGGTGAAATGAAGTTTGCCAATGTCCCCAGCCGCAAAGTCCCGATCAACCACTGCATGATGCCCACCAGCACGGTCACTACCAGGGCCAGCTGAATGTACGCCGGACTGAAAGCCACGGCCAGCGGCGAAAGCATTGCAAACAGGGCCAGAGAGTTGGCGTTGGTGGGCCCGGACATCACATGCCAGCTGGAGCCCAACAGCGCGGCAATGATGCAAGGAACAATCGCCGTGTAAAGGCCGTATTCAGGGGGCAGACCGGCCAGTGTGGCAAACGCGATGCCTTGTGGAAGCACCAGCACTGCACCCAGCACGCCGGCCAGCAGGTCTGCGCGCAGCGTGAGCGGCGACACCGTCCGTATCCAGCCGCCAAACAGGCGCTCGAGCAGGCCGGGTGCTGAAGTGGAGTGCGTTTTTTCCGGAGGACTTAGCATGGGCTTGAGCATAACGCGCAGAGGGCGGCCGCCGCGCCGGGCCGCCCCAAGCAAGGCCAGCCCCCTTGAGGGGCAGAGAGTTACGCGCAGCGAACGAACGTGGGGGCGCTACAAATCAGGCCAGGCCGGTCCAGCGTAGCAACAGCCCCGCCAGCGCGCTCGCTGCAATCACCGGTATGACGCCCACCTTGAAGCGCAACAACGCAATCCCGGCCGCCACCATGAGCGCCACAGAAGGCCACGCCACATTGGAAGGAAAACCATTACTTACCGCCCCCGTTTTAAATGCGATGTGCACTATAAAAAACAGGGCGAGACTGGCAATCACACCGACCACAGCCGCAGTGATGGCCGCCAGGGGTGCGGTGAAGTGCAGCTTGCCGTGAGTGGACTCCACCAGCGGCCCACCCGCGAGGATAAAGATGAAGGATGGCAGGAAGGTGAACCAGGTCACCAGCGTCGCGGCCAGTGCAGCACCCAGAAACAAAGCGTCCGGCCCCAGCACCTGCTTGGTCCAGCCGCCGACGAATCCGACAAATGCCACCACCATGATCAACGGCCCGGGCGTGGTTTCGCCCAGCGCGAGGCCATCTATCATCTGCGGCCCGGTGAGCCAGCCAAACTGCTCGACCGCGCCCTGGTACACATAGGGCAACACGGCATATGCACCCCCGAAAGTCAGCAGCGCCGCCTTCGTGAAAAACCAGCTCATCTGGCTCAAGGCGCCGCCCCAACCCTGCCACGCCACCAGCGCTCCCATGGGCAGCAGCCAAAGTACCGCGCCCACTGCCAGAACAGTGGCCAGTCGCGATTTTTTGAAGCGGGCGTGTGCGGGCGTCGGCGTGTCGTCGTCTATCAAGGCCGCTCCGTAGGCTGCTGCCGCTCCACCATGCGCACCACCCGCAGGAAACTGTCCGGGAGCGTACTTCGCGCACAACGCGCCGGTCACCGCAGCAGCAAGCACCACCCAGGGAAAGGGAACACCCAGCAACGCGATCGCAATGAAACTTGCAAACGCCACGACCCAGGGAACCGGGGCTTTCGCCGGGTTTTTCAAGGCCTTGCTGCCGATGCGGTGGACCGCCTGCAACACAATCGCGGCCACTGCCGGCTTGATGCCATAGAACAAACCGGCGACCAGGGTCACGTCGCCAAAGACGATGTAAATCCAGCTCAAGGCCACCAGAATAAACAGCGAAGGCAAAACAAACAGCACGCCCGCCACCACACCGCCCCAGGTGCGGTGCATCAACCAGCCAATGTAGGTAGCCAGCTGCTGGGCTTCCGGCCCGGGCAACAGCATGCAGTAATTCAGCGCATGCAGAAAACGCTTTTCCGAAATCCAGCGCTTTTGCTCAACCAGCTCGCGGTGCATGATGGAAATCTGGCCCGCTGGCCCGCCAAAGCTGATGAACCCGAGCTTGAGCCAGAAGCGAAAGGCTTCACGAAACGAGACGGTGACGGGACTCCCGTTGGGGCTGGATGTCATCAAGCCACTCCTGCCTCAACCGTGGGCCAGTTGTGGGTCTCCGCAGGCGTGCCCTGCCACACAGCCGCAGCCGCGCTTTGGCACCAGGCATACAGCGCGTCATACAGAGGTAATGCGGCGTCGAGCATGGCGTGGTCGTCGGTGTGCAGTTTTGACAAGCCCAGTGACAAGGCCAGCAAGCCAGCCGATTCAGGCGCCAGACCGTGCCGGTCGGTGTCGGCGCCACGAACAATCCGCGCCAGACGCGTCAAGCCCGCATCGCGCAGATCGAAGGCCGCCAGCAGAACATCAAAGCTGCACAGCTCGCCCTCGTGCGAAATCGGCGCGCCCGGGATGTCGTAGGCCACTGCCCCCAAGCGCTCCGCTTCGCTGAAAACCTGGGCGGTCGGAACATAGAAAAATTCGGCACGCGGGTCGATGAACCGGCGTATCAGCCAGGGGCAGGCGATGCGATCAATCTTCGGCCGGTCGCGCGTGATCCAGCGTGACGGTTGCCCGCCGCCGACACCCCAGTCCGGCCGCTTGGCCATGCTGAGGGGGCGGTGCGCCCGCCACAAGGCAATATTTTCTGCGCTGTCCACGCCGTCCTCACCGCCTTCCATGCCGCCAGCCAGAGAGCGCGCGTCCCAGCCTGCTGCGCGCAGCAGCGCCGTCGCATCCGCGCTGACGTTGTGGCCATAAACGCAATAGACCACCACCTCGCGCGCTGCTTCGGTGGCCGCCAGCGCACCCACATCTTCAGGCGCGCAGCGCAGCGCACCGGCGAGCATGCGCGGGCTTTCCGCAAATTTGCCGTCGCGCCGGACATCGAGCAGCAAGGGCGCATCAGGGCGGCCCATGCGGGTTGCCAGTTCTTGGGGGGTTATAGAGGGAACGGAAAGAAGAGAGGTGTCCACGGAATACTCCAATGAGTGTTACCAGCGCTTGGACGGGACACCGTCTATTCTCTTGAAGATTCGGGAGGCTGAAATCCCGGTGCGTGAATTTTATCAGTAGAAAACGCGAAACCGCAAACCGGAGTTCAGGCGTGCTGAAACTTGAACACCGCGCGGCTCGCCCGCGCATTGGGCCAGAAACGTATTTCGCGGCCATCCTGCAAGCCAAAGGCGTCCAGTATCTTCAGGTGGTTTTGCTGTGCCAGCGCCTCAAAATCCTGCAGCGTCCCGACGCGGATATTGGGCGTGTCGTACCACTGGTATGGCAAGATTTTGGTTACCGGCATACGCCCGCGCAGCACTGCCAGGCGGTTGGGCCAATGCCCGAAGTTGGGGAAAGCCACGACGCCGATGCGCCCCACCCGCGCTGTTTCGCGCAGCATGACCTCGACGTTGCGCAAGTGCTGCAAGGTATCAATCTGCAGCACCACGTCAAAGCTCTCGTCGGCAAACATCGCCAAACCTTCTTCCAGATTGAGCTGGATCACATTGACGCCACGAGCCACGCAGGCGTGGACGTTGGTGTCGTCAATCTCCACGCCGTAACCGGTGCAGCCGCGCTCGTGGATCAGGTGAGCCAGCA
Organism: Polaromonas sp.; assembly: GCA_046598365.1. Lineage (GTDB taxonomy): Bacteria > Pseudomonadota > Gammaproteobacteria > Burkholderiales > Burkholderiaceae_C > Polaromonas. Next base: position 13,657 of record JBKJIV010000075.1, on the reverse strand, counting down.
GTGCGCCGTCGCCGCAGCCCAGATCCAGCACGCGCGATCCGTGAGGCACCAGGCTTGCAATGGAGAGCTGGTCGGCAGAGGGTTGCTCGTCGGCTTTCAGCATGTGGCCACCTTGCTCTGAAAATACGATCGCACAACATCCATATAGCGAGGGTCATCAAGTAAAAACGCATCATGCCCATGGGGCGCGTCTATCTCGGCGTAACTTACATCGCGCTGGTTATCGAGGAGGGCTTTGACGATCTCTCGGCTTCGGGTCGGGGAAAACCGCCAGTCTGTGGTGAAACTGACCAGAAGAAAATTGGCGGTCGCTCGCGCCAGCGCCCGCGAAAGGTCACCGCCAAAGGCATGGGCTGGATCGAAATAGTCAAGCGCGCGGGTGATCAGCAGATACGTGTTGGCATCAAAATATTCGCTGAACTTGTCGCCCTGGTAGCGCAGGTAACTTTCAATCTGGAATTCGACCTCTTGCGTTGAAAATTTGTATCCGCTGGCATGGCCTTGAGTAACTTCACGAAGCTTACGCCCGAATTTTTCGTTCATCACGTCATCGCTTAGATAGGTGATGTGACCAATCATTCGGGCGATACGCAAACCGCGTTTGGGCAATACGCCGTGTGCAGCGTAATGGCCTTCGCAAAAGTCAGGGTCGGTCACGATGGCGCGTCGCGCAACCTCGTTAAACGCGATGTTTTCAGCCGTTAAATTGGGCGCACTGGCCACCACGACGGCGTTCCTCACCCGGCTTGGGTATTGCAGCGTCCAGCTCAGTGCCTGCATACCGCCCAAACTTCCGCCCATAACGGCCGCCAGTGTTTGAATGCCGAGCTTGTCCATCAACCGCGCTTGCGCATCGACCCAGTCTTGTACCGTTACCACCGGAAAATCAGCCCCGTAAATCTTGCCTGTGTCCGGGTTGGTTTGCATCGGGCCGGTGGAGCCAAAGCATGAACCGAGGTTGTTCACGCCGATGACAAAAAACTGGTTGGTGTCGACTGATTTGCCGGGGCCAATCATGGTGTCCCACCAGCCTTCAGATTTGTCTTGCCCCGCGTACACACCCGCGACATGGTGCGACGCATTGAGCGCGTGGCAAATCAGCACCGCGTTGGATTTGGCTCCATTGAGCGTGCCGTAGGTCTCGTAGCTCAGGTCATAGGCACGAAGCGACGCGCCGCTTTGCAGCGGCAAGGCTTCTTCAAAATGCATGGACTGGGGCGTGGCAATCAACATCTTTAAATGCACAAAAAGTAAAACCCGGCGTCGCTAAAGGCGAGGCCGGGTTGGCGGGCGTCTTTAGCTGAACTTGTAATGCGCCCGCAAGCTGTAGCAAATCGGCGCGATTGCAGTATATCAACCTCAGCCAGAAGCCCATCGGAGGCCTCGAGCCCCCTCACATCTTGCTGTAGCAACCCCCTTGGCACATGAGCAACGATGGGTTGTTTTTTTATGCCGTATGTGCGCTTGCTTCTCATGGCAAACATGCGTTTTCCCGGGAAATGGTTTCGTTTACTTCGCGCTTGAACCCGTTTGCATCAAAGCTTCTCTCGGTGAACTGAGCTGCCTGGCGCTTGATTTGTATGACACTGGATGCTCTGGTGCCGTAGTCGGGCGTGCGTATGAAGGCAGCCGACAAGATACGTTCTTTGGCCAATGAAAGGCCTGTTTGAGGAAGTGCAGAGTCCGGCGCCGTTCGGTCATCGGACAGCAGTTCAAAAAGTTTGTCTTGCAACATGGCTTCGTCATCGTCGGCCGCAATTGTTTCCTCAAACGATGCACGCAGGTGCTCCAGCTTGGGCCAGGGTGTATTGAAGTCAGCGTTGGAGACCGAAGTGATGCCTGTTGGTAATACAAACATGCGTGAATGCCGGCTCTCAAAACCCATCAGGTCCTGGCCATCAAACAGGATCAAATTGAACGGGTTGTAGAGCCGGGTGTTGGTAGAAAGTGTCAAGAGGTAATTTTCCGCACTCACAGAGCTGTTCAGGAAAGCGGCGGTGAGGCTGCCCCTGGAAGTAGCGTCCGTTTTTTGACTTGCAACATCGCGGTAGTTGGTCAATGCCGCCATCCGAATCCGCCCCGAGACTGCGCAAACGCCCAAACCCATCCACGTTCCACCGGCCTGCAAATCCTTGCCGGCAAGAACGGGCTGACCCGGCCAGTGATGTAAACCAAGTGCCGGACGGGCATAAAACTCGTCGCGATTTGCCGCGATGAGTAGAGGCACAGGTTGACTGGGCTGCCAGTTCAAGGTGAGGAGGCACATTGCGTTTCTTTGATGGCGTCGACGACGATATGCGGCTTTTCCCACAACCCAAAATGCGTTTTGTTGGGTCGTTTTTCGATCTTAAGCCAGGCCGCAGGCGCTGCTTTTCAAACTCATCCGCCTTTTGGAGGTCTGCCAATGAATCCTTCCGCCTTGTTCAGCTCATGAAAGCAAACAGCCCGAGGCCCAGAAAAATGATGGCGCTCACAACATGCACCAAACGCAGCGGCGCGAGCCTCGTCATGCGCTCGCCCACCAACACGACCGGCACATTCGCCAGCATCATGCCGACCGTGGTACCAGCCACCACGGCCACATATGCGTCATAACGCGCGGCCAGCATAACGGTGGCAACTTGCGTCTTGTCGCCCATCTCGGCCAGAAAAAACAGCATGGCCGTGGTGCCGAAAACGCCGAAACGCGGCAGACGCCGGTCAGTGGCATCTTCATCCAGTTTGTCGGGGATCAGCATCCACACGGCCATGGCGATGAAGGACACACCCAGAATCCATCGCAGCATTTGCGGGCTGAGCAGCGCAGTGACCCATGCGCCCAACGCACCGGCCAACCCGTGGTTGGCGACCGTTGCGACAAAAATGCCGAGAACAATCGGCCAGGGTTTGCGAAAGCGTGCGGCCAGCACCAGTGCGAGAAGCTGGGTTTTATCGCCCATTTCAGCAAGGGCAACAATGCCGGTAGAGACGAGAAAGGCTTGCATACATACACTCCTGCCGAATACCCAAGACTGCACGGCGCCCCCGGCCCAGGGAGCTATGCAGTCAAAGGTCTCGCCGAGCTCAGGCCTTACGCTTGATGCCGCTTGCGCCATGCCCCGCCTGAATGCCAGGCCGGGCAAGTCTGTTGACGCAAGCCCCTTGCAGAAGTGCAGGGTGGCTACTCCCCAATGACAAGCGACTGATTTTAGCTTTGCGCCTAAGGCATCAAATTGCGCTACATCACTTACCCCCACATTGGTGCGCACCCGTCTGGCGCACTTTTTGCTTGATTTTGGTGCTGTCGCTGAAGACGGCTCACTTTCGCACTAAAACAGCGCAAATCAATCAAAGAGGTTTTTATGGACGCACTAAAACAGGGCTCGGATGCCTTGTTCATCCTGCTGGGCGGAATCATGGTTCTGGCCATGCATGCCGGTTTTGCATTTCTGGAGCTGGGCACGGTCCGGAAAAAAAACCAGGTCAACGCGCTGGTGAAAATCCTGGTGGACTTCTCGGTATCTACCGTGGTTTATTTTGTTGTCGGCTACGGCGTGGCTTATGGAACCAGCTTCTTCGTAGGTGCTGAACAACTGGCCGCCAAAAATGGCTACGAGCTGGTCAAGTTCTTCTTTTTGCTGACCTTTGCCGCCGCCATTCCGGCCATCATCTCTGGCGGCATTGCAGAACGGTCGCGCTTTTACCCGCAGTTGCTGGCCACGGCGGTGATCGTCGGCGTGGTGTATCCGCTGTTCGAAGGCGTGGTCTGGAACCAGCGTTTTGGCGTGCAAGCCTGGATCAAAGACCTCACCGGCGCAGAGTTTCACGACTTTGCCGGCTCCATCGTGGTCCATGCGGTCGGCGGCTGGCTGGCATTGCCGGCGGTGATTTTGCTAGGCGCGCGAAGCAACCGCTACCGTAAGGACGGCGGTATTTCGGCCCATCCGCCTTCGAGCATTCCTTTCCTCGCGCTGGGCGCCTGGATTCTGACGGTCGGCTGGTTTGGCTTCAACGTCATGAGTGCGCAGACCATCGACAAAATCTCGGGCCTGGTCGCGGTCAACTCCCTGATGGCCATGGTGGGCGGCACGCTGGTGGCGCTGGTGCTGGGCAAAAACGACCCGGGCTTTGTACACAACGGTCCGCTGGCCGGGCTGGTGGCGGTATGCGCGGGCTCGGACCTGATGCACCCGCTGGGCGCACTTGCCACTGGCGGCGTGGCAGGTGCCGTGTTTGTGCTGATGTTCACGCTGACGCAAAACCGCTGGAAGATCGACGACGTGCTCGGCGTCTGGCCGCTGCACGGTTTGTGCGGCGCTTGGGGCGGAATAGCCGCGGGCATTTTTGGCAGCAAGGCCTTGGGCGGATTGGGTGGCGTGACTCTGGGGGCGCAATTTATCGGCACAGCAATGGGCGTTGCCTGGGCTTTGCTGGCTGGCGTGGCGGTGTACGGAATCATCAAGGCGACCATGGGTTTGCGCATGACCCAGGAGGAAGAATACGAAGGCGCTGACCTGTCGATTCACCGCATTGGTTCGACGCCGGACCGCGAGGTCAACTGGTAGTCGGTAATAGGAAACAATAAAGTCTGTCGGATGAGAATTGAGTCGGTCGGGGGGTGTTGAAGTATGAAATATTAGGTTGCTACTGTCGTTAAAGCTATTAATGGTTCTAGAGCAATGTGTCGCTGGTTTGTTAGGAATTCCACGTGCAAAGCTTGCGTTCCAACCACCACCGCGATCAGTGGTATGTCGTTCGAGCGCCCGGCGCTGAGCTTATGCCACTCGGCGCGGTCGATACCAGAGGGAATAGGAATGCCCTGAGGGTGGGTGTGCCACTCACCCACGTAGTCAACCAAATAATTGCCAGCCCGCCAAGCATCAACAGCGGCCGCTGCGTGCCCTTCCACCTCTCGCTGGAAGAAGAACTGAGAGCGTATATCGTTCACCATTGGTTCAGTCGCAAGAAGGACCTCGATGTGCTTGCCCCGCCGCTTACCTAGCAGGATTCCGCCGCTCTCCGGTTGCCAAAAATATCCCTGATGAAACTTCACAAATACCTTCAGGACGGCAGGCTCGATTACCACCAGTCTCCTACGGTCCGGAGTAGTCCACTCGTTTACGTACTGCATGCCGGACAACCCTCTACTCGCGCGATATCCGAATCCGGCGATGCTTGAATAAAACCTGCTCGTGTTATGCGGGTTCGGAGGCGTGGGCTTGGATTGCCGCTTGCCCAGTCGGCCACCATTTCGGCAGCTAAGCAGGCTGCGTGCACGGACACCGTGGCCGGAAACGGAACGTAAAGACTCTCACAGCCGTGGCCGGCAAGTTCCACCGGCATTTCCCCTTTCACGACTGGGTAGAGTGGATTGCGACCCCGGTCGGTCATGCAACGCACGCAGGCAATGACTGCTTGGTCCTGTAGGAGCGCACGTACCGCCACGCCGGGTCCTTCGACCCAAGCAGTGAGTGTCGGAATAAATGGGCGATCGTTACCGGCCTTCCGCGCCAAAAGGTGGCCAAGGGCTTCTTCGCCGGTGACATTGATGATGAGGTCTATGCGATTGAGGTCAACTTCCTCGACACTCACCGGCAGGTCACGAAGGTTACTGGTTGGCGCTCCAGCCAGCAGTTCCTGCTTCAGTGCCGTCGCCTTCTTAGTTAAGGCGTGGTTCAGTCCTAGGCGATGCCGACCTACGTTTTGCGGCATCAGAATGTCCGGGTCGACGAGAAGCAGTTCTCCTTTGTCCAACCCCGCTCCCGCCTTCACCAATAGCTCTGCCAGGAACCCGCCAATCGTGCCGCATCCGATAAGTGCGATACGCTTGCCGGCGAGAGTAGGACGGCCAGGGGTATTTCGTTGGCTGACGTGCCTGTCATCCATGCGGACGGTCATCATGGGATGCACCTCGGAGGCATAGAGCCTACGCCGGATTGCGTCGCCCCGATTTTTGTCCGCCACAAATTTCTGCTCAGGAAATGCGACCCAGAACGCGTACTGCATCAGAGGAGATTCGACGACGCAAAGAGCCGCTGCTCGACCGGAGGCACCGGCGACCAACAGGTGGCGCTCAATGTTGCGTCTAGTCGCTGGAGCCAGTAGCCCTTGCCATTGCAAGAGCGCTGCGACCGTGCGCGGCGGCCACTCGCCCTGCGTCGGCCTGGGTTTTTCCGCCGAACGCACTTTAAATGCTGCACCTGTGAGCTCTTCTTTCAAGGGCAGTCTGAGCGCCTTCAGCTTGAGTAGCGTCTTAGGCGCGTCATTGGTTACGAAGGCTAGTTGCCGGTCCACGTCGTCGTGGCCGGCAAACAAAACGTCCAGCGTGCCCGCCCCCCCGGCATAGATGTCCAGGACACACAGGGACTTACCAGGCCAGAAGGCAAAAAACTCGTCCTCCAAGTCCTGTTTCATTAGTCCGCGTAACGACAGGTCCAGAACATGTGTAGCCCTATCAATGCAGGCAAGCGTCTGCCCCGAGATATCGAAGACGTCCAGCACTAGGCTCCCCTTCGCCGCATAGCAGACCTGTCCGTTAGCACCAACGTGGGCCAGCACTTGGGGTGCGCTGGGCGGAATCGTCACGACGACCCGTGGCAACTCCATTCCATTCGGATCAACTGAAAGAAGTGCTGGGTGTTGAGCGCCGTTAGCAGAAACACTCCCTTTGAATTCGAGCCAATTGTCTGCCGAACGACCAAAGTATTCAAAGCCCCGGGATTTCAAGTTTCCGGTAAGCGCGGAAAGCGGGGTATCGTCTCTCATCCCGCTTGAGTGCGACCGAACAGTGGTGTTGCTACTGCCGCAGCAGGGGTTGCGGAAATCGTCGCCGTCGCGCTGGTGATCTTTACCTGGTGCGGAGCATCGGGAAAGCGGGGACCAAACTGACGGCGAATCCAATCGCAAGCTTGCGCCGCGTTTCCCGAATGAATTGCAGCTCGCAGATTTTGTTCAAGCTCCTGAAATTTCTTGATGGCATCTTCAACGCCATCTTTGCCGAGACGATCTGTCAGCGACTCGCTGGCGTCAGTCGGGTTGCTGACTCCATCGCGCAGTGCTTCGGGCATCGCTTCGACCAGGTCGAGTAATGCGAGGTCATCGCGTCTTTCGCGGGATTCAAATAGAGGTGCCGCCGTCGCCATGATAAGTATGGAAGATGGCCCACTGCTCACCCATCGCCAGTCGCGGAAGCTCTTCAGATAGCGAATTGAACGGCGAAACTGTTCACCATGCCGCTCAACTTCGCCCAAAAACCAATGTTTCACCGGCCGCGGGTCAGACTTTATCCAATCGTTCTCCCGGTGAGCCAATAGAACTTGGTCGTGTGGTAGGGCTGTCCATGCATCACGCTCGGCCTTCTTCACCGCCTCATCGAGCGTGTAGTAGCCGTGCGCGGCCATCGCAGCTTTGCGAAGTTGCTCGAACTGTTCATCGGGGATGGCGTAGAGGGGCACATCAATGTGGGCGAAATCGGAAATTTCGATGCGTATGCACGTGGCCTTGTCGGTAATGAGGCGCCAGTTCCTTTCCTTTACAAGAGGCGCCAGCGCCGTTTCCGCCGCTTTGAAGAATACCTTGCTGGCCACGCTTGGCTTAGACGTGACCGTCATGAAGCTCAGAGGTAAATAGGCACCGTCATCGATATCAGCCTGCTGTGTCGAATGAGCCGGGGCATTGAGCGTCTTGTAGGCCCAAGAACCCTGGGTAAAGAAGCGAGGCTGTACCGCTGCGTTCGGGTGCCCGAGCTCCTTCATCACGCGCGGCAAACCTGTCCGCAGCTCGTTACGAACGGCCTCCTTCGCCTCCAAGATGAAATCGCACCGCGCTGTTGACAACGTGATGTTTTCCAGCAGGTTGGGCTGCTCGGTTCCAGAATAGAAAAGGGAGCTCAGATTAAGCATGATTTTTTTCCTTTGAATTTTTATTCGGTCCATGAAAAAACGCGGGGGCTTCAGCAACGTGGGTAAGAAAAGGTGCCAAGGCTGGGTCGCCTAGCGCTATTCGAGCGGCTTGCGTACCGCGACTCTTGAGAACTTCGATGGCGGCCGGCGTTACAACGTCAAGCGCAGCGATGTCCTTGCTCTGGTCCGGTGTAGCCGGATCGTATATGCGCAAGTAGTCATCGCCGAGCAGGTGAGCCAGCATCGCGTCGACCGAGTGCTCTTGGGCGGAGATTACTAGGTCGAAGAGCTTGGTGCCCCACTTCACAATGCCCCAGTCCAGTCCCGAAGCACCTCTCTTGGTAGCTCCCAGCGTCATGGTGCCGATGGCAAGCACACGCACGCAACCCGAGCCGCGCGCTGCTCCCAGCACATGCTGGGCCTCATGTAGGCCGAAGAAGCCCGGGGAATTTCCAACCAAACCACCGTCTGCAAACACGCCTTCATCACCAATCTGATGAAGCGGGAAGTAAGTCGGCGCAGCGGCTGTGGCCATGCCAATGTCGACGAGCTTGTGCTTGTAATCCATGAAAAACCTCTCCGAGTGAGGCGTTTTAAAAAACTGGCCGCTTCCTTTGGAGTAATTCACTGTGGGAATCAGCACCCGGTGCCTAAGATCCCCGATAGTCATATCACCGAATTGCTCCGTTAGCACCGCGCGCAGCCCGTCGGGTGAGTGCTTGGCTCGCTCCCAAGGGCCCAGTGCCCGGCGTGTGGGGCCACGGGAGTCGAAGATGCGGTGTCCGCCATGTTCAAACATCGCCTGTAGCTTCTCTGCCGAAACTTCGGCCGCCAATCCGAGTGCGAGGAGACCCCCAGCCGAAGTGCCACAGATCAGGTCGAACCGATTGGCCAATGGGGCACCGAACTGCTCTTCTAGATGCTTAAGGACCGTCGCGGTGTAGAGACCACGAAAACCGCCTCCCGACAAGGCCAGAACGTGGAAAGGCTTTCTCTTCGCATTCATACGGGTCCCCCCATCGCATCCGTCAGGTGGACAAGTCGGTCGAATGAGCGCACCAGAGTGCGTGGCCGCAGGAGAAGAGTTACAGATACGTGAACCACTGCTTTTTTCCTTAAAATTTTTTGCTACGCAAGTGTGTTTCGTGGCCTTCCCTGAAACCGTGCGACCTTTGCCGATAGCGTTAAGTCAAGTGTAGAAACTTCAATCTCAAATGTACTGAGCATTCGACTCAGCTTTGTTCGCATTGGCCTATTGCCTGTCTGAAATTTCGCGTAAGGTGTCAAGAATCCTGAACACCCTGACAGCTTGTAATGTGAGATGCTTGATGGGCTCTTGATAAGGACTTCTTGTGCCCAAAATTGCCGTCGTCGAAGACGATCATGCTCTTAACGATCAGCATCGGGAGATGCTGAGTCAGATTCCGAATGCCGATATCCATCAGGCGTACAGCACCATCGAGGCTAGAACCTTAATTGCGCAGGGCGACTTTGACCTCTTGGTACTGGATATCGAGTTGGAGCCTGGAACTGCGTCTCCTCGGGGAGGCTTTGACATTCTCATTGAGTATGGAAGCAGGATGAGCATCATCATCGTTACGGGTATGCCAGAGCCCAATCTTCACGAAATTGCTATCAAGCTCAAAGCGTTTGAGTTTGTGAGAAAGCCCGTTAATACCGTTGACTTTATGAACAAGGTTCAGCATGCGCTGGGGTTTAGGAGCTCTGAAGCGATAAGGGAATCTCGACTTCAGCAATCTTGGCCAGAGGGTTTGTCGATCGATGCCACTTGCCCACCCAATGTGTTGTGGAGAGGCTCGCCCGTTAACTTGACGATGATTGAATTAACCATGGTGCATACGTTGGCACAGCAACTAGGTAGAACCGTGACTTATCAAAAGTTGGCCGCCGCGCTCAAGTCAGGAAGTTCTTCGCGCGTCGTCAATCAACATATGTCCGGTGTGCGCGGAAAGTTTGCTGAGGTCGATAGGGCATTCGACCGGATCGGCACGGATCCTGGGAAAGGGTATTTCTGGGCGACCGATGGTCGCTAAACGCCAGCGCCGGTTGGCTCCGTGGGCGTTCTCCATAGGCGCCTTTGTTGGCGCAATTGGTCTAATCGGACTTATAACCTTTGCTCTTTACGACTCCGTATCGTCTGCCAAGGCGAGCGAGCAGCAGGTCCGAGCGACGACGCTGCAAGCGGAGCTGTCCAATTTTCTACTGGCAACCAGAGAGCCCGATGGCTCCTCGCTCTTTGAAAATCCTGAAGGATTTTCGTTGGCGGAGCGGCCTCTTGGCTTTGTCAATATGAAACGCCCTTTCTATACCTATCTTCTAAACCGCGCGAATGCACGCGTGCTTACCGCGGACAAGGTAAATTGGGAGTCACCTCGACCTTGCATACTGGAGTTTTCACCCAAAAGTGAAACTTCTGTGGCAGAGCCTTCCTTCTTAGTTCAGGCATGCTTTGCACTGATTCCGTCCGAACTAAATGCGCGATACGCATATTTCACCGTGCGCTATCCGGTTAGAACTATTACGCGGCATCAGCCCGGCAGTAGCTTTGCCACCGCAGACAGGGTTGTCCTCACATTTGGCGCGGAGCGGTCGATCTCGATAGTCTTGGTGTACCAGCCTCCGACACTGGCTACCTCGAGGTATCCCTCGCAAATTGATCGATTTGTCGGGATACACGAAATGTCTGGATTTCTCTTGTCAAATCCAGAGCGGGCCCTTCGGCAAGTCAATGCGCAGGCATTCGAACGTGCGGGGGAGGGGGATGACAGAAGGAAATATGTGACGATAGTTGGTCGGATAGACGCGGGCCTTTTGGATGCCCAGGCCGCGCTTTCCCCGGACTGGCCAACACCTGCGCTCGAGAAAATGAAGGTGGGACTGGAAATTTTCGGGAACACAGGTAGTGATACTGAACAATTCATTAAGCTATCCCCAGGAGCCTCTGGTCGAGCACTTGTATCTCTTCAGAGTGCGTACATCAATAGTGTCTCGTCGAGATCGTTATTGAGCATTTCGCAAGTCGACGGCGGCACTCGTCGCTTGGTATGGAATTCGGCCGCAATGGGCGCTCCGGCCACTTCTCGAAAAGTTGACTGGCGGCAGAAAGTCGCCGACTGGTGGGCGCCCAAGCTATTGGCAATGGTGCGTTACAAGCCTGACACGAGTAGCTTCGAAGTGCCCCACCGCATCCCAGGCCCGAACGGCGTACTGATTGCTACGTTAAGCGCTCCACAAGTCTTGCTACCTGGCTTCGCTACCCGAGCGTTTGGGTGGTTGACTGCCGCGCTTCTGCTAACCGTTTTGCTTGTCTGCTTGGGAGGCTATGCAGTTCATCGATTGAACTCGTTGACTCGATTGGCATGGGCGATGACTTCTAACAGGATGCGTGGAGTGGACATCAAGAGGTATGGGAGGCATAGGGATGAATTTTCTACCCTCTGGCGTGTTTTGAATTCGTTCTACTCACGTAACCGGTCACACAGCCATCTCTTGGTAGAGCGTACTCGGAAAGAAGCCGCTGTTAAGGCGAAAGAGATGCGACTTTTGCAAACTCGTCTCGAACTCCGTCAGGAGCGCTTGGTCGCGATTGGTCATGAAATTCGCACTCCTCTCGCGAGTCTTCTTGCTCGTACTAACGGCGATGAAAAAGTTCAGGAGGCGCTGAACCGAATGCGTAGCGCAATCGAGACCATCTTCGACTCAGCCTCCGTCGAAGATGGACTATTGAATCAAAAAGTTATTTGTAGGCCGACTGATTTGGCGGACTATCTGTCGCGCCTTGTGGTGAATATGAATGAAACTATTCCGTTGCTTAGATATGTGGGTGATGCAAGCGGCGTGGTTTGTTCAATAGACGAATTTCTCTTCGAAACTGTCATTCATCATCTTCTTGACAATGCGCAACGCCATAAGTTCTTGGACAGCGTTGTTCAGATTCGATTGACAAAAAATGAGAAAACCAAGGATGCAGTTGTAGAGGTCTTCAATGAAGGAGAGTTAATAGCAGAGGATAAGCTCAAGTCCGTATTTCTTTACCGATACAGTGACCGCACAACGCCACAAAACAGGGGGATTGGGCTATTTTCTGCCCGGGCTTATTTGTTTGGGATGAAGTCTACGATTAGCGTGGAGAACCGCGATGGGGGTGTTGCATTCGTGATATTGATACCGTTGCTTGACAATGGTGGCGCCTGAAGCCGCAGTCGACTGCTGGCTCGTCAAGCGCGAAGTAGAGGATGCCAGCAATGGCTTTACCAATGTAGGGTTGCAGCGATTGACAAAATTGAGGAGCGGCATGGCCACTGACTCGTCGCCATGCACGGCCGCCCAATGGTCCCGATGTACGCGATATCAGAACCGTCCGCCTTAGGTTCGAGAATTCTGAGTTACTAATGGTCTGCGCCAGATCCCTGGCAAGTTCTCAGCCAACCACGCCCGGTCATTTCTGTATAGCCACTGAAAGCCGTTGCCACGGATGCTCCGTATTCGCTTAATCGGCACACCCGGGTTGTCCTCGAGAACTCGCAGAAAGTGCGCTCGATGCCGTGCCACCCGCGCCGTGGCAATTGCTTGCTCCCATGCCTCGCGAAGCTCCGGTTTTCCAGCTAAATAGTCTTTGATGAAGCTCTGTCGAACTCCTACTTGTCGCGTGATTTCTGCCCGTTCAGCACCGGCCCGCAGTAGATCTTCTAGCGCTTTCCTGGTCTCAGCAGTCAAAACTCGCGGCCGTCGGCGATAAGCAATTCCGTCCTTGTTCAGCTGCCGGATGCCTTGAGCCGTCGGAATGCCAAGTTCACGACATACGGCGTTCACTGACTTTCCCTCGCCTTCGACCATCTGGATTAGTCGTGCTCGTTTGTCAGTCAGCCGCCGGTTTAGGCCATCTTCACCCTCGCCCGCCGCAATTGTTCGCGAGTTTTCGTACTGTTTATGAAACTCTGTTGGCGCCTCGAATAGGAACGCCATCAGCAGCATATGCTTGAGCGGATGCCTTCTTCCTCTGTAACTTCTCAGCAGGAATCCCAGAAACCCGCCGTTCGCTGCGCCAACATCTTTCAGAAATTCCCATCTCGGTAGAGTCTCCAATCCTCTGTGTGCATTCGCAAACTCAGTACGCAGCGCCGCAAAACGTAGTGACCCGTCCATGGCTAACCAACCGTGGGCTTTTGCCTGAAACAAGTAAGTGTGACGCAACAACGCTGCGTCGAGGTAGCTTTCCTGTCCATTGAGAAGCACTTCAGTCCACCGAGCAATGTGCGTCAGGCGATCTACTTGCCCCTGATCTAGTACGGGTCGTACCTCCCACTGCTCTCCGCGCAAGTCTGATGGCAGGTACCAGTCATTGAGCCGACTCACCTGCGAGTGTGTTGCCATGATTTGTAATTGGCAACGATGCTTCAAGCAGATGTATGTGGTCGGCCATTGATGGTCCATTCGCCACCACGCCGTCGAAATGAGCCGCCGATCCTCTTCGACGCATGCTGGACAGGCCTTCAGCGGCGTTTCTGAAGCTCGTCCGCTACGAGTTAGGCCTAGGTATCGACTTACCAAGCCTCTATCCTGTCCACGCATGGCCTCTGCGTGTTGGCGCCGATTGAATCTTGACAGTGAGTGCCAATCCAACTTTGATAGAGGGCTTGTAGCCAACGTTTGGTTTGTCAGCTGTGAATAACTATAGCCTTTTACAGACTTCGTACCTCCTGACTGGCATTGGTCCTACGGTGCAGCTCCCTTGTTTTGATCTTGCCCTTGGCCTC
>JBKJIV010000119.1:0-5187 GCA_046598365.1 Polaromonas sp. | reverse complement strand
GCGGTGGCCCTGCTGGTGTGCGGTGTGCGTGAGCCAGACCGGCCGAAGGAGACCCCGCGCGTCAACCCGATCAGCAAAGCCAACCTCCGGCGACTAAGTGCGCCTTACTGGCGGGTGGTCGCGATGGGCGCCGTATTTACCTTGGCCCGCTTCAGTGAGGCTTTTCTGGTGCTCCGCGCCATGCAGGGCGGCCTGCCTATCGCCTACACGCCACTAGTACTGATCGGCATGAATGTCGTCTTTTCGCTTGGCGCTTACCCTTTTGGCAAATTGTCCGATTCCATGAGCCGCAGCGCGTTGCTGGCGTCGGGCCTGGTCGTCCTTATCGTCGCTGATGTGCTGCTGGCTACGAGTAGCCACTGGACCTGGCTATGGGCCGGTATCGCGCTTTGGGGCCTGCACATGGCCATGACGCAGGGGCTGCTGGCAACCATGGTCGCCGACAGTGCCCCGGCCGACCTGCGGGGTACGGCGTTTGGGTTTTTCAACCTGATGAGTGGCATGGCCCTGCTGGTGGCCAGCACTGTGGCAGGCGTGCTTTGGGACCAGTTGGGCGCTTCGGCTACTTTTGCGGCAGGCGCAGTGTTCAGTCTTGCGGCGCTGGCCCTGCTCTGGGTCTGGCGCGGCGCGTTTGCGCAGCGCCTTTCTACTTCGCCTGTGCAATGAGCGCCTAAACAGGCTGCGGCGGTCCGCACCGGAGGCGAATTTGACTCTTTTGCTACAAAAATACTAGCGACTTGCGACCACCTCGTTAGGTGCGGTGGACTTTTCATCAAATTTGTATCAAACTGTGCGCCTCGTCCACCTATTCGGAGCATCCATGCCGGTCATCGCAGTCGTCAACCGCAAAGGAGGCAGCGGCAAAAGCACGTTCGCCGCCCACATAGCGGCCTGGTGCGCGCGCAACGGCAGTTCAGTCATGCTGGGCGATGTGGACCGCCAGCAGTCTGCCCGGGCCTGGCTGAAGCGACGCGAACCCTCGCTGCCCGCGATCGCACCCTGGGCGGTCGATCATAAAAACATGTTGCGTGTACCGACCGGCATCACCCACGTGGTGCTCGACACACCGGGCGGCATGCACGGCTTTGAGTTGGCGCGCGTCGTCATGTTTGCGGACTGTATCGTGATGCCGGTTTGCAATTCGATGTTTGACCGCGAATCCGCCGAGGCCTGCCACGCTGAGCTGATGACCATGCCCCGGGTGGCGAGCGGACGCTGCCGGCTGGCGGTGGTGGGCATGCGTATTGATGGCCGGACCAACGCAGCACAAACGCTCGATCAATGGTCCGAGTCGCTGGGCGTGCCCTTTCTGGGCGCGCTGCGCGAAACCCAACTCTACGTGCGCAGCCTGGAGCGCGGGCTCACCATTTTTGATCTGCAACCGCAGCTGGCAGCGGCAGACCTCGCACAATGGGCGCCCATCCTGCAGTGGCTCAAGCCCCAGTTGTATCCTCCCCAGGCTGCCAATGACAGCGTCACAGCGACAAAGCCTGCCTCGCGGACCTTGGCACCCCGAAACCCGGTATCACCACAACATGCGGCCAGCGAAGTGGTCTCCAAACATCGCGGGGCTCTGTCCAACAGCCTAATGCCGGCTCAGGAGACGATGGTTCAGGGTGGGCGTTTGTCAACACTTATTGCGGGCCGTGCGGCTACAGCGCCGTTGCAAGCGGGTGCGCAGCCGACTTTGGTAAGCCCTTCCCGTTCAGCCGATAGCGGAACGATTCCACAGTTTCTCAAACGAAGCGGCTAGTGGCCTGTAACGTTGAAACCGGAGGCGAGGAACGGGTGAGACGGGGTGCGATGCAAGGCGCAAAGCATAGCGATGCCTCAGGCATCGCGCGCATTTGCAACGCCGCAGCGTGCCCTGTATCGCGCGGGCAGCGACTTCCGGTTTCAGCGTTGCAGGCCACTAGCTATTCTGGCGCCGCAGTTGGGCCAGGCGGTCGGCCACCACGTCAAGATCCAACGCATCTTCGGCATGGTCCAGATAAATTTCCAGATCATGAACGGCGCGGCCCGTCTCACCTTGCTCTGCCAGCGTCAAGCCACGGTCGCGGTACTCGGCCCAAGCCTCAGGATTGAGAATAATCATCCTGTCCAGCACCGCAATCAACAAGGGCCAATCCCGCTGGGTTTTGTGAATTTCCTTGAGGTTGCGCAGCATGCGCGCAATGATGTCCCGCGCTGGCACCGAGTGCAGGTAGAGACCAATCGGAACCTCAAAATCGTCAATCAGACCATTGCGCTGGCGCATGGGCTCCAGCCGCTCCGCAAGCTCTTCCCGGCTCAGCGACTGGCCGGTGAAGGGGTCTATGACCACCTGGCCCTTGGGCAGATTGACTTTGACCATGAAGTGCCCCGGAAATGCCACGCCACGTACATTGAGGCCCATGCCGCCCGCCAGCTCCAGCCATAAGACCGCCAGCGTGATGGGGATGCCGCGCCGGGTTTTCAGCACTGCATTGAGATAGCTGTTGTCGGGGTCGTAGTAGTCATTGATGTTGCCGCCGAAGTTCAGGTCGCGAAAGAAGAACTGGTTCAACGCGCGCAAACGCTGCAAGGCCGGGGCGTCGGCTGGCAGGCGACGCTTGATGCGAGCCAGCAACTGGTCAACATCGCCCAGCACCTGCTGGACGTCCAAATCGGGGTACTCGTCCTGCGCCACGCTGATGGCCGCTTCCAGCAACGGAAAGTGCTCGTCACTTTGCACCAGGCTGGCAAAGTACTGCAAGGGCGACGGAATCTCCAAATTCAGTGGCATGCCGCTACTTTCTCACAAACTGCGGGCCGATGCACGTGGCACTTGTGTCAAACGCTTACCGCCGCATCAAGTTGCGGATTTTCAGACCCGACGCCCAAAGCGCTCCGAAATAAATAGCAGCGGAGGCACATAAAACAAGTGCAAGCAGTCCAATCCGTTTCCAGGCCTCAGCGCGCATCCCGGTCCAGCTGACCGTCTGCGCTGTCCACATCAAAAAAACTGCCAATAGCGCACTGGCCGCTACCACCTGCAGGGCAAAAACACCCCAGCCGATAGCCGGCTTGTAACTGCCGCGTTTGATCAACCCCAACAACAACCACAGCGCATTGATGAGCGCGCCTATGCCGATGGCAAGCGCCAGCCCCGCATGCTGCAAAAAGGGAACAAGAGCAACGTTCAGCAGTTGCGTGATGATCAGCACCACCACAGCAATCCGCACCGGTGTCTTGATGTCCTGGCTGGCATAAAAACCCGGTGCCAGCACCTTGATGGCCACCAGCCCCACCAAACCTGCGCCGTAACCCATCAGTGCCGTGGTGGTCTGTTTCACATCCCCATCCGTGAAAGCGCCATAGTGGTACAGCGTGGCGACCAGCGGCTGGGCAAAGGTCAGCAATGCCACCGCACTGGGCACGGCCAGCAGCACAACAATGCGCAAGCCCCAGTCCAGCATGCCCGAGTATTTTTCTGCATCGCCAGCGGCCTTCGCCGCCGCCAACTGGGGCATGAGCACCACGCCAATGGCCACGCCCAGCATGGCCGTCGGAAACTCCATCAAGCGGTCGGCATAGGTCAGCCAGCTGACGCTGCCCGGTGTCAGATGCGACGCAATTTGGGTATTGATCAGCAATGAAATCTGGGCCACGCTGACACCCAGCAAGGCGGGAACCATCAAATGCGTGATGCTACGGGTGCCCGGATCGGCCCAGGCGCTGCGAATGGCGCCCCAGCTCAGCCCAATGCGCGGCAGCAAGCCGATCTTGAGCAAGGCAGGCACCTGAACCGCCAACTGCAGAAGTCCGCCCAACATTACACCTGCCCCCATGGCATATATCGGCTCAATTCCCTGGGTTTTGAGCCACGGAGCGCCAAGCCAGGCGGCCGCTATCATGCAAAGATTCAGCAAGACAGGGGTGGCCGCTGGCACGGCAAATCGCTTCCAGGTGTTCAAAATGCCTGCCGACAGCGCCACCAGCGACATGAACCCGATGTACGGGAACATCCAGCGCGTCATGAAAACGGCGGCCTCAAAACCACGCGGCTCCTGTTGCAGCCCGCTGGCCATCATCCAAACCAGAACCGGGGCCGCCGCCACACCCATCACACAGGTCAACAGCAGCGCCCAACTCAGCAGTGTGGCCACCCGGTCAATCAGCAATTTGGTAGCGGCCTCGCCGTCTTTGGCGAGGCTGGCCGCCAGAACCGGTACAAAAGCCTGGCTGAATGCACCTTCCGCAAACAGGCGGCGAAACAGGTTGGGAATGCGAAAAGCGACATTGAAAGCGTCCGTCATGGCGCTGGCGCCAAAGGTTGACGCCATCAGAAGTTCGCGCACCAGGCCGGTGATACGGGACACCAGCGTTAAAAGAGAGACAGTGGATGCGGATTTGAATAAGCTCACCCGGGGAGTTTAATGTCCCCGCGACTGGAGCCAGCTTCAAGGCTGCACTCGGCGTCAGGCCGAAACCGGCGTCGTGAGGCCCTGAACGGGAAGTTATATAATGGTGGGCTTTGCTAGCAACATCCGCAGACTCCTCCCCGGATTAAAGGAACTTATATATGGCTACTGCCAAACCCAAGAAAAAGAACCCGCGCCTTGCGTCGGGCCGTAAACGCGTCCGTCAGGACAGCAAACTCAACGCCGCCAACACCTCGCTGCGCTCCAAGTACCGCACCGCTGTGAAAAACGTCGAAAAAGCCGTGCTCAGCGGCGACAAGGTCAAAGCCACGGAACTCTTCGCCAAAGCGCAGGGCATTGTGGACGCGATCGCCGACAAGGGCATCTTCCACAAAAACAAGGCAGCGCGCGACAAGAGCCGCCTGTCCACCAAGGTGAAAGCCTTGGCACTCGCCGCCCCAAAGGCCGCCTAAGCAATTAGGCAAATCGCCCGGACTGACCCATCGTCAGTCCGCCGTTTTGCAGGGTGCGCTGCTAGCAAAGCAAAAAAGCCGTCGAAAGACGGCTTTTTTGTTTGGCGCAGCCCAAAGAATCCGAAGCGCAGTTTGCTGGCGCCCAACTTCAGGCATCCCGCCTGCGCAATGGCTTTATGGCTTGTCCGGCACCAAACAGGCCTCAGCAATCTGCAGGTCATTGTCCTTGGCAAAATTGATCGCAAAATCCCAGGCCATGGGCTCAAGCTCTCGCAACTCGCTGTTAACCACCACACACTTAATGTCGTTGATCACGGTGGGCACGCACCAGG
>JBKJIV010000216.1:0-14122 GCA_046598365.1 Polaromonas sp. | reverse complement strand
CGACATGGACCGGATTCGACCGGTCGCACGATGCGTGTTCGGGCTCACGCTGCCTTTGCCGCAGCAGTCCGATGGTTTCTTCGTTTCAGATAAGGAAAATCCATGAAAAATTTACTTGCTGTGGTTGTTGGTACGGTGCCTCTGTTGACCACTGGTGTGTCTTTCGCGCAGAACGGAAACATGATGAATGGTGGCATGTGGGGCGGTGGATGGATGGGTGGATACGGCGGGGTATGGATGCCTATCTTGTTTCTTGTCGTGCTGGTCGCCCTTGTGGTGTGGATCGTCAAGCAAAACAAGAAGTGATCGGGTCGGAAGTTTACGCAGCACCGCGAGGCGTCTTGCATGGCGGGGATCGTTGCCGGTGAAGCAGGTCGGGGCGCCGCGTTTCAGGCTTGGCTGGCACGTCGGAACGTCTGCGCCTGGCCGAGATATTGTTTGTCTCTCGAAGATAAAGGCAACTTCATGTATTACATCGTTGAAACTAAAAAATCATTCGCCCAGGCGTCGACAGACCTTGACTCCGCGGTGACAGGCTTGGGCTTCGGGGTCCTGCATGTTCACGACCTGGGCGGCACGCTTCGCAGCAAGGGCATTGCCTTTGATGAGGAATGCAAGATTTTTGAAATCTGCAATCCAGGGCAGGCTGCGAAAGTTCTGGCGACCGATATGCGCCTGAACATGGCCTTGCCGTGCCGCATCTCGGTCTTTACCGAGAAAGGCAAAACCAAGATAGGCCTGATCAAGCCAGTGCAAATGCTTTCTGCGCTGTCTCAGGACGCCGCGTTGCTTCAAGTGGCCAAAGAGGTTGAGGAAAAGTCCATCCAGATGGTTGACAAGGCGAAATGACCACTCGCCGCCTGTTGAGCTTTACATGAGTCATTGCAGGTTCGTCATTCACCCATTCATCCATTCACTATTTACCCTGAGGTATCGATGTGCTCTTGAGGCTTCGCTTTCCCCAACCTAGCTTACCCAAACCCACCCAGGAGTCTGTCATGACCGGTTTTCGATTCATTCCACTTGCCCTTGCTCTTGCCGCCGCCGGCACCCTGGTCGCCTGCAACACCGCCCCGGCCCAGCCCATGGGCGCCGCGTCTGCCAGCAGCATGACCACACCCGACCACATGGCCAGGATGGATGCGCAGATGAAGACCATGCAGGGCATGCATGACAAGATGTTGGCCGCCAAGACTCCGGAAGAGCGCAGCAAGTTGATGGTCGAACACATGAAAACCATGCAGGACGGCATGAAAATGATGGACGGCATGGGCGGCGCTGGCATGGGCGACATGAAAGGCATGCAGGGCATGGCTGGCGAGATGGGCGCGCGCCATCAGATGATGGAAAAGCGCATGGAAATGATGCAGGCCATGATGAAAATGATGATGGACCGCATGCCGGCTGCGCCTGCCAGGTGAGGCGCAGCGTGGCTTAACGCCAGCCTGCCTCTGACGAGAATGGTGTCAGAGGCCTTTGTGGTGTTGCAAATTGGCAGACGCTTGAGCGTTGCGCTGTTCCCGGTTTTTAGTTGCTGTCGGGCCTCGTCACTTGGCCGGAAATTTTCATGTTGAAAAGAAGACAGCTGTTTCAGTTTGCCGGCGTGGTGGCCGTAGCCGCCGTCGGCGGGGCCACCTGGATGTATTACGGATCGCCCCGTTCCACCGCGCTCGGTGGCGGGCCGTTTCGCCACTATCCTTTCGATCCGGTGGCTGCAGGGAACTTCCAGCAAAAGCTGTTCATCCCCGTGGGCAGCGGGCCGTTCGGTGTGCTCGATGTTGCCGGGCCCCTGAAAGTCAGAGCTACTGCGGCCAGCGTCCCGCTTCTGCCCGGTCGCGAATCGCCGTTCCTGCTGTACCAGACCGAACAGGCGGGCAAGGCCTACCAGAACCCGATTTTGCGCATCGAGAGCGGTGCGCGCTTCACGGCCAGCCTGGACAACGCGCTGTCGGAGCCGACCATCATTCACTGGCACGGATTGCACACGCCCGCCGCCATGGACGGCCACCCGGCCAGCACCATCGGTCCGGGTGGGCGCTATGCCTATGACTTCAAGGTGAGCAACCGCGGCGGCACCTACTGGTACCACACGCATGCGCACGAACTGACCGCCGAGCAGGCTTACAACGGGCTCGCGAGCTTCTTCCTGGTGGACGACGACGACCAGCGTCGTCTGAGCAAGTCGCTTGACTTGCAACTTGGCGTTACCGACTTGCCCCTGGTCATCCAGGACAAGCAGTTCGACGCGCAGGGCAAGCTCTTGTACAAGCCGGATGCCCACGAAGCCATGATGGGCTGGCTCGGCGACATTGTGCTTGCCAACCTGACACCCAATGCGGCGCAGACCGTCACGCCGCGCACCTACCGCCTGCGGCTGCTCAACGGGTCCAACGCGCGCATCTACCGGCTGGCCTTCGTCAAGGGCGAGACGGCGCTGAATTTCACCGTGATCGGTACCGACGGCGGCTTGATCGAGCGGCCAGAAGTGGCCACCGAGGCCTTTCTCGCGCCGGGGGAGCGCCTCGATGTGCTGCTCGACGCCGGGCAGGCGCAGGTCGGTGAGGACATCTTCCTTAAGAGCCTGGCGTTCGATGCCATGGAGAATGAAGGCTCCGCTGGCGGCATGCCGGGCATGGGCGGCATGGGCATGGGACGGATGATGGCCAGCATGAGCTCGTCACGGCTGCCGCTGGGCCATGAGTTCAACGTGTTGAAGCTGTCGGTCACGGCTGGCGAACGCGTCGTCGCCAAGCTGCCGGCCACGCTGTCGCAGGTCAAGCCGATAGCAATTGAAGGTGCCGCGCAGCGCAAGATCGAACTGTCGATGGGACAAATGCGCTTTCTGATCAACGGGCGTACCTTCGGCATGGACGAGATTGCGTTCGACGTCAAACGCGGCGCGGTGGAAATCTGGAACATCAGCAACCCGGCGCTGGGCATGCCGCACCCGATGCACATCCACGGCTTTTCGTTTCAGGTGCTGGAGCGGGTCAACAGCCCGCCGCAACTCACGGCCGTGGCGCGTTTCGGCAAGGGCCGAACGGTGAGCGACCTGGGCTGGAAGGACACGGTGCTGGTCTGGCCCGGCGAAACGGTGCGCATTGCGATCGACTTCGCCCACGACTTCCCCGGCGACCAGACCTATGTGTTCCATTGCCACAACCTCGAACACGAAGACGCCGGAATGATGATCAACTTCCGCGTGCAAGCCTGACAGCCGAGAGGCTGGATAGAAGGCAGCCCCACCTCTGGAGATTCACATGAACCACGACCAACACACCGCATCCGGGCACATCACTCCACCGTCATTCTGGCGCTCCCGATACGCAGTGGGATTGCTGGTGTTTGGCGCCATCGCCGCCTATTTTTTAATGAGCGAGCACCGCGCCCACTTCTTTGGGGCGCTGCCGTTCCTGTTGCTGCTGGCTTGCCCGCTGATGCATGTGTTCATGCACGGTGGTCATGGCAAACACGGGCACGACGCCGCGCAACGCGATGTTGATCGGGCGCGGCAATGACTGACCTTCGCGAACGCCTGAAGAGCGCGGAGCTGCTGTCGATCGCAGGGGCTTCTGTCCTGGGGGCGGGGGTTGCACTGATTCTTCAACGATGGCTCGCCCCATTTGCGCTCGTCATCGTGATTGTGGGACTTGTCGCTCATGCGGGGGGCATGTTCCAGAAGCACCGGATCGTGACAGGCGCGGGCCTGAAGCTCGAGCCATGGGAAACCTGGCTCTACTGGCTGTGCTGGCTCGCATTGGCCGTGTTGACGGGTTTTCTGTTGCTCCGGTCTTTAGGTTAGGCGTGGGAATCACCTCTTTTTTCCTTCTTCTGGAGAATGAACATGAATAGCAGCATCCCCGCCTACGGACTCTGGACACTCGTTGTCCTCAATTCCGCCATTTTTCTGATTTTTGCTTTCAGCTTCTTCAAGCCGCAGACCGCGCGCGACTGGCGCACCTTCGGCGCGTTTGCGGGTTTTGTTGTCGCGCTCTTCGTTGAAATGTATGGATTCCCACTGAGCATTTACCTGATGTCGGGCTGGCTGCAAACCCGGTTCCCCGGCCTCGATTTGTTGTCTCATAACTCGGGTCACCTGTGGTCAACGCTTCTTGGCGAAAAGGGAGACCCGCACTTCAGTCCGCTTCACATCGCCAGTTATGTCTTCCTCGGCTTTGGGTTTTATCTTTTGTCCAGCGCCTGGAATGTGCTGTACCACGCGCAGCGCAAGGGCATCCTGGCTACAAGCGGCGCCTATGCGCGCATCCGCCATCCGCAGTACGTGGCCTTCGTGCTTATTCTGCTGGGCTTTCTGCTGCAGTGGCCCACGCTGCTGACTTTGCTGATGTTTCCGGTCCTGCTGCTGATGTATGGCCGGCTTGCGATCACGGAAGAAAAGCAGATGCGGGAACAGTTTGGAGCCGAGTTTGATGCCTACGCGGCACGCACGCCGCGCTTTTTGCCTTCGCTCAAAAACGAGGAAGCTTCCATCGCTTGAGGCCGCCGCACCAGACGTTCAAACCCGCCGCAAGCACTGCATCCACCCCATCACCTGAAAGCCCCGCATGAAGCTTGAATTTCTGGGTGCCGCCGGCACTGTCACCGGGTCCAAAACCATGGTTACCCGAGAAGGCAAACAGTTGCTCGTCGATTGCGGCCTGTTTCAGGGTTACAAGAACTTGCGCTCCATGAATTGGGAAGACTTTCCTTTTGACCCACGGCAACTCGACGCCGTCGTTCTGACGCATGCCCACCTGGACCATTCGGGGGCCTTGCCGCTGCTGGTGAAGCGGGGGTTTCGCGGCCCGGTTTTTGCCACGCCGTCCACCATCGAGATTTGTGGGGTTTTGCTGCCCGACAGCGGGCGGCTTCAGGAAGAAGACGCGGAGTACGTGGGCCGACGCCAGCGCTCCAAACACCATCCACCGCTCCCGCTTTATACCGAAGAGGATGCCAAGCGGGCCTTGCGCCAGCTCAGGCCGCTGCCTTTTGATCAGCGCTCTGACAGCATCGCGGGCATGCAGGTGCGCTTGCGGCCTGCGGGCCACATTCTGGGCGCCAGCTCGGTAGAGCTGACGGCGGGAGAAACCACGGTGTTGTTCTCCGGCGACCTGGGGCGACCCGACGATCTCATCATGCGCGCGCCAGCACCCATTGAACGGGCCGACTACATCGTGGCCGAATCGACTTACGGCGACCGTTTGCACGAGACGTCGAATGCCGAGTTGTTGCTGGGCCAAGTGATACAACGCACCGCGGCGCGCGGCGGCATTGTGGTGATTCCCGCCTTTGCTGTCGGCCGGGCGCAGTCGCTTCTGCATGCGATTTACCGTCTGAAGCAGCGCTCGGAAATTCCCGACCTTCCCGTTTACCTCAATAGCCCGATGGCCATTGACATGACCGATATCTACCACCGGCATCGGGTGGAGCACCGCTTGTCGGTAGAAGAGTGCATCGGAATGTTCCGGGTGGCCACCATGGTTCGCACGCCAGATGAGTCGCGTGCGCTGGTGGCACGGCGCCAGCCGGCCGTCATTGTTTCCGCCAGTGGCATGGCGACCGGAGGACGGGTGCTGCATCACCTCAAAGCACTGGCACCCCATTCGCGCAACTCCATCGTGTTTGCCGGATTCCAGGCAGGTGGCACACGTGGGGGTCGAATTGTCGCCGGTGAAAACAGCATCCGCATTCACGGCGAGGACGTGGCGATCAACGCAGAGGTTGTCTCCTTGCCCGGTATGTCGGCTCATGCCGATGCAGAGCAGATTGTGCAGTGGCTTAAAACAGCACCAAAGGCCCCCAAGGGCATCTACCTCAATCACGGTGAGCCTGCCCCGGCGGACGCACTGCGGCAACGCATCGAGCGCGAGCTCGGTTGGCCTGCAAGCGTGCCCCGGCTGGGACAAACGATGGAAATCGTGTGATCGAGGGAACCGGACTTCGCTTGCGACCGCTGGGGATAGACACGCACCAGGAGTTTGTGATTTACATGCGGCGCGACTGCCATGTCTGCAGAGCGGAAGGATTTGAAGCGCAGACACGCGTGGAAGTTACCCTGCGGGACCGCCGCATCATCGCAAAGATCAACGTCGTGGGTTTTGAATTGCTGGCGCAGGAGGAGGTCAGTCTGTCAACCAGCGCCTGGCTTGCACTGGGCGCCACGCCTGGCGATACCGTGTGGGTACTGCATGCGCCGCCACTTGACTCGTTGAGCGCCATGCGCGCCAAGATTTACGGGCACCGGCTTGAGGCACCGTCTTTCAACGCCATCCTGGGCGATATCGCTGCTGGCCGTTACTCAGACCTGCACATCGCAGCCTTCCTTACCGCCTGCGCCGGTGGCCGCATGGACGTTCAGGAAACCATATTTCTGACACGGGCGATGGTTGATGTGGGAGAGCGCATCGACTGGGGGCGTGTACCCATTGCCGACAAGCATTGCGTTGGCGGCCTGCCGGGCAACCGCACAACGCCTATCGTTGTGGCCATTGCGGTAGCTGCGGGGCTGACCATGCCGAAGACTTCGTCACGCGCCATCACATCTCCTGCCGGTACCGCCGATGTGATGGAGACACTGACGTGCGTTGATCTCGATGTGCCGGCGATGCGGCGCGTCGTTGAACGCGAAGGGGGCTGCTTTGTGTGGGGCGGCGCGCTCACCCTGAGTCCGGCTGACGACTTGCTGATTCGAGTCGCCCGACCGCTTGATCTCGACAGCGACTCGCAGCTTGTTGCATCGATACTTTCGAAAAAGATTGCCGCTGGGGCGACACATGTCCTGATTGACATCCCGATCGGGCCCACCGCCAAGGTTCGCAGCGACCAGGACGCTGATCGCCTACAGATTCTGCTGGAGCAAGTGGCAGCCGCGAACGGCTTGCAACTGCGCGTGGTGCGCACGCGTGGCGCGCAACCGGTAGGACGGGGAGTCGGCCCCGCGCTTGAAGCGCATGACGTGTTGGCGGTGTTGCGCGGTGCTGCTGCGGCGCCGCTTGACCTTCGATTGCGGTCCCTGGTGCTGGCTGGTGAACTTCTGGAGTTCTGTGGGCATAGCCTGCCCGGAACCGGTAGATCTGAGGCAGGCCGACTGCTCGCCAGCGGCGCGGCATGGGCCAAATTTCAGGCGATCTGCGAAGCTCAGGGTGGATTGCGGGAGCCCGGCGTGGCCCCCTTGCGTGATGTGGTGATGGCCGAGCAAGATGGCTATGTCTCGTACATCGACAACCGCCGTCTTTCGCGCGTGGCCAAACTCGCTGGGGCGCCCAATGCGCCCACGGCGGGGATTGCTCTTCACGTGAAACTGGGGGATCACGTAAGGCGTTCCGCGCCCCTGTTCACCCTGCATGCAGAGGCTGCCGGGGAGTTGACCTACGCCATGCGTTATCTGGAGACTCACCCAGTCATTACCCTGGCGGACGAGGTGCCGGCATGAAACCGTTGGTCATCGCCATGCCCGGCAATGAGCGCCTCGCCGACGAACTGGCCTTAGAGCTCGGGTCGGAGCGCGGTGCCGCCACGGTGCGACGTTTTCCCGATCGGGAGTCCCATGTGCGTGTCGAAACTGCCGCCCAGGGTCGGCACGCCATTATTGTGTGCACGCTGGATAGGCCCGATGACAAGCTGGTTGCGTTGATGCTGCTGGCCTGCGCCGTGCGCGAAGCGGGCGCCTTGTCGGTCGGCCTGGTTGCCCCCTATCTCGCCTATATGCGGCAGGACAAGCGATTTCAGCCGGGAGAAACGATCAGTGCCCGGCACATAGCCGGGTGGATTTCGCGCCACGTGGACTGGCTGGTGACGGTCGATCCCCACCTGCACCGAATTTCGGAGCTGTCAGAGGTTTACAGCGTCCCTTCGCGCGTTGCCCATGCCGCCGACGGCATCGCCAGTTGGGTGCGCACAAATGTACGTCAACCACTCCTGATAGGGCCCGACGAGGAAAGCGCGCAATGGGTGAGCGATGTGGCGCGGCGAGCGGACGCACCATTTGTGGTGCTGACAAAGATTCGACGGGGCGACCATGACGTCGAAGTGTCAGTCCCGAGTCTAGATCGATGGCGCTTGCACACACCGGTGTTGATTGATGACATCGTCTCGACGGCCCGCACGATGATTGCCGCTGTTACCCAACTGCGCCACACAGGTCTTGCTGCCCCCGTGTGTATAGCTGTTCATGCGGTTTTTGCGCAAACCGCTTTCGAAGACTTACGGGTGGCCGGCGCGGCCGGCATCGTGAGTTGCGACACCATTTTTCACCCGTCCAACCGGATCGCTTTAGCGACCGCCGTTGCCGCGAGTGTCCGCGAGTTGTTGCCATGACACCTTCCTGTATTCCTGGCCCCTTCAGTTCCGGCAACTGGTCGATTCCTTCTATTTCACACCTGGCAAAGCCCTTGGTGCTTTAAATATTCAACGCGAAAAGGCACATCATGAATACAGTCGTTGTTGACCCCACCATTGTTCCGCTTATCCCCGCTTCGGCAGTCGACCCGGTTTGCGGGATGACGGTCACTGAGCAATCCGTGGATCGGCACGAGCGTGAGGGGAGGCGTTATTACTTCTGCAGTGCGGGGTGTCTAAAAAAATTCGCAGCAGATCCGGCGCAGTTTGCTGCTTTTAAGCCGACCTCTCGGCACGTGCAGCCACCTCCCGTCGGCGCAACTTATACATGCCCGATGCACCCAGAAATTCTCCAGGACCATCCTGGCAACTGTCCCAAGTGCGGCATGACGCTGGAGCCGTTGATGCCCGAAATGGAAGAGGGTGAAAACGTGGAGCTGGTGGATTTTCAAAGACGCTTCTGGTGGACGCTGCCGCTGAGTGTTGTTGTCACAGTCATGGCGATGTTTGGTCACCAGTTTGGCTGGTTCGAGATGGCCACGCAAAGCTGGATCGAACTTGCGCTGTCATTGCCAATTGTCTTGTGGGCTGGGTGGCCGTTTTTTGCACGGGGTTGGCAATCAGTAGTCAATCGCAGCCCCAATATGTGGACGCTGATAGGCTTGGGTACCGGCGCTGCTTTTGTCTACAGCGTGGTTGCTACAGCTGCGCCCGAGGTGTTTCCGTCTTCTTTCGTCTCCATGGGCCGGGTTGCCGTGTATTTTGAAGCGGCGGTCGTGATCATCTCGCTGACCCTGTTCGGCCAGATTCTTGAACTCAAGGCCCGCTCGCAAACTTCGGCGGCGATCAAGTCGCTGTTGGGTTTGGCTCCCAAGACAGCCAGGCGCTTTCGCGCCGATGGAACTGAGGAAGACGTCCCCCTGAGCCACGTCCATGTAGGCGACACACTGCGTGTCCGGCCCGGCGAAAAGCTGCCGGTCGATGGGATGGTCTTGGAAGGCGGCAGTGCGGTAGATGAATCCATGCTCACTGGCGAACCTATTCCGGTGAGCAAGCGTGTAGGGGACAAAGTCATCGGTGCGACCCTTAACACCAGCGGCGCGCTGGTTATACGTGCCGAGCGGGTGGGCTCCACCACGATGCTGTCGCAAATTGTTCAGATGGTCGCGCAGGCCCAGCGTTCCAAAGCACCCATGCAGCGCATGGCGGATGTGGTAGCTGGCTATTTTGTCATCTCGGTTGTTGCAGTCGCCGCACTGACTTTCTTTGCCTGGGGATTTTTCGGGCCCGATCCGGGGTGGGTGTATGGCCTGATCAATGCAGTCGCTGTGCTGATCATCGCCTGTCCGTGCGCGCTTGGTCTGGCGACGCCGATGTCCATCATGGTTGCCACGGGTCGTGGTGCGACGCAGGGTGTGCTGTTTCGTGACGCTGCCGCTATCGAGAATCTGCGAAAAATCGACACCCTCGTCATTGACAAGACCGGCACCCTGACCGAAGGCCGTCCGACCTTCGATCGCGCTGTGGCCGCTCCGGGTTTTGAAGCCGACGAAGTCCTGAGGCTGGCCGCCAGTCTGGATCAGGGCAGCGAGCATCCATTGGCTGAAACCATTGTCCGCGCGGCCAAAGATCGTGGCATGAAGCTGGACAAGCCCGAGAACTTTGAATCAGGTTCGGGCATCGGTGTGCGGGGGCAGGTAGGCGGTCGGCAACTCGCATTGGGAAACACAACCCTGATGGAGCAGATCGGGGTTGAGGTCACTCCCTTGGTATCGCAAGCCGAGGCCTTGCGCACCGAAGGGGCCAGCGTGATGCACTTGGCGGTGGATGGTCAATTGGCCGGCTTGCTGGCCGTGTCGGATCCGGTCAAGCAAAGCACGCCGGAAGCTTTGGCGACACTGAAAGCGGCGGGGTTGCGGATTGTAATGGCCACGGGTGACGGTTTCACGACGGCAAAAGCCGTTGCAGCCCGGCTTGGCATCGATGAGGTGCATGGCGAAGTCAAGCCCGCCGACAAATTGATCCTGATTGAACGCCTGCAAAAAGAAGGGCGCGTGGTGGCGATGGCTGGCGACGGCATCAACGACGCGCCCGCTTTGGCCAGGGCAGACGTGGGAATTGCCATGGGCACCGGTACCGATGTCGCCATGAACAGCGCGCAGGTCACTCTGGTCAAAGGCGATTTGCGAGGCATCACCATTGCCCGGTCGCTGTCAGAGGCCACCGTGCGCAATATGAAGCAGAACCTGATGTTTGCGTTTTTGTACAACGCACTCGGCATCCCGATTGCTGCAGGTGTGTTGTATCCGCTGACTGGCTGGCTTTTGTCACCGATGATCGCGGCCTTGGCTATGAGCCTGAGTTCCGCTTCGGTGATTGGCAATGCTTTGCGCTTGCGACGCAGCCGTATCTGAGTTCGGGATAGCGCCCTATGCAGAGCTGGACCAGGTAACGCGAGAGATCAGCGCCTAAGCGCGTTGCCGCCGCGCAAGCCACCAGCCGGTCATCCTGAAAACAAGGGGTGGGAGTATCAGCATCTGCAGAACGGGTACAACGCCGATGCTCAAAAGCGGCAGCAGAGGCATGCTGTCCGTATAGCTCCAGCGCTTGAGGCCAAAAAAGCCCACCCACTCAACAACCACCGCAACGCAGAAGCCAGTTATCAGCATCAGCATATAGGCGGCCCCATCCGGTTGATCTGTCCAGTCTGATCGGCCTCGGGCCACCCAGCCAACGCAGAAAATAAACATGACGATGAGTCCGTCCCCAAGGCTGGGGATGATGCAGTGCAATGCAAATTCGAACCAGCTGCCATCCTCAACGTAAAGCGGCATTTGAGCGACTTCCCATGGAAAGTTGAGCAATACTGAAATCACAAACAGCACGGCCAATCTTGAGAGCGTTTTTGCGAGGCGATCTGGTTCTTCCATGCCTGAGCGTAACCCTCTTTTACCTGCGCAGGATGATGCAACTCAAGGCGCGACCGCATCTTGTAGGTTGCAGACTACGTGGCATGGCGGCCATCCCGTTCGTGTTTGGTGTTGCGGTGCGCGCACTCTGAATACGTAGCGCTCGGCACTTGCATGGGTTGTCCACTTTGCCGCTTCAAACATTCATCAATAACCAGAAAGAATCAACCATGAAACTGAATCTCAAAACAATGAAATCCGCATCGATGGCCATCGCCGTTCTGAGCGTCGCGCTGCTGCAACCCCTTGCCTTTGCGCAAACGCAAATGAAACCTGGCGCAGAAGCGATGCCCGCCGGGAAAACCGGCGTAACTTCCATGCAAGGCGGCGCCATGGACATGAAGGGCATGGACATGAAAGGCATGATGAAGGACAACAACGACAAGATGTCGTCCATGAAAATGACCGGCAATACCGATGTTGACTTCGCAATGATGATGCGTATACATCACCTGGGAGCGATTGATATGGCGCAGGCCGAACTTCGCGATGGGAAAGACCCGCAGATGAAAAAGATGGCCAAAGCCATCATTGCTGCGCAGAAGAAAGAAATTGCGACGTTCGACAAGTTTCTGGCCAAAAACGGCCAGTCTTCCGACAAGATGAGCAAATAGCGGCGGTCAGGTCCGGGACTGCGCGGCGCTCTTGCGTCCCGCCGACGCGGACGCCTTGCCAAGTTCATCCAGTATCGGACAGTCCGGTCTTTGGTCACCCTGGCAGCAGTGAATCAGGTGCTCCAGTGTGTGTTTCATCGCTTCCATTTCGGCCATGCGCTTGTTCAGTTCGTCCATGTGCTTGCTCGCAATCCGCCGCACGTCTGCGCTTGAGCGGCGCCGGTTCTGCCAGAGCTTGAGCAGGTCGGCAATTTCAGCCATGCTGAAGCCCAGGTCGCGTGAGCGCTTGATAAACCGCAGGGTGTGCACTTCCTTGCCGGTGTATTGGCGATAGCCTGAATCTGTGCGGTCCACATGCGGCAGCAGGCCCAGCGACTCGTAGTGGCGCACCATCTTTGCCGACACATCGGAGCGGCGTGCCGCCTCGCCAATGTTGAAGGGGCCGTCGTTGAAAGTTTCTGTCATGTGTTGCTTCCTTTCCAGCGGCGCAGCATCAGCGCGTTGGTCACCACGCTGACGCTGCTCAACGCCATGGCCGCACCGGCAATCATCGGGTTGAGCAAGCCGAATGCTGCCAGCGGCACACCGACCAGGTTGTAGATAAACGCCCAGAACAAATTCTGCCGAATCTTGGCATAGGTGCGGCGAGATATGTCGATGGCGTCGGCAACCAGCGCCGGATTGCCGCGCATCAGGGTGACGCCCGCGGCATGCATGGCCACGTCTGTACCTGTGGACATGGCAATGCCAACGTCTGCAGCAGCCAGTGCCGGGGCGTCGTTGATGCCGTCGCCGACCATGGCAACTGTCACGCCGCCTGCCTTGAGCTCGCCCACAATCCGGGCTTTGTCTTCCGGCAACACTTCCGCGCGGATTTCATCCAGACCCAATTGCTCGCCAACCGCCTGTGCACTGCCCCGGTTGTCGCCAGTCACCAGGACGGACCGCACGCCTTGTTCACGCAGCCGGGCAATGGCCAGCGCCGCCGTCGGCTTGATGGTGTCACCAAAGGCCAGCAGGCCCAGCAAGGAAGGCTGATCAGTCACATCGGCCACCCAGGAAACTGTGCGGCCTTGCGCTTCCAGCTCAACTGCCCGCAGCTTGAGCGCGCCCAGATCGACTTTGAGCTCGTTCATGTAACGTGTGCTGCCCAAACGCAGCTCGCGCTGCGCCACCACAGCCGCCATGCCGCGCCCTGCAATGGCTTTGAGCCCGGACGTGGGCGAGATCGGCAGCTTGTCGCGCTGCGCAGCGTCGAGTACCGCGCGGGCCAGCGGGTGTTCGCTGCCTGCCTGTATGGACGCGGCGGCCACCAGAAAGGCGGCTCGGTCTCCATTGACTGCGTCGGCTGCGACCAGCTCGGGTTTGCCTTCGGTGAGTGTTCCGGTTTTGTCGAACGCGACCACTTTCACGTTGTGTGCTACTTCCAGCGCTTCGGCGTCCTTGATCAAAATACCGTGGCGTGCCGCGACGCCGGTGCCGGCCATGATGGCAGTTGGTGTTGCCAGGCCCAGGGCACAGGGACAGGCAATCACCAGCACCGCCACGGCGTTGAGAATGGCTGTTTCCCAGTTGCCGGTACCCAGGCCCCATCCCAGCAAGGTCAGCAGCGCAATGCCAATCACCACTGGCACAAAAACTTCGCTGACTTGGTCTACCAGCCGCTGAATCGGGGCCTTTTTGGCCTGGGCCGACTCCACCAGCCGGACAATACGGGCCAGTGTGGACTCGGCGCCGAGGGCGGTGGTCTGCACCACCAGCAGTCCTTCGGCGTTGACCGAGCCGCCCGTGACTTTGTCGCCCTCGTGCTTGGCCACAGGCAGGCTTTCGCCGGTGATCAAGGATTCATCGATCTGGCTCGCCCCTTCCATCACCACCCCGTCCACGGGCACGCGCTCGCCCGGCTTGATGACCACCAGATCACCCTTGACGAGCTGACCGACCGCCACTTCCGTGTCCACGCCATCGCGGCGCAGACGCGCGGTCTCGGGACGCAGCGCGTTGAGGGCGCGAATGGCTTCGGTGGTCTGGCGCTTGGCCCGGGTTTCGAGCCACTTGCCCAGCAGCACCAACGTGATGACGACTGCGGAGGCCTCAAAGTAGAGGTGTGGCGTGCCGTGATTAGCGTGGCGCAGCATCAGGTACACACTCAAGCCATAACCGGCCGAGGTACCCAGTGCCACCAGTAAATCCATGTTGCCG
>JBKJIV010000153.1:0-10790 GCA_046598365.1 Polaromonas sp. | reverse complement strand
GCTGTGCCTGGTCGGCCTGTCGACTCTGAAACTGCGATGAACCCGAACGAGCCCGACATCCCCGACCACGGTCCCATTCAGCCTTCTCCGGATGGGCTGGAGTCGGCTCGGGTGCCTTCTCAAGATGCCGTGCCGGGTTCATCGGCTAACGAGGCAGCGTCCGTGGAGTCGTTGTCGCAGCCTCCTGTCACCGGCAAGTCAGCGCGGCCCCTGCCGGAAAGCCTGACGGCTGCGCGTGATGCTCTTGCCTTTGTGACGCAATTGTTTGCCGAGGTGAGTGCGCCTGAGCAGGCGGCGATTCCTGAAGCTGCACCGCAGTCTGTTGAACCGGTACAGGATGGCATTGACGACCACGCTCCCGCGGTTGCCGCATCGACGCAGGATGCAGCAGCGTCCTCGCTGCTCGGCCAACAGGTTCTCGTTCTGGGTTTGGGTACTTCCGGCATGGCTATGGTCCGCTGGTGCGTGCGGCAGGGTGCCCATGTGACGGTTGCCGATACCCGTGACGCGCCGCCTCAGCTAGCGCAGCTGCAGACGGAGTTGCCACAAGTCAAATTTCGCGCGGGTGCATTTGAGGCATCCCTCGTGGAAGGCACCGAAATTCGGGCCGTCTTTAAAAGCCCGGGTTTGTCGCCTGCGGTAGTCGCGCCAGTCTGGCAGGCGGCACAGGACATTGGCTTGTGGGTGGGCGGCGAGCTGGATTTGTTCGCTCGTGCCCTGGGTGATTTGCAAGCGCAGCGCGGCTATGCCCCCAAGGTGCTGGCAATCACGGGGACAAACGGCAAGACCACCACAACGTCTCTTACCGGCCAGCTGCTTGCCCAGGCAGGCAAGTCCGTTGCGGTGGCGGGCAATATTGGACTGAGTTTGCTCGACACACTGGCGGGTCATATCGATGCCGGTACTCTTCCCGAGGTATGGGTGCTGGAGCTGTCCAGCTTCCAGCTTGACGGTGTGCACGGGTTTGAGCCCACGGCTGCCACGGTGCTGAATCTGACGCAAGATCATCTGGATTGGCATGGCAGCATGCAGGCCTACGGAGCAGCCAAGGCCCGCGTCTTCGGCAGCAAGGGATTGTTGGTGCTCAACCGTGATGACCCCGCCGTGATGGAGATGTTGGTTGCCGCGGCACATTCAGGGGCTGCGACTGACGGCCAAAAACCCCAAACGGGGCGTAGCAAGCAGCACAAAACGAAGTTACGCAATTACACCAGCTTTGGGGTCGGGATGCCGCAGCGGCCCGGTGACTACGGCATCGAGACTGTCAATGGCATGGCCTGGCTGGTGCGCGCAGCAGAAGCCGACGAGACCATCAAGCGACGCAAGGATGACGAAGAGGCACTGCATATTCAGCGCCTGATGCCCGTGGAAGCCCTGCGCATTCGGGGGCGCCACAACGCCACCAACGCGCTGGCCGCGCTGGCGCTTGCCGGTGCCGTTGGGAGCAACATGGCGTCCATGCTGCATGGCTTGCGCGAATACGCGGGGGAGCCGCACCGTGTGGCGTCCGTCGCGGTCATCCGTGACGTGGAGTATTTTGACGACAGCAAGGGAACAAATGTAGGTGCCACAGTGGCTGCGCTGACCGGGCTGGGCGCTGAACGCAAGCTGGTGTTGATCGCGGGGGGTGAAGGCAAAGGGCAAGACTTCTCACCGCTTGCGGTACCCGTGCAGCGCCACACGCGGGCGGTCATCCTGATTGGGCGCGACGCTCATCTTGTCCGCGCTGCACTTGAAATAACGGGCATCACCGTGCTGGACGCGGTCTCCATGCAAGCCGCTGTGGAATTGGCCGCCCGGCATGCGCAAACCGGCGATGCCGTTCTGATGTCCCCGGCCTGCGCCAGCTTCGACATGTTTGACAACTACGAACATCGGGCGCAGGTTTTTTGTGAAGCGGTTCAAGCGCTCGCGCAGGATGCGGGGGTGGCGGTATGACCTTCGCAGCGCGTATTGGCGGTTGGTTCTCAGGTGGCGGGGGCGCCGTTGCTGACGTATTGCCGGTGCGACTGGGGGGAGGCAGAGTGTCACGCTCGCCATCGACGCCTGTGCGCCTGTCGGGTGTGGATCAGTCGCTCATTTGGGTCACTGTTGCGTTGCTGGTCTGGGGCCTCGTGATGGTGTATTCAGCCTCGGTTGCCATGCCAGACAACCCCAAGTTTGCGCGTTACGCGCATACCCACTTTCTGCTGCGTCATGCGTTGTCGCTGGGCGTGGCCTTTACCGTTGCACTGCTGGCTTTTCAGGTACCCATCAGAACCTGGGAGAAATTGGCGCCGTGGCTTTTCATTGTGTCTTTGGTGTTGTTGATGCTGGTGCTGATTCCCTTCATCGGCAAAGGTGTCAACGGTGCGCGGCGCTGGATATCGCTGGGTTTCATGAATTTCCAGCCCTCAGAGCTGGCGAAGTTTGCCGTGCTGCTGTATGCCGCCGACTACATGGTGCGCAAGATGGAGGTGAAGGAACGATTCTTTCGGGCCGTCATGCCCATGGCCGTCGCCATTGGCATTGTGGGTCTGCTGCTGCTGGCCGAGCCGGACATGGGCGCCTTCATGGTCATCTCGGTGATCGCTATGGGCATCCTGTTTCTGGGTGGCGTCAATGCCCGCATGTTCTTTGTCATTGCAACCGTGGTGGTGATCGCATTTGCGGTGATGGTGATGCTCAGCGACTGGCGGCGCGAGCGGATTTTTGCGTACCTCGACCCGTGGAGTGACAAGTATTCGATGGGCAAGGGTTATCAGTTGTCGCATTCGCTCATTGCCTTTGGGCGCGGAGAAATCTTTGGTGTAGGCCTTGGCGGCAGCATAGAAAAGTTGCACTGGTTGCCCGAAGCCCACACCGACTTCCTGCTGGCGGTGATCGGTGAGGAATTTGGCCTGCTGGGTGTGCTGACGGTTATCGGCGCCTTCATGTGGATGACGCGCCGCATCATGCACATCGGTCGCCAGTCCATTGCGCTGGACCGATTGTTCGCAGGCCTTGTGGCGCAGGGCGTTGGTATCTGGATAGGCTTTCAGGCCTTCATCAACATGGGTGTGAACCTCGGCGCGTTGCCCACCAAGGGTTTGACCCTCCCGCTCATGAGTTATGGCGGTTCGGCGATTTTGATGAACCTTATTTCACTGGCTGTTGTCCTTCGCATTGACCACGAGAATCGCCTGCTCATGAGAGGGGGGCGACCATGAGCTACCTGGCGAGGGGCCCCATCTTGATGGGGATCGACAGTAAAGCGAATGGGATGCATTGCCGACATCCCGGCGTCCGCATTGCGCTGTTGCGCCGGAGGCAACAACCATGAGCGGAAGGTGTGCATTGGTCATGGCCGGCGGAACAGGCGGCCACATTTTCCCGGGCCTTGCGGTGGCTGAAGCCTTGCGTGACAAGGGGTGGCGAGTGCACTGGCTGGGCGGCAAGGGCACGCCGGAGCATCCAAGCATGGAAAGCCAGCTTGTGCCGCCGCACGGCTTTGCTTTTGAAACCATCGACTTTTCCGGGGTACGCGGAAAAGGCCCTGTCACCCTGGCCCTGTTGCCGCTGCGCCTGCTCAAAGCCTTCTGGCAAAGTATTCAGGTGATACGCCGCGTCAAGCCTGACGTGGTTTTGGGCCTGGGCGGCTACATCGCTTTTCCGGCCGGCATGATGAGTGTTCTGCTGGGCAAGCCCTTGGTATTGCATGAGCAAAATTCGGTGGCAGGCTTGGTCAACCGGGTGCTGGCCAGCGTAGCGGACCGTGTTTTCACGGCTTTCCCGAATGTGCTGAAAAACGCGCAATGGGTCGGCAACCC
The DNA here is from genome assembly GCA_046598365.1 of Polaromonas sp. Taxonomy (GTDB): domain Bacteria; phylum Pseudomonadota; class Gammaproteobacteria; order Burkholderiales; family Burkholderiaceae_C; genus Polaromonas. The sequence continues at coordinate 7,002 of JBKJIV010000153.1, read as the reverse complement.
ACTGCGTCCTGCTTTCACGCAACAGCCCGATCCTGCGATCCGCTTTGCCGGTCGCAACGGACCGCTAAAGGTGCTGGTGGTTGGCGGCAGTCTGGGAGCGCAAGCGCTGAACCGCATCGTGCCGCAAGCGCTGGCCCTGATTCCATTTGCACAGCGACCGAGCGTGATCCACCAGAGCGGCGCCCGGCAGATCGACGAATTGCGCGGCAACTACACCGCCGCTGGTGTGTTGGCTGAACTCACGCCGTTCATCGATGACACCGCGCACGCCTTTGCTGAAGCAGACCTGATCGTCTGCCGCGCCGGCGCGAGCACGGTGACCGAAATTGCCGCCGTAGGTGCTGCTGCTCTGTTCGTGCCCTTCCCGGCAGCCGTTGACGATCACCAAAGCAGCAACGCCGCCTTTTTGACAGCGCAAGGCGCGGGATGGCTGGTTCAGCAAAAGGACCTGACCCCTGCATACCTTGCCCAAATGCTGCAAAAAACAGAGCGAACGACGCTCATGGAATGTGGGCTACAGGCCAAAAAAATGCAAAAAACAAATGCCACCGCTGAAGTGGTGGCCGCTTGCGAGGAGCTGGCGCGATGAAACACGCAATCAAAAACATTCACTTCATTGGTCTGGGTGGTTCCGGCATGTCCGGCATTGCCGAGGTGCTGCACAACCTGGGCTACGCGATTTCCGGCTCTGATCTGAACGACAGCGCCACGCTGCGGCGCCTGGGTAGCCTGGGCATCAAGACATTTGTGGGCCATGCTGCCGACAACCTCGCCAGCGTCGACGCGGTGGTTACTTCCACCGCGGTCCAGCCCGACAACCCCGAAGTGCTGGCAGCTCGCGAGAAAAGGATTCCAGTTGTGCCGCGTGCGCTGATGCTGGCCGAGCTGATGCGCCTGAAGCAGGGTATTGCGATTGCCGGCACCCACGGCAAAACCACAACGACCAGCCTGGTCGCCAGTGTGCTGGCTGAGGGCGGCCTGGACCCGACGTTTGTCATCGGTGGCCGCCTGAACAGCGCGGGCGCCAATGCCAAGCTCGGGTCGGGAGACTACATCGTTGTCGAAGCCGACGAATCAGACGCCTCCTTCCTCAATTTGCTACCGGTGATGGCTGTGGTGACCAACATCGACGCCGATCACATGGAAACCTATGGGCATGACTTTGGTAATCTGAAAAAGGCTTTTGTCGACTTTTTGCACCGCATGCCGTTTTATGGCACGGCAATTTTGTGCACCGATGACGCCGCTGTTCGCGACATCCTGACGCAGGTGTCCTGCCCTGTCACCAGTTACGGCTTCGGAGAAGACGCGCAGGTGCGCGCGGTGGACGTGAAGGCTGTGGGTGGGCAAATGCACTTCACGGTGCAACGGCGCAATGGAGTCACTTTGCCCGACCTGCCCGTGGTACTGAATCTTCCCGGCGAGCACAACGTGCTTAATGCCCTGTCAGCCATCGCCATTGCGGCGGAGCTCAACATCTCCGACCTTGCAGTTCAAAAGGCGCTGGCCGAGTTTAAAGGCGTGGGTCGCCGCTTCCAGCACTACGGAGACCTTGCCGCGCCCATGGGTGGCGGCTTCACGGTGATCGACGACTATGGCCACCATCCTGTTGAGATGGCTGCCACGCTGGCAGCGGCAAGGGGTGCGTATCCGGGGCGGCGTCTGGTGCTGGCCTTTCAGCCGCACCGGTTTACGCGCACGCGTGACTGCTTCGAGGACTTTGTCAAGGTGATTGGTCAGGCCGACAGTGTGTTGCTGTCCGAGGTTTATGCCGCCGGTGAGGCGTCGATTGTCGCGGCCGATGGAAGGTCCTTGGCCCGTGCACTGCGCGTGGCGGGCAAGGTCGAGCCCGTCTTTGTCGATGACATAGAAGCCATGCCCCAGGCCATTGCCGACAACGCGCTGGATGGCGACGTCGTGGTGTGCATGGGCGCTGGAACGATTGGTCTGGTCCCCGGAAAGCTTGTGGATTTGCTGCAAAAACCGGGTCAAGAAATGCAGAAAGGAAAAGCGCTGTGAGCGGGACGGATTTTAATTTCGGAAAGGTCGCCGTGTTGCTCGGTGGCCAGTCGGCCGAGCGCGAAATATCGTTGATGTCAGGGCAGGGCGTGCTGCAGGCGCTGCGCTCGCGCGGCGTTGATGCGCATGCTTTCGATCCGTCGCAGCGCGATCTGGGTGAGCTCAAGCGGGAGCAATTTGACCGTTGCTTCATTGCCTTGCACGGCCGCTTTGGTGAAGACGGAACAGTTCAGGGGGCGCTGGAGTTGATGGGCATTCCCTACACCGGCTCCGGCGTCATGGCTTCGAGCATTTCCATAGACAAAGTCACCACCAAACGCGTCTGGTTGGCCGAGGGCGTGCCGACTCCGAAATACATCCTCCTGCGCCGCGGTGAGTTCGACCGCAAGCAGGTCATCGCCGTACCTGATGAGTTGGGCTTGCCGCTGATCGTCAAGCCGGCGCGCGAAGGCTCGTCCATTGGTGTGGTGAAGGTCGCCGGGTACTCCGAGATGGCCGGGGCGGTGGACCAAGCCGCGCAGCTGGATGCAGATGTCTTATGCGAGCAGTTCATCAGTGGCGATGAGGTGACCTGCCCGGTGCTGGGTAGCGGCGATGGCGCGCGTGCGTTGCCGGTGATCCGCATCGTTGCCCCTGAAGGCAACTACGACTACGAAAACAAATACTTCACCGACACCACGCAATATTTGGTCCCTTGTGGCCTGCCGGCCGGCGAAGAGGCAACTATCCAGGCCTTGGTGCTCAAGGCTTACCGCGTGCTGGGCTGCAGGGGTTGGGGCCGGATTGACGTGATGATCGACAGCAAAACCCGCAAACCCTACCTGCTGGAAATCAATACCTCACCGGGCATGACGGGTCACTCCCTGGTACCGATGTCGGCCCGGGCCGCGGGCATCAGTTATGAAGACCTGTGCCTCGAGCTGCTGCGCGGGGCGGGTCTGGACTATGCCGCCCCGACAGGAGGCGCTGCATGAACCAGGCCCTGCAGGTGCCGCTGGACGTCAAGCTCATGAACGCCACATCCGTGGTGCTTGGGTTGGTGTTTGTCGGCATGCTGCTGGCTTTGCTGTCGTCATGGCTGATGCACCAAAACCTGTTTCGCCTCACAGCCATCAAGGTGGCTGGTGATCTGAGCCACAACAACGCGGTCACGCTGCGAGCCAACGTTGTGCCCAGACTGTCTGGCAATTTCTTCACTGCTGATCTGGCACGGACACAAGCCGCGTTTGAATCAGTCCCCTGGATACGCAGGGCTTTGGTGCAGCGTGAGTTTCCCAATCGCCTCAGGGTGCTGTTACAGGAGCATCAGGCCATTGCACTGTGGGGGCTGGAGGGTGATGCGCGGCTGGTCAACAGTTACGGCGAAGTGTTCGAAGCCAATCAGGGCGATGTGGAGTCTGACGATTTGCCATTGTTGAGCGGTCCCCAAGGGCAGGCCGGTTTGGTGCTGCAGGCCTACCGCAGGCTTTTACCGGTCTTCGGGGCAGCGGATGCAAAGCTGGAGCAACTGGAGCTGACGGGACGGGGCAGCTGGCGGGCGAAGCTGGACGACGGCGCGGTGATCGAGCTGGGACACGGTTCTCTGGATGAAATAGATGCGCGGGCTCAAAGATTTGTCGCCACTCTCGAACAGGTGGCGAGCAAGTTTGACAGGAAGCTCGAATCGGCAGATTTGCGCTATCCCAATGGATATGCAATCAAGCTGCGCGGTATCACCACCACGGTGTTGGACGACAAAGAAAACAGACAGGTAAAAAGGTAGAAAAATGGCCAAAGAATATAAAGATCTGGTGGTGGGGCTGGACATTGGAACCAGCAAGGTCATGGCCGTGGTGGCTGAAGTTTTGCCGGGCGGGGAGCTCAAGCTCGCCGGTCTGGGCATTGCCTACAGCAATGGCCTCAAGCGCGGCGTGGTGGTCAACATTGATGCGACCGTGCAGAGCATCCAGCAGGCGCTCAAAGAGGCTGAGCTGATGGCGGACTGCAAAATTGCCCGTGTCTACACCGGCATCACCGGCAGTCATATCCGCGGCATCAATTCCAGCGGCATGGTGGCAGTCAAAGACAGGGAAGTCACGCAGGCCGATGTGGCACGGGTCATTGAAACGGCCAAGGCCATCAATATTTCCACCGACCAGCGCCTGTTGCTGGTCGAGCCGCAAGAGTTTGTGATTGACGGGCAGGATGTGCGCGAGCCGATCGGCATGAGCGGCATCCGGCTGGAGGCGAAAGTCCATATCGTGACTGGTGCCCAAAGCGCGGCGGAAAACATCATCAAGTGCGTCCGGCGTTGCGGCCTCGAAGTAGACCAGCTGATGCTCAATCCGCTGGCGTCCAGCCTGTCTGTTCTCAGCCGGGACGAGCAAGAGCTGGGGGTTGCACTGGTCGACATTGGCGCTGGTACCACCGACGTGGCCATCTTCACTGGCGGCGCGATCCGTCACACAGCGGTGATTCCGATTGCTGGCGACTTGATCACCAGCGACATCGCCATGGCGCTGCGCACCCCCACCAAAGACGCCGAAGATATCAAGGTTGAAAGCGGTTTCGCCAAGCAGTTGCTGGCCGACCCGGATCAACAGGTTGAAGTACCGGGGCTGGGGGATCGGGGTCCACGCATGCTCAGCAAACAGGCGTTGGCCGGCGTGATTGAACCACGCATCGAAGAAATTTTTTCACTGGTGCAGCAAGTGATCCGTGAGTCAGGGTACGAAGAAGTGCTGTCATCGGGCATTGTGATTACCGGCGGCAGCGCGGTGATGCCGGGCATGGTCGAGTTGGGTGAGGACATTTTTCTCAAACCGGTTCGCCGAGGTATCCCGCGCTATTCCAGCGCCTTGTCCGACATGGTGGCTCAGCCGCGCGCTGCGACCGTGATGGGCTTGCTTGAGGAGGCGCGGCTGGCGCGCATGCGCGGACACCGGGTCGCGCAAAAAGCCGGCAGTGTTCACAACGCTTTTGGTCGTGTCAAAGACTGGCTAGTGGGGAACTTCTGATGAAAAAATTCACTTCTTTTATTTGGCGGGTTCCAAGATGCAGACACTCCGGAGGCGCGGATCCTCCCTCATGACTTTTTGTATTTTTGATTTCATATAAAAATTTTTGGCAACTGCAAATTACTGACAGGAGGCTCACATGAGCATCGAAATGATTGAGATGGAAGAGTTCAACCAGGGCACGCAAATCAAGGTGATTGGCGTGGGTGGCGGCGGCGGAAACGCAGTCGAGCACATGATTGATCGCAACGTCCAGGGCGTTGAGTTCATTTGCGCCAACACCGACGCGCAGGCGCTCGGACGTGGCAGCGCACACAAGCAGATCCAGCTTGGCGGCAGCGGTCTGGGCGCAGGCAGTAAGCCTGAAAAAGGCCGCGACGCAGCCGAGATGGCCGTGGACGACATTCGCGCTGCCATCTCAGGTGCGCACATGCTGTTCATCACGGCGGGTATGGGTGGTGGCACCGGCACTGGCGCCGCGCCAGTGATTGCACGCATAGCCAAAGAAATGGGCATATTGACCGTGGGCGTGGTCACCAAACCCTTCGAGTTTGAAGGTGGTCGCCGCATGACCAATGCCGATCTGGGGCTGGCGGAACTGGAAGCCAATGTGGACTCACTGATCGTGGTTCTCAACGAAAAACTGCTGGAAGTGCTGGGCGACGACATCACGCAGGATGAGGCTTTTGCCCACGCCAACGATGTTCTGAAAAACGCGGTCGGCGGCATTGCAGAAATCATCAATGTGCCAGGCCATGTGAACGTCGACTTCGAAGATGTGCGCACCGTGATGGGCGAGCCGGGCAAAGCCATGATGGGCACGGCCCGCGCCAACGGCCCGGATCGCGCCCGCATCGCGGCCGAACAGGCGGTGGCCTGCCCGCTGCTCGAAGGCATTGACCTGTCGGGCGCCAAAGGGGTGCTGGTGCTGATCAGCGCAGCCAAGGGCTCGCTCAAGCTCAATGAGTCCAAGCTGGCGATGAACACCATCCGTGCTTACGCCTCGCCCGATGCGCATGTGATCTACGGCACCGCTTATGACGATGATCTGGGCGAAGACATCCGCGTCACGGTGGTGGCCACCGGACTGAGCCGCCAGGGCGTGCGCCGCCATGCGCCGCCACTACAGGTGCTGCGCACCGGTACCGACAACATGCCGGTGCTGAACATGGCAGTTGGCGGTGGCACCGTCAGCGGCGCCCATCCGGGTGGCAGCAGCATGGGTTCGGCCCAGCCGGATTACGGCAACATGTCGGTTCCCAGCGTCTGGCGCACCAATCGGACGCAGGCCGCTGCCAAAGTGGATGCGCTGGCGTCGGGCGGCATGGACGATTTCGAGATACCTGCCTTTTTGCGTAAGCAGGCGGACTGATCTTTCAAAGGCCAAAGCGTACGCTGCGGCTGTGGTTTGCATTGGGTAGCAGGAGTAACTCCCCACTCCCAACCCCCCGCCCTTCCCTCGCCCCGCTGTGTATAGACCGGGGACATAGGTAACAGGTGTGCGGGGACATGGGTAACACTTTTCTGGATCAAAAGATCTGGAGAGTCCCATGGCCTGGAAGGAGACGAGTGTGGTCGAACAAAGACTGGAGTTTGTGGTGCTTGCCAGCGCCCAGGCGGGCAATATGAGCGAGCTGTGCCGACGCTTTGGCATCAGCCGCAAGACTGGCTACAAGTGGTTGGAGCGCTACGACGCTGGAGCCGGGCAGGCCAGCTTGATCGATGCTTCACGGCGCCCGCGTGCCAGCCCCTTGCGCAGTCCTGTAGCGCTTGAAGAGCAGGTGTTACGCGCGCGCCAGGCGCACCCGGCGTGGGGCGGGCGCAAGATAGCGCATGTGCTGGGGCGCGATGCGGGTGTGCAGGTGGCCCCGAGCACCGTGACATCGATCTTGCGCCGCCACGGGCTGATCGAGGCGGCAGCCAGCACTGCGGCCACGCCCTGGCAGCGCTTTGAGCACGCAGCGCCCAACAGCCTGTGGCAGATGGA
>JBKJIV010000076.1:0-4741 GCA_046598365.1 Polaromonas sp. | reverse complement strand
CACGGTATGGCTGCCGGTGACCACTTCGACCGCTTGCCCGCCATGCGACTTGAATTCGGTGAACAGTGCGTACTCTTCATTGGGGGTGAACTTGTAGCGGGCAGGGTGGGCGATCACCGCCACGCCTTTGGCGCTGGTGATCCACTGCACGGCATCGCGCAGGTTGGCCCAGCGGTGCGGCACGTAGCCGGGTTTGCCTTCGGTCAGGTATTTGCGAAACACCTCGGAGGTTTCCTTGCACACGCCAGACTCCACCAGGAAGCGTGCAAAGTGCGTGCGTGAAATCAACTCCGGATTGCCGACAAACTTGAGGGCCCCCTCATAGGCGCCTTTGATGCCCACCTGAGCCAGACCGGCCGACATTTCCATGGCACGCTCTCCGCGGCCTCCCCGGGTGTTGCGCAGGCCTTGCTGCATGTCGGCGTCATCAGGGTCAAACCCAAGACCGACGATGTGCACGGTTTCGTTGGCAAACGTCACCGATATTTCTGTCCCAGTCAGGTAGTGCAGGCCCTGCGCTTTAGCCGCAGCAGCGGCGCGGTGCTGCCCGCTGATTTCGTCATGGTCGGTCAGCGCCCAGAGTTCGACGCCATTGGTCTTGGCTCGTTCAGCAAGCGCTTCAGGGGTCAGGGTACCGTCGGACACCACGGAGTGGCAATGCAGATCCGCATTCAGGATGTTTTTTGGAGTCACCGTCCCATTTTAGGCTGGTTGCCTTTGGGCCCTATCATGGCGGTTGGCCCACGCCACAACCTCGAAGGTCTTTCCCATGATCACTGTCCACCATCTCAACAACTCCCGCTCGCAACGTGTTTTGTGGTTGCTCGAAGAGTTGGAGCTTCCCTATGAAATCACCCGCTATGAGCGCGACCCCGAGACCATGCTTGCTCCCGCGTCGCTGCGCGCCGTGCATCCCCTTGGCAAATCGCCCGTGATCACTGACGGAGATCTGACCCTGGCCGAGTCCGGTGCCATCATTGACTATCTGATTGACCGATATGGTGCGGGGCGTTTGGCTCCGCAGGCTGGCACACCCGCGCGCTTGCGCTACAACTACTGGCTGCATTACGCAGAAGGTTCGGCTATGTCGCCGCTTCTACTCAAACTGGTGTTCGACAAGATTGAGAGATCGCCCATGCCGTTTTTGATCAAGCCGATTGCAAAAGGCATCAGCAGCAAAGTGAAAAGCAGTTTTATCAACCCGCAAATCCAGCAACATCTTGATTATCTGGAGGGTGAGTTGGGCAAAAGCAGGTGGTTTGCGGGAGAAGAATTCACCGGCGCGGATATTCAGCTCAGCTTTGTGGTGGAAGCGGCCCAAGCGCGAGGTGGGCTGGATGCGAGTCGGCCGAAGTTGATGGACTACCTGAAACGTATTCACGCCAGACCAGCGTACAAAAGGGCACTCAAACGCGGGGGCGAATACTCGCTGTTGACGTGAATTTGTATGATTATTTAGGCCAACCGCGGCTTAACGGTGGTCGCCTATAGCTATCGATTTAGTAGCAAGGAGAGCCGACGGCTCGCCGTTTATGAATCAACGAAAGCCGAAATACGACAGGATAAAGCCGATGATGACAACCAGGCCGACGATATAAATAATGGTATTCATGTTTTCCTCTGAGTTGTTGTTAGGCGCACCGATATGAGCGCCTTTCTGAACACAGATCATTCAACAAACCCTCATTTGAAGCTGTAGGCAGGCCCAGCCAGCGCTCGTCGGACAAGGGCTACAGCTCTGCGGCTTCAACCAAAAAGCGCACTCGTTTGACCCCTTGCCACTCGTCGGCGTCCAGGCGGAAGGCCAGCTTGACCTTCGCTGGTAGAGACTCGGTGTGGCCGAACCAGATGCCGTCAACGGGCTGGCCCTGGTGTTTGAGTTTGAGCGCCAGGTGTTTTTCACCCACCAGGCGCTGCGACACCACCTCCACTTCTTCGCTGAACGTGGGGGCTGCAAATCCCTGACCCCAGACCTCCTTGTGCAGGGTGTCCACCAGATCAGCGCGCCGGTATTCGGGTGCCAAGGGTCCGTCGGTGTCGAGGCGGCGCGTCAAGGTGGCGGCGTCCAGCCACTCGTGTGCAACTTGCTGCAAGGCCTGTTCGAACACATCGAAGTGTTCCTCGGCAATCGTGCAGCCCGCCGCCATGGCATGGCCGCCAAAACGCAGCAACACGCCGGGGTTGCGCTTTGCCACCAGGTCCAGTGCATCGCGGAGGTGAAAGCCTGCAATCGACCGGCCTGATCCCTTGAGTTCGTGCTCTTTGCCCGGCGCCTGGCTGGCGGCAAAGACAAAGGTGGGGCGATGCAGCTTGTCCTTGATGCGTGAGGCCACGATGCCGACCACGCCTTCGTGAAAATCGGGATCAAAAATGGCGATGGCCGGCGGCGGCTCTTCATCCTCGTCAAACATGGCGTCAGCGGCGAGCTGGGCCTGCTCACGCATGTCCGCTTCGATGGTGCGCCTCTCGCGGTTGATGCCGTCCAGCGTTTTGGCGAGTTCATCGGCGCGGCCCGCGTCGTCGGTCAACAGGCACTCGATGCCCAGCGTCATGTCGCTGAGCCGTCCGGCGGCGTTGATGCGCGGGCCCAGGGCAAAACCAAAGTCAAAACTGCTTGCCATGGCCGCGACGCGCCCTGCGGCCGTAAACAACGCAGCCACCCCCGCAGGCAAGGCGCCGCTGCGTATGCGCTTGAGCCCTTGGGCCACCAGGCGGCGGTTGTTGGCGTCGAGCTTCACGACGTCAGCGACGGTGCCGAGCGCAACCAGCGGCAGCAAGGCATCCAGCTTCGGTTGTGTGGCCTCGTCAAAAACACCGCGCGAACGCAACTCTGCGCGTAGCGCGAGCAACACATAAAACATCACGCCAACACCCGCAATCGATTTGCTCTCAAACAGGCAGCCGGGCTGGTTCGGGTTGACGATCACATCGGCCTCGGGCAGAACGATCTGGCCGCTTATCAGCGCTGGCAGGTGGTGGTCGGTCACCAGCACATGCATGCCCAGCGCCCGCGCGCGGGAAACACCTTCCATGCTCGCGATGCCGTTGTCCACCGTCACCAGTATGTCGGCACCTGTGGCTTTAACCCTTTCGGAAATCGACGCCGTCAGGCCGTAACCGTCCACCACGCGGTCCGGAACGATGTAGCTAACCCGGTTCGCCCCCAGCAGGCGCAGGCCGCGCAGAGCAACAGCGCAGGCGGCCGCACCGTCGCAGTCGTAGTCGGCCACCACGCAAATCTTTTTCTGCGCTGCAATGGCATCGGCCAGCAACACCGCCGCTTCTGCGCAGCCCTTCATGGACGCGGGCGGCAGCAGTTTGGCCAAGCCGTCGTTTAACTCGTCAGGCGACAAGACGCCGCGCGCAGCAAAAAGCTGGGCCAGCAGCGGGTGAATGCCCGCCTGCTGGAGTGCCCACACACTGCGCGGTGGGGCATCACGTACTATCAATTTCATAGCTGTTCCAGAACGGATGTGAAGGGTTGCTGTCCAAAAAGTCTTCCAAATGTGGTGAAAAACCCGGTTGCGGACGTCTCGTAAGTCAGGGCACTGCGCTCCCCACAAAAGCTGAGGCGGACAGTTTCACCGCCTTGCTGCAATGCAAGGAGGCGCGCACCCTCACTGGTGTCGAGTGCTGCCCAAGCGCGCGCGTAAGCTTCCCAATCGTCGTTGAACGCCGCTTGTGCCAGCGTGCGGGGTACGGTCAAGCTGGGTTCCACAGGTGGTGGCGAGAAGTTTTCCGGTAATGCCCCGCTGCCGCTGACCCAGAAAGAGTTCACGCCGCGCTGGCCCCTGGCGCTGCGGGCGTCGTTAACGGGATGTGTGTAGAGCAGCATCTGCATTTCGTTTTGCAGCAAACGTGTGGCCCGCCCCGCCAGGCCACCGGGCAGCCAGGGATCTACGTTGCGCCCCAGCACCCGGTCCAGCGAGGCGGTGGGCAGCGTGCGATACAACTCCCCTTCAGCCAGCCAGCATGTCGGCTCTGCGTAGTGCAGGGTAATGCCGTGGGTTTCGAAGTAGGGCTGCATGGCTGCCAGGAGGGTGCGCGACTCATCGCCCTGCAGCTGCAGGGCAGCCGGGTCGGTCATCGTCGCGTGTTCACGCCCCATGGCCCAGTGGCAAGGGGTGATGTAGGCCCACGCCTTGCTCGCAGGTGCGCCGCCACGCTGCAGGTGGTGCCAGGCAGCCCAGGGGATCAGCCCGTCGGCCGATTCCAGCCCCAGGGCCTTGGCCTGCGCCCGCTCGTGCGGCGTGGACAGCGAATGCGCATCCCCGGAGTCGCTGTGCATCAGTTTCATACCCTGCAGCAATTTGCCAAAATTGCGGAAAGTGGCGGGTGGAAGGGCCCGCATGGCGGTAAGCCAGTCATCGGAGGCGCATGCCGCAAAAGGCAGCACGCCATGGTGTTTTGGCAAAGGCAGGGGCAAAGGCATGGGGCTATTGTCCGGGATGCCACAATTGCTGCCATGCAAATCCCCTATGAACTGATTTTGGGCTGGCGCTATACCCGCGCAGGACGCACCACCCGGCGCAACGGCTTCATCTCTTTTATTTCCGGTGTCTCCATGCTGGGCATTGCGCTGGGCGTGGCGGCGCTGATCATTGTGCTGAGCGTGATGAACGGCTTTCAGAAGGAAGTGCGCGACCGCATGCTGGGCGTGATTTCCCACATTGAGGTTTTTGCACCCAACGGAGCTGCTTTGCCAGACATGCAAAAGACGTTGGCCGAGATCAAGCAGCAT
>JBKJIV010000135.1:0-13092 GCA_046598365.1 Polaromonas sp. | reverse complement strand
TGGCCTCAAGTCTCGACGCCGCTCCACAAGAGTGGGTGAAGAGGCACCCAAGGTATTTCGTTAGAGAAATTCACAAAGGTTCATCATGGAAATCACAAAAGCCGAAATCGCTTCGGCGGCGGCAGCAGCGTCTGCCCATTCAAACCCACAAGAGCTTCGCGGCGCAGAGATCCTGATCAAGGCACTGCAGGCCGAGAACGTCAAACACGTCTGGGGTTATCCGGGCGGTGCTGTCTTGCACATTTACGATGCTTTCTACAAGCAGGAAACGATTCAGCACGTACTGGTACGCCACGAGCAGGCTGCCGTCCATGCAGCCGACGGTTATGCCCGCGCCACCGGTGAAGTCGGCGTTGCGCTGGTAACTTCAGGCCCGGGCGTGACCAACGCCATCACCGGCATTGCGACAGCCTACATGGACAGCATTCCGATGGTGATTATCACCGGCCAGGTCCCGACGCATGCCATTGGTCTGGACGCTTTCCAGGAATGCGACACCGTCGGCATTACCCGACCCATCGTCAAACACAACTTCCTGGTCAAGGATGTGCGGCACATGGCCGAAGTCATGAAAAAAGCCTTTCACATTGCCCGCAGTGGCCGGCCCGGTCCGGTGGTGGTCGACATTCCCAAAGACGTCTCTTTCAACAAGACGCTGTACACAGGTTATCCGCAAACGGTTGAGATGCGCTCGTACAACCCGGTTCGCAAGGGCCATGGCGGGCAGATTCGCAAGGCCTTGCAGCTGCTGATGGCCGCCAAACGGCCTTACATCTATACCGGCGGCGGTGTGTTGCTAAGCAATGCCTCGCAGGAGTTGCGCACGCTGGTGGACATGCTGGGCTACCCCTGTACCAACACGCTGATGGGCCTCGGCGCTTATCCAGCCAGCGACAAAAAATTCCTCGGCATGCTGGGTATGCACGGCACCATTGAAGCCAATAACGCGATGCAGAACTGCGACGTGCTGCTGGCGGTAGGCGCGCGTTTTGACGACCGGGTGATCGGCAATCCGAAGCACTTTGCCCAGAACGAACGCAAGATCATCCACATCGACATCGATCCGTCCAGCATCTCCAAACGCGTCAAGGTCGATATCCCGATCGTCGGCGACGTCAAAGACGTGTTGACCGAACTGATTGCCATGATCAAGGAGTCCGGTTTGAAGCCCGACGCCAGCGCCTTGGGCGGTTGGTGGGAAACGATTGAAGACTGGCGAAAGCGCGACTGCCTCAAGTACAGCATGGGGGCCAGCGATGTGATCAAGCCCCAGTACGTGGTTGAAACGCTGTGGAACATGACCAAGGATGCCGATACGTACATCACGTCCGACGTCGGTCAGCACCAGATGTGGGCTGCGCAGTACTACCGTTTTGACGAGCCACGTCGCTGGATCAATTCCGGCGGTCTGGGCACCATGGGAGTCGGCATTCCCTACGCCATGGGTATCAAACTGGCCAAGCCTGAGAGCGAGGTTTACTGCATCACTGGCGAAGGTTCGGTGCAAATGTGTATTCAGGAGCTGTCCACCTGCCTTCAGTACAACACGCCGATCAAAATCGTGTCCCTGAACAACCGTTATCTCGGTATGGTCCGGCAGTGGCAGGAAATTGATTACGAAGGCCGCTACAGCAGCAGCTACATGGACGCCTTGCCCAATTTTGTGAAACTGGCTGAAGCCTATGGCCACGTCGGCATGCTGATTGAGAAGCCACAGGACGTTGAACCCGCCCTGCGTGAAGCGCGCAAGCTCAAGGACCGCACCGTGTTCATGGACTTCCGTACCGACCCCACCGAGAACGTGTTCCCGATGGTCAAGGCCGGCAAGGGCATCACGGAAATGCTGCTGGGTTCCGAAGACCTATAAGCGCCTCACGCCATTACATCAACCGTCAACTGACGAATCTATTGTTTGCCAAGCCTGCGCATTACCGTGTGCAGGGGAGGGCAGCGAAAAGAGGAATCTTCTTATGAAACACATCATTGCAGTTTTGCTGGAAAACGAGCCGGGCGCTCTTTCCAGGGTCGTGGGCCTTTTCTCGGCACGCGGCTACAACATCGAGAGCCTCACGGTAGCGCCGACTGAAGATCCGAGCTTGTCGCGCATGACCATCCAGACCACGGGTTCGGACGACGTGATTGAGCAGATCACCAAGCACCTCAACCGGCTCATTGAGGTTGTCAAGGTGGTCGACTTGACCGAGGGTGCTTACACCGAACGCGAGCTGATGATGGTCAAGGTCCGTGCCGTCGGCAAGGAGCGTGAGGAGATGAAGCGCATGGCCGATATTTTTCGCGGCCGCATCATCGACGTCACCGAAAAAAGCTACACGATCGAGTTGACCGGCGACCAGTCCAAAAACGACGCGTTTCTGGAAGCGATAGACCGTACCGCGATTTTGGAAACCGTGCGCACCGGCTCCAGCGGCATCGGCCGCGGCGAGAGGATTCTCAGAGTTTGATTTTCAACAGTCCGTGCGCGCGTTTTCGACAGGCGGGGCGCGAACGGATTTGGAGTGGCGACAAGCGTTTAACCGTTCGCCCTGAGCCTGTCGAAGGGCATTTTCGCCAGTACCCCAACGATTTTTTACGGAGAGAAAAATGAAAGTTTATTACGACAAAGACTGCGACCTCAGCCTGATCAAGGGCAAGACTGTCGCCATCATCGGTTACGGAAGCCAGGGCCATGCCCACGCACAAAACCTGAACGACAGTGGCGTCAAGGTAGTCGTTGGCTTGCGCAAAGGCGGCGCTTCATGGTCCAAGGTGGAAAAAGCCGGTCTCAAGGTCGCTGAAGTGGCTGATGCCGTCAAGGCCGCTGATGTCGTGATGATTTTGTTGCCCGACGAACAGATTGGACCGGTTTACGCTGCCGACGTGGCCCCCAACATCAAGCAGGGCGCGTCCTTGGTATTTGCCCACGGCTTCAACGTGCACTATGGCGCGGTGATTCCGCGTGCTGACCTGGACGTCTGGATGGTGGCTCCAAAGGCTCCCGGCCACACCGTGCGCAATACCTACACCCAAGGCGGCGGCGTGCCCCACCTGGTGGCGGTGCATCAGGACAAGAGCGGCAAGGCCCGCGATTTGGCCCTGAGCTATGCCATGGCCAATGGTGGCGGCAAAGCCGGCATCATTGAAACCAATTTCCGTGAAGAAACCGAAACCGACTTGTTCGGCGAGCAGGCCGTTTTGTGCGGTGGCACGGTTGAACTGATCAAGGCTGGCTTTGAGACACTGGTGGAAGCCGGCTACGCGCCGGAAATGGCCTACTTCGAGTGCCTGCACGAGCTCAAGCTGATTGTTGACCTGATTTATGAAGGCGGTATCGCCAACATGAACTACTCGATCTCCAACAACGCCGAGTACGGCGAGTACGTGACCGGCCCGAACATCGTGACTTCGGCCACTAAAGAAGCCATGCGCAAGTGTCTGAAGGACATCCAGACCGGCGAATACGCCAAGAGCTTCCTGCTTGAAAACCGTGCGGGTGCGCCAACGCTGCTTAGCCGCCGCCGCCTGAATGCGGAGCACCAGATTGAAGTTGTGGGCGAAAAACTGCGCGCCATGATGCCCTGGATTGCAAAGAACAAGCTGGTTGACCAGACTCGCAACTGATGAAGCTGCCGGACCTCACCCGGTCCGGTCAGATTCAGCTTCAAGCCGCGCGGAACACCTGCGCGGCTTTTTTCGTTTTTGCGGGCGACCATTTGGTATCCTCTGGTCATGACTGATTCACTCTCTGCGCTGCGTCCCGGGCGCACTCCCTTTCCCGACACCCGGAGTCGCTTCCATGCATGACGGCCACGATTCTGACGTCGATGAAGAAGCGCTCGTTCCGCGCAAGCGGCGTAAGGGCATTTACATTTTGCCCAACCTGTTTACGCTGGCGGGTTTGTTTGGCGGCTTTTATGCGATCGTGATGGCCATGAACGGCCGGTTTGACCAGGCCGCGATTGGCGTTTTTTCCGCGATGGTGCTCGACAGCCTGGATGGTCGCATTGCGCGCATGACCAACACCCAGAGCGCCTTTGGCGAGCAGATGGACTCCCTGGCCGACATGGTCTCATTTGGCGCAGCGCCCGCGTTGATCGCCTATGTTTGGGCGTTGACCGGGCTTGGCCGCTGGGGCTGGATTGCGGCTTTTGTGTATTGCGCCTGCGCCGCACTCAGGTTGGCCCGTTTCAACGTCAACACCGCGGTTGTCGACAAACGTTTTTTTCAGGGCCTGCCTTCGCCTGCTGCGGCCGCGTTGGTGGCGGGGTTCATCTGGCTGATGGACGAGGCTGGTATCGAAGGCGAAGCCGTGCGTTGGTACATGTTTGCGCTGACTTTATACGCAGGCCTGACCATGGTTACCAACGTGCCTTTTTACAGCTTCAAGGACCTGAGCATCAAACGCAGCGTACCTTTCGCCGTGATTGTGCTGATTGCACTTGCCATTGCAGTGATCAACATCGATCCGCCGACGGTGATGTTTGCTCTCTTTGTTGGCTATGGCTTGTCTGGCTACGTGTTGTATGTGTGGCGTAAAGCCAAAGGGTTGCAAACCAGCGTGATTTCGACATCAACAGACGAGCCCGATGAACGCGGCTTGCACAAATGACCTCGGGCCACTGGCCATTTCCCTTCGGGACGACGGCATCAAATACTGTGATACATTGCCACTGATGAAACGAACTTCGCTAGCACTGCTACTGCTATCTGCCAACGGGCGGAGACGGTAGCGCGCACGCGTACACCCTATTCCACGGCCCGTTTGCACCAGCAACGGGCCGTTTTTCATTGGGTTGCTGGATTTGAAATTTCACAGAAATTGAGATGACGATGTTGAAAATACCATCAAGCAAATACAAGTCTTTTGCGCCTGTCCGCCTCGTTGACCGTACCTGGCCAGATGCAGTCTTGAGTCGGGCGCCAAGCTGGTGCAGCGTGGATCTGCGCGACGGCAACCAGGCCCTGATCGAGCCGATGGATATCCCGCGCAAGCTCAAGATGTTCCATACTTTGGTGAAAATCGGATTCAAGGAAATCGAGGTCGGTTTTCCCTCCGCTTCCCAGGTGGAGTTCGATTTTGTGCGCAAACTGATTGATGACAATCTGATCCCTGCCGACGTCACCATACAGGTGCTGACGCAAGCCCGGGAGCCACTCATTCGACGTACGTTTGAATCGCTGCAGGGTGCCCCTCAAGCCATTGTCCACCTCTATAACGCCACAGCCCCGGTCATGCGCCGCGTTGTGCTTGGTATGGACGAGGACGCGATTGTGCAACTCGCTACCGACAATGCACGTCTGTTTGTGGAACTGGCCGCTGAGCAGCCCGATACCGATTGGACTTTCCAATATTCGCCCGAAATGTGGTCGGGGACAGAGCTTGCGTTTTCAAAACGGGTGGTCGATGCGGTCACCGATGTTTGGCAGCCGACCCCAGGCAAAAAATGCATCATCAACCTGCCCTCGACGGTGGAGCATTCGACGCCCAACATTTTTGCCGACATGATGGAGTGGATGCACCGCCATCTCGCCCGACGCGACAGCATTGTGCTTTCGGTCCATCCTCACAACGATCGTGGCACGGGAACGGCGGCCGGTGAGTTTGCCTTGATGGCGGGCGCTGACCGCATCGAAGGCTGTCTTTTCGGCAATGGCGAGCGCACTGGCAATGTGGACCTCGTCAATATCGCGCTGAACCTTTACACACAGGGTGTTTCGCCTGGCCTGGACTTCTCGGAAATTGACGAGATCCGACGAACGGTCGAGCATTGCAACCAGTTAACCGTACACCCCCGCCACCCTTATGCCGGTGACCTGGTTTACACCTCGTTCTCTGGCTCGCATCAGGATGCCATCAAGAAGGCCTTTGCAGCGCGGCAAGAAGGCGATATTTGGGACATGCCGTATCTTCCGATTGACCCCAAAGACCTTGGACGCAGTTACGAAGCGGTGATTCGCGTCAACAGCCAGTCGGGCAAAGGCGGCATTGCGTATCTGCTTGAAAGCGAGTTTGGCTTGGAGCTTCCGCGGCGGCTGCAAATTGAGTTCAGCCAGGTGGTGCAAAGTGTCATGGATGCGTCAGGCAAGGAACTGACGGCGCATGACCTTTATTCACTTTTTGAAAGGGAATACGGTGTGATGACCGTCGCTACGCCGCAGCACCAGTTGGTCAAGGAAGCGGGCAGCGGCGATGGGAAATCCTTTCACATCACTGCCGAAGTAAGGGTGAACGGCGAGAGTTGTGAAGTTGAAGGCGCCGGAACGGGTCCGATAGATGCCTTCGTCGCCGGACTCAACGCCGCGACGGGCCATTGCATCCGCGTGCTTGACTACCACGAACATGCCATAGGCGCGGGGGCCGCAGCCCAGGCTGTAGCTTATCTCGAACTGCGGATCAATGACCAAACCCTGTTCGGCGTTGGTATGGACGGCAACATCGTGTCGGCTTCGCTGAAGGCCATTGTTTCCGGGCTGCAACGAAGCAAAGCCGGGCAGGGCACCGCTGCGGCCACCATAACGCACTGATTAAAAAACCAACCGATCCATGTATTGCAAGCAGAGCACCAGGAGCCAGCCATGACCGACAAACTGATTATTTTTGACACCACCTTGCGCGACGGCGAACAGTCTCCAGGCGCTTCCATGACACGCGATGAAAAACTGCGTATAGCCCGGCAGCTTGAGCGCCTGAAAGTTGATGTGATTGAAGCAGGCTTTGCAGCCAGCTCCAACGGTGACTTTGAGGCAGTTCAGGCTATTGCGAGGGCCATCAAAGACTCCACCGTGTGTTCACTTTCGCGTGCCAATGACCGGGACATTTCCCGGGCCGCCGAAGCCCTGAAGGACGCCAAGTCCGCGCGCATTCATACCTTTATTGCAACCAGTGCGCTGCACATGGAGAAGAAGCTGCGTATGACGCCCGAGCAGGTGCTGGAACAAGCCAGGCAGTCGGTACGCTTTGCACGCAACCTGGTGGCTGATGTTGAATTCAGTCCGGAAGATGGGTACCGCAGCGATGTGGATTTTCTCTGCCGCGTGCTGGAGGCTGTTATCAATGAGGGTGCGACCACCATCAATGTGCCCGACACGGTGGGTTACGCAGTGCCTGAACTTTATGGGCAATTTATCAAGACGCTGCGCGAGCGCGTGCCCAACAGTGACAAGGCTATCTGGTCAGTGCATTGCCACAACGACCTTGGCATGGCTGTGGCCAACTCCCTGGCCGGGGTAATGATTGGTGGTGCCCGACAGGTTGAATGCACGATCAACGGCCTGGGCGAGCGCGCTGGTAACTGTTCGCTTGAGGAAATCGTCATGGCGGTGAAAACGCGTCGGGACTATTTCAATCTGGACATGAACATTGACCCACTGCACATCGTGGCTGCCAGTCGCATGGTTAGCCAGACCACTGGTTTTGTCGTGCAACCCAACAAGGCTGTGGTTGGTGCGAATGCATTTGCACATGCGTCGGGTATTCATCAGGACGGCATGCTCAAGGCGCGCGAAACCTACGAAATCATGCGTGCTGAAGACGTGGGCTGGAGCGCCAGCAAGATGGTGCTGGGCAAGCTCAGCGGCCGTAATGCCTTCAAGCAGCGCCTGCAGGATCTGGGCATCCAGATGGAAAGCGAGGCGGACACCAACGCGGCGTTTGCGCGCTTCAAGGAACTGGCTGATGGCAAGAGCGAAATCTTTGATGAGGACATCCTTGCGCTGGTCAGCGACGAAAGTGTGACCCACGACAAGGAACAATATGGCTTTGTGTCCCTGTCGCAGCACAGTGAGACCGGTGAGCGGCCCCAGGCGACCATTGTTTTCACGGTGGACGGAAAGGAGTTCAGAGGGGAATCGGATGGCAATGGTCCTGTGGATGCCTCTCTCAAGGCCATTGAAAAGCATGTCAAAAGTGGTGCGGAAATGGTGCTTTATTCTGTCAACGCCATCAGCGGCTCGACTGAAAGCCAGGGAGAAGTCACCGTGCGGCTGCAAAACAGTGGCCGCGTGGTCAATGGCGTGGGAGCGGATCCCGACATCGTGGTCGCATCAGCCAAAGCCTATTTGAGCGCCCTGAGCAAGTTACAAAGTAAAGCTGACCGGGTGGCAGCCCAGGGTTGATGCAGTTGGCTCCAAAATAAACTGTTTAAATTCAATGACTTAGCCTATTTCGGCGCATTAGGATCACGTAAACAGGGTGCAAACTTCCAACTTCAGCTACGCGTTTAGGAAAGTCACGCAAACGATTGATATTGCGTGACTTTTTCTATTTGTATACACTCCACCATCGCAATCAATTGCACCGGAGTCAAATCAATGTCCACCAAGCTGAATTTGATATTCAAACGATCCTTACAACTCGTTGGACTTTTTACTGTTTCGGCCGCGTTCATTTTGCCTACTGCTGAGGCTGCCACTGCGAAACGGCAGGTCGTTAAAAAATCACATGCCATCAAGGTAGTTGGCAAAAGAGCCGCTCCTGCTGCGCGGAAAACTGCCACATTTAATCTGAAGTCCAAACGCGGCCGGTCGGCAAGGTTTGTAGCGGCGCCGCCGCGACCCTCCTTCGGCAAAATTGCCGGTTTGCATGGTGCCCAGGACTCGCTTGATCTGAAGTCCAGCGTGGCTCTCGTGATTGATCAGGACACCCAGGAAGTTCTGTTCAGCAAAAACGACCAAGCGGTGTTGCCTATTGCTTCATTGACCAAGCTGATGACTGGCGTGATTGTCAGCGGTGCCCGTTTGCCAATGGATGAGATCATCACCATTACACAGGATGACGTGGATACTGAAAAGGGCAGCAGCTCACGCCTTCGTGTGGGCTCCAGCCTCACGCGTGGCGAGTTGCTACACCTTGCATTGATGTCCAGCGAAAACCGTGCTGCGCATGCGTTGGGACGCACCTACCCGGGCGGTATGACTGCATTTGTCGGTCTGATGAATGCCAAGGCCAAAACGCTGGGCATGAAGGGCACCCGTTACGTCGAGCCTACCGGTCTGTCCAGCCGGAATCAATCCAACGCACAGGACCTCGCCACGCTGGTGAACGCCGCGCATGCAGACCCCGTCATACGTGAGCTGTCTACATCTACAGGCTATCAGGTTGCCGTGGGCCATCAGACCTTGCAGTACAACAATACCAACCGACTGGTGAAAAATCCGGAGTGGGATATCGGCTTGCAGAAAACCGGCTATATCTCTGAGGCTGGCCAATGCCTGGTCATGCAGACAAAAATTGCCGGCCGCAAACTCATCATGGTTTTTCTGGATTCTGCCGGCAAGTTAAGCCGCCTTGGTGATGCCGAGCGGGTGCGTCGTTGGGTGGAGTCGCAGCCTGTCAGCGTGCCAAAAATCAGCGCTGCGATCAAACCTGCCAACGGCTGAACTTCCCGCAGGTAAAGCCTGGTTTTTACTTGAAATTCCCGGCCTTGTAGCCCAGCGCCGCTGAAATCTCATGTGCAGTTGCCTCAAGTTTGGGCAACCAGCTCTCATCCAGTCTGTCAGCGGGGGCCGAAATCGATAAACCCGCCACCAGCTTGCTTTGGTCGTCGTAAATGCCGGCGGCCATGCACCGCACACCCAGCTCCAGTTCTTCATTGTCACGCGCAATACCGTACTGGCGTGCCTTGGAGAGTTCTCTCTCAAGGGTGGCAAGCTGCGTAATGCTGTTGCGGGTTTGACCGGGCAGACCCGTGCGCGTTGCGTAGGTACGCAAACGCTGCGGGTCGTCAAAAGCCAAAAACAGTTTGCCTACCGACGTCAGATGCAAGGGAGCGCGTCCGCCGATGGCTCGCACGACCTGCATGCCGGATCGCTCGCTGTAGGCGCGCTCCACGTAAATGATTTCGTCTCCCTGACGCATGCTCAGGTTGACGGGTTGCTGCGTGAGCTTGTGCAGCTCGCGCATGGGCGTCAATGCTGCGTCGCGCACGCTCAAGCGCGCCTTGACCAGGTTTCCGAGTTCCAGCAGGCGCATGCCCAGGCGGTAACTGCCGGACACAGGGCGGTCCACAAAGCGGCCAGTGGCCAGGTCGTTAAGGATGCGGTGCGCCGTCGATGGATGCAGGCCGGACTTTTCGCTGATTTCCTTCAGTGAGACAGCTTCTTCGCGACCAGCCAGAATCTCCAGCAAAGTGAACATGCGTTCGATGACCTGCACCGTGGGCTTGGCGGGGCTGGAGATGTTGTCTGGCGTTTTCATGGGGGTATCTGAGGCAAATTTTACACTGTGAAATCGACACCCACGCTTTTTGGGGTCGTCACAGCATGAATGCGCCTATTCAGATGTGGATGGGCTTGCCCGCTGTGGTGTCCACTGTCCATCGAGGAGCACCTCGTTGGGTAAAAACCTGGCCTTGTAATTCATTTTCGGACTTTGGGAAATCCAGTACCCGAGATAAACATAAGGCAGATCCAATTGCCGGGCCTGCTCAATTTGCCACAACACGCTGTAGTTGCCATAGCTGGCCTGCAGGTCGGGTTCATAAAACGTATAAACGGCCGAAACACCGTCCTCCAGCACATCGAGGATGGACACCATCTTGAGCGCACCAGCCTCTCCATTGGGCAAGGTATCGCGAAACTCCACCAGCCGTGAGTTGACACGGCTTTGCAGCAAAAACTGCGTGTACTGGTCAATGCTGTCGTGGTCCATGCCGCCGCCCGCATGCCGCCCGTTCTGATAACGCAAATACAGCTGATAGTGCTCAGGCATAAAGCAAAGCTTGAGCACCCGTGCCTGCAGACCCGCATGGCGCTTCCAGGCTCGGCGTTGGCTGCGGTCCGCTTTGAATGTATTGACCGGAACACGCAAGGGCACACAGGCCTGGCAGCCATCACAGTAGGGGCGATAGGTGAACATGCCGCTGCGGCGAAAGCCGTTGGTCACCAGCTCCGAATACGCTGCGTTGTGAATCAGGTGGCTGGGTGTGGCGACTTGCGAGCGCGCCTGCCTGTCAGGCAGATAACTGCAAGGATAAGGCGCAGTGGCATAAAACTGCAGTGTTTGTAGTGGTAGGTCTTTGAGGTGCGTCACGTCGTTGCTCGCTCGGGCCGTCAAAAAATCTGATTCCAGTATAGGGCGTCAAACTTCCATTGAGGAGCTGTTTCTTTCGCGCTCTTGCCTACATGCCTGACAAAATCTTCGCGCGGCATTTCGGCCGCGCCGAGAGAGGCCAGATGCGGGGTGTTTTGCTGGCAATCGATCATGGTCATACCCTTGGCGCGGCAAAACGCCACCAACGCTGCCAGTGCGATTTTCGACGCATCTGTTTGGTGCGCAAACATCGACTCACCAAACACCATGCTGCCCAGGTTCACACAATAAAGCCCGCCGACCAACTTGCCGTCGATCCAGGTTTCCACGCTGTGCGCACTGCCGGCGCGGTGCAGCGCGACATAGGCCATGACCATGTCGGGCACGATCCAGGTGCCAGGTTGGTCGTCACGCGGCGTGGTTGCGCAGGCATGGATGACCTCCGCGAACACCGTGTCAAATCGGATCTCATGGCCGGGCGCGATGACGAAGCGCCGCAGGGTTTTACGCAGCGACCGATGAAGTTTGAAATCCTGCGTGCGCAGCACCATGCGCGGGTTCGGGCTCCACCACAAAATAGGCTGACCCTCGCCGAACCACGGAAAGATACCCAGCCCATAGGCTTGCCGCAGGGTCGGTACATCCAACGTGCGGCCCGCTGCCAACAGGCCGGGCGCCGGGTCGCCTTCTGCCCACGCGGTTTCAACGGCTGGAAAAGCATCGTCGGCATCCAGCCAGGGCAGGGGAGGCGTTGACTTTCGCACGGCGTGAGGGGGCAGGTGGGCGTGGCTTTGCGTGTGGGCTGCGAGTGGTCAGCATGGGCCGGCGGCCCAAGGACATCACCTGCAAATGGTAACCCGCCACGAAAAAAGCCTGAGCGCTTATCGCGTTCAGGCTTTTGAATTTTTGGCTCCTCAACCTGGGCTCGAACCAGGGACCTACGGATTAACAGTCCTAGACATTTAGTATTTGCAACTGTTGATTGATGTTGCTACAATCTATATAAATCAACACGTTACGAGTCATTTTCAGGATGGGTAAACATCGAAGGTGTTGATAAATATGCGGTTATATACAGCATGTTTGCCTACAGATTGCCTACAGATTCAGGGGATGACATGACAAAGCCAGAAAGCCGCAAGCGCTTAACTCGTGCCCGGGTTGATGACTTCACCTGCCCTACTGGCAAGCCCCAGGCCTTCCTGTGGGACACCGAAGCTCCGACGCTTGCGCTACGGACGACCCCCACGGGCCGCAAAACTTACGTCTTTGAATCGCGCCTGAACGGGGCAACCATCCGGGTAACTATTGGCACGCTGAAAGACTGGCCGATTGAAAAGGCCCGGCAAAAGGCGCAGGGATTGAAAATGTTGGTTGATGGTGGCACCGACCCACGGGAAGTGGAACGCGACAGGCAAGCCGCCGCCGTTGACAAGAAAGCCGCCGCTGCTGCCCATGCTGTAACCGTTGGGGAGGTTTGGGGTATTTACACCGCCGAGCGCCGCCAGTTTTGGGGCGACCGCCATTACCGCTATCACTTGGAGCTTGTCAAAGTTGGGGGCGTAAAGCAGCAAGTCGGCACCAAGGGCAAGGGCGTGACGATGCCGGGGCTCCTCTATGACCTGCTGACGATTGAATTGCGAAACCTGACCAGTACAACCGTAGAGGCATGGGCCGCGAAGGAAGGCAAGACCCGCCCGTCAACAGCTAGACACGCATGGCGCTGCCTCAAGGCCTTTTTAACGTGGTGCTCAGAACAGCAAGCCTATGCACCAGTGATGCCCGCCACCAACCCAGCCAAGACCAAGAAAACCCGCGAAGTTTTGGGGAAAGCTGGAGTTAAGCAGGACGCGCTACTCAAGGAACAGTTACCCGCGTGGTTCGCTGCTGTCCGCAATATTGGAAACCCCGTGGTTGCCGCCTACCTTCAAGTGATGGTGCTCACCGGGGCGCGACCGGGTGAAATTCTGGCGATGCGTTGGAGCGACATAAACACGCATTGGAAGGGCGTCACCATCCGCGACAAGGTGGAGGGGGAGCGCGTTATCCCCCTAACCCCATTTGTC